>NZ_BQWE01000011.1:229328-368026 GCF_023706025.1 Sphaerotilus sp. FB-3 | reverse complement strand
TTCACCGGTGAGGTCTACGTGCTGTCGAAGGACGAAGGCGGCCGCCACACCCCGTTCTTCAACAACTACCGCCCGCAGTTCTATTTCCGTACCACCGACGTCACCGGCGCCATTCAGCTGCCGGAAGGCAAGGAAATGGTCATGCCGGGTGACAACGTGTCGATCGAAGTCAAGCTGATCGCCCCGATCGCCATGGAAGAAGGTCTGCGCTTCGCCATCCGCGAAGGCGGCCGCACCGTCGGCGCCGGCGTGGTTGCCAAGATCATCGCCTGAGCTCTTGTGTGACGGGAAGGCCTCGCCTGGGTGAGTCCTTCCCTTCCCTCTCCGCGGCCAAGCAAGGCGGCATGATGCCGCCGGCCGCATCGCTCTTTACGAAGGAAAAGTCATGCAGAAGCAAAAGATCCGCATCCGCCTGAAGGCGTTCGACTACAAGCTGATCGACCAGTCGGCCCTGGAAATCGTCGATACCGCCAAGCGCACCGGCGCGATCGTCAAGGGCCCGGTGCCCCTGCCGACCCGCATGCAGCGTTTCGACATCCTGCGTTCGCCGCACGTCAACAAGACCTCGCGCGACCAGTTCGAGATCCGCACGCACCAGCGTCTGATGGACATCATCGACCCGACCGACAAGACGGTCGACGCGCTGATGAAGCTCGACCTGCCGGCTGGCGTCGACGTCGAGATCAAGCTGCAGTGATCGTGCCCGTCACCGGATCGTCCGCGCTGCGGATGACCCGCTGATGACACGCCCTGCCAGGAAAGCGACCTTCGGGTCGCTTTTTTCATGCCTGCGCAGCCAGCGCATCGACCAGCAGCTGCCGCAGCCAACGCAAGGCCGGATCGGCATGCTGACGCGGATGCCATGCCGCATGCAGCGAGAACAGCGGTGACGCGAAGGGCAGCTCGAATGGCTCCAGCGTCGCGGCATGACGCTCGGCCAGACGGCTCGGCAAGGTCGCCACATGATCGGTCACCCGCACGATCTCCGGCAGCAGCGTGAAATGCTGGACCGACAGCGCGATCTCGCGCCGACGCCCCAGCCCGGCCAGATGCGCATCCAGCAGCCCGATGTGGCTGCCGCCGGTGGTGCTGACCACCACATGGGTCAGCCGGCAGTAGGTCTCGGGATCCAGCGGCCCGCTGCCCCGCGGGTGCCCGCGCCGCTGCACCAGCACGAAGCGCTCGGTCAGCAGCTGGCGTGATCGCATCGCGCCCGGAACACGGTCGGCGGTGCCGATCAGCAGATCGATGTCGCCCCGCTCGAGCTGCGCGATCGCATCGGGCGCATCGGGCGCACGCAGTGCCAGTCGCACGCCCGGCCCGGCCTGCCGGGCCATCGCCTCGATCAGCGGCAGCCCGACGATCACCGAGGCATTGTCGGTCTCGGCCACCTGGAAGACGCGCTCGTCACGGTGCGGATCGAAATCCGGACGCTGACGCACCAGCTGCTCCAGACCGCGCAGCGCCTCATGGAGCGGCTCGACCAGGGCCTGTGCACGCGGCGTGGCCGCCATGCCGCGTCCGCCCGGCGCCGGCACCAGCAACGGATCGTCGAACAGCCGTCTCAGCCGCGCCAGCTGCGCGGACAGCGCCGGCTGCCCCACATGCAGACGCTGCGCCGCCCGGGTCACATTGCCCTCGTCCAGCAGCACCGACAGCGAGACCAGCAGGTTCAGGTCCACCCCTTTCAGATCGATCACACCGATACCTCCTAGACAGACAAACGATTTCCAATATACGTCAGCACGGCGGAGACTCCGTTCATCATGGGTCACGCTGTTTCCGCTCGACATGCCCGCCTGCTGCTGCCGGCCCTGGGCGCAAGCTACTTCCTCTTCGGCACCGCCTCGCTGGCGGTGATCGGCCTGCTGGAGGCGATGGCCAGCGCCTGGCAGGTCACGCCGGCACGCATCGCCGAGCTGGTCGCGGTGCATTCGCTGACCTTTGCGGTGGCGGCACCGCTGCTGCAGGTTCTTTTCGGCCATCGGCCTCGCCGCGAGCTGATCAGCGGGGGCCTGCTGCTGCTGGGCCTCGGCGCCCTGGCCACGGTCATGGCGCCGGACTGGAGCGCAGGCCTAGCCGCCCGCGTGCTGATGGCGCTGGGAGCTGCCGCCATCGGACCGGCCGCCTCCGCCCAGGGCGCGGCCCTGGTGGAACCCTCGCGCCAAGCCAGCGCACTGGCCACCATCTTCGCCGGCATGACGCTGGCCATCGTGCTGGGCACGCCGCTGGCGGCCTGGCTGGGCCATGTCGGCTCGTGGCGGACGATCTTCATGCTGCTGGCGATCGGCTCGCCGCTGCTGGGCCTCATGCTGTGGCGCGCGCTGGATGAGGGCACGGCAGGCCCGCGCATTGCCGGCTCCGGCTTCCTGAGGGTGCTCGAGCGCCCGGCCACCGCCTGGGCGCTGCTGATGATGCTGCTGCTGATGGCAGGCCAGTTCTGCGCCTACACCCTGCTGGTGCCACTGATGATCCAGCGTTTCGGTCTGGCCAGCGGCGACATGACCACCCTGCTGATGCTGTTCGGACTGGGCGGCGTGATCGGCAATCTGCTGGCCGGGCGCTTCGGCAGCCGCCTCGGCCCGGTGCGCTTGATTCGCTTCTCGATGCTGGGCCTGACGCTCGCCTTTGCCGGCCTGATGCTGGCACCCGCCCGGCCTCTGCCCGGCGTGCTGCTGATGATGCTGTGGTCGGTCTGCGGCCTGCTGTTCGCCGCCCCCCAGCAGCAGCGCCTGATCCAGCTGGTGCCGCCTGCCTTGCGCAGCCTGGCCTTGGCGGCCAATGCCTCGGCGATGTATCTGGGCATGTCGCTGGGCGCCTGGTCCGGTGCGCGTCTCTACGGGCTGGCGGGCGTGGAGACACTGATTCCCGCCTCGCTGCTGCTGACGCTGCTGGGGGCGCTGGCCCTGCAGCGCTCGCACCAGGCTCAGCGCGCCGAAGAACGGCTCATGCGCTCCGGCATCGGCATCGGCACGGGCGCCGGCAGCGTCCCGAAGGTCTGGGTCCAGTAGTGGCCATAGGGGCTGCCCGGCAGGCTGACCAGGCTGATGCCGGTGCCTCGCCATTCCGGTCTCAGGATGTTGGCGCGATGCACTTCGCTGCGCATCCAGCCCTCGACCACCGCACCGGTACTGTCCTGCCCCGCCGCGATATTCTCGGCAATGCGCTGCGCATGCGGGTAATGGGCCTGAATGCGTTCGGACCAGCGCCCGCCGTCGCAGTCGTCATGCTGGAAACAGCGCGAGACCGCCATGTCGGTCGAATGATGGGCTGCCGCCTGCTGCAGGCGCGGATCGGGCGCCAGCACCGACAGGCCGTGCTGCGCCCGGATCTGGTTGATCTGCGCCAGCACTTCCAGTTCGAGGACGGACATCGAAACCGCCGTACGCTCGCTGCTGCACCAGCCTGGAACGGCAAGCAGCAGCGCCAAGCAGACGAGAGCCACCTCGCAAGAACAGCGCAGCACCCCATGCGCATTGAACATGACACCCTCCATGACGATCGAGAATCACGATCGTGGAGGGGTACTGACGGGTCACCACTCCCGCATCCGCGGGGCACGCCGTGCGCGGAGAGTCAGTCCGTGACCGGTCTGGCAGGCAGCCAGTGACTCAGGGCGGCATCGCGCCAGAACATCACTTCGCCATAGAAATAGATCCAGACGCAGTTGCTGCAGCCACGGCCGCAGCAGCTCACCGGGCTCTGCGGCGCCGACGGGAGCGCATCGGCCACCGCATGACGCTGCGCGCGGGCCATGACTTCTGCGATCAGCGCCTCGGCCTCGATCTTCAGGGCCGGCTGGATTCGCGCCAGAGCCTCGTCATCCAGCCCGCTGTAGTCGGGCGGTGTCATCGCGGGCCAGAGCATGCACGGCCCCTCAGGCTGCCCAGCGCAGCAGCGCCTCGTCGCGCCAGTAGCCCAGCTCGCTGTAGAAGCCGTCCCAGACGCAGCCGATGCAGCCGTTGCCGCAGCAGTTGTCAGGCTCGACCGGCGGCGTGGACAGCTCGACCCCTTCGGATTGAGCACGGGCGATGACCGCACTGACCAGCGCACGCGCCTCGCCAGGATCGGTCGGGTTCCAGGATTGGAGAACAAGGTCGCTCATCATGATGGGGTGGCTTTCTAGCACAACTCCTGTTGCCGAGAGTCTGACCGGCTGGAGCCGCACTATTCGGAGCCTGTGTGGCCCGCACATCAGGTCCAATTCGTCCTGGACGATTGCCCCCATGCTGCACGCACAATCCCGGATGTTCACGACTTCACGCACCTCCGACATGAGCCAGCCTGCGTCCGACACCCCGCCGATCTTCCTGCAGACCCTCCTGTTCACCGACAGCGACGGGCGTGCCCGCTTCCGCGAGCAGGCGATCGCGCTGGACCAGGGCAAGCCTGCCGCACGGCTGTCGTCACCCCTGCCCGCACGCGAGCTGCAGCTGCGCGAAAGTCCGCCAGGATTTCGCAGCGACTTTCACTGCACCGGCGAGCCGCAGTGGGTCTTCATCCTGTCGGGCCAGATGGAGATCGGGCTGCAGGATGGGAGCTCGCGCATCTTCAGCGCCGGACAGCATTTCTATTCGGCCGATGTGCTGCCCGCAGGCGCGGTGTTCGATCCTGCGGTGCATGGTCACTGGAGTCGCCAGCTCGGCAACGAGCCGCTGCGCACGCTCTTCGTGCGCGGCTGATTCCCATCCTTGTTCTCCACGGAGTCCCAGGTCTTCGCATGTCACACCTTGTCGAGCACATGGCCCAACTGGCCGGGCAGCGCGACCCGGCCGCGCTCGACAGCTGTTTCGTCGACCTGTTCGCTGAACTCCTCGCTCCGCTGCGGCTGCGCGTGCTGCGCAGCCATGCCGCAGAACAGCGCAAGTGGTATGTGACCCGCCATCACGGCCAGTTCGATCAGCTTGCCCCGGACGAGCCACTTGCCGCAGAAGAAGAGCCGCTGCTGCTGCACTGCATCACCTTGAGCGAACCCGTGCTGCTGCCCGTGTCCGCGCAGCAGGGCGGCATCCGCACGCTGGTACCGCTGACCGGCGACAGCGACGAGATCGCGGTGGTGGAAATCACCACCAGCACGGTCATCAGCAAGGAACTCCTGCGGACCGTGAATGCGATCCAGCGCTTCAGCATGCACCTGCACGCGCTGCTGGACGAGAATGAACGCGATTCGTTGACCCGGCTGCTCAACCGCAAGTCCTTCGACGAGACCTTCGTTCGTGCCGCGCTGAATCTCGATGCAGGCAGCGCATCGACCGCTGAAGGCCTGGAACGGCGCCGCCAGGGCACGGAAGGTGGTCACTGGCTCGGTGTCATCGACATCGACCACTTCAAGCGGGTCAACGATGTTCACGGCCACCTGATCGGTGATGAGGTGCTGATCCTGGTGGCGCAACTGATGAAGAGCACCTTCCGCGCCAGCGACAGGCTCTACCGCTTCGGCGGCGAGGAGTTCGTGGTGCTGCTGCGCTGCAATGATGCTCAAGGCGCAGAGGCCGCGTTCGAGCGCTTTCGAGACAAGGTCGAGAAGACACCGTTTCCGCGGGTGGAGCACCTGACGGTCAGCATCGGATTCACCGCCATCGATGCCTGCGACACCCCGGGCAGCGCCTTCGAGCGGGCGGACCAGTCGGTCTATCACGCCAAGGAAAATGGCCGCAATCTGGCGCTGTCGTACGAGACCCTGACCGCCTGCGGCCTGCTCCAGGCCAAGAATCAGGACGGCGGTGTCGAATTCTTCTGAAAAGAAAATAAAAAAGCCGATTCGAATTTGATCGAATCGGCTTTTTCTGACTTGGTTGCGGGGGCCGGATTTGAACCGACGACCTTTGGGTTATGAGCCCAACGAGCTACCAGACTGCTCCACCCCGCGACTGAAATCGCTTCGAAAGACAGCAGCATTTTGCTTGCCTTTCACGTCATCAGGTTTCTGGCGAATATCCTGACCACGACTGAATCTGGTTGCGGGGGCCGGATTTGAACCGACGACCTTTGGGTTATGAGCCCAACGAGCTACCAGACTGCTCCACCCCGCGACTGAAGAATCAGATTCTAAACCTTTAGACGCCGCCGCGGCAAGAGTTTTCGAAAAGAAAATCTTTGCCCAGCGGCATCAGGCCGATCACTCGGCCGCTTGCTCGGCCGGAGCAGCCGCGTCCACATCAGGACGGTCGACCAGCTCGACGAAGGCCATCGGCGCGTTGTCGCCGACGCGGAAACCCATCTTCAGGATGCGGGTGTAGCCGCCCGGACGGGTCTGGAAGCGCGGGCCCAGCACGTTGAACAGCTTGACGACGTTGTCGCGGTTGCGCAGGCGGTCGAAGGCCAGGCGCTTGTTGGCCAGCGTCGGCTCCTTGGCCAGGGTGATCAGCGGCTCGACGACGCGACGCAGTTCCTTGGCCTTGGGCACGGTGGTCTTGATGGCCTCGTGCTCGATCAGCGAGTTGGCCATGTTGCGCAGCATCGCCAGACGGTGCGACGAGGTGCGGTTGAGCTTGCGGAGGCCGTTGCCGTGACGCATGGTGAAGTCCTTTCGTTGAATTAATGCCGATGGCCGGATCAGGTACCACCGGGGGACCGGGCGGCCGCCGGAACGGCTCGCCCGAATGAGTCCGGGTCAGCGCTGGATCAGCGCTTGTCCAGACCTTGCGGCGGCCAGTTCTCCAGGCGCGCGCCGAGGGTCAGACCACGGGAAGCCAGGACTTCCTTGATCTCGTTGAGCGACTTGCGACCCAGGTTCGGGGTCTTCAGCAGCTCGGTCTCGGTGCGCTGGATCAGGTCGCCGATGTAATAGATGTTCTCGGCCTTCAGGCAGTTGGCCGAACGCACGGTGAGCTCGAGCTCGTCGACCGGACGCAGCAGGATCGGGTCGAAGTGCTGGGCACGCGGCGCCGGCTCGACGATGCCGGCCAGATCGTTGCCTTCCAGCTGCGCGAACACCGCCAGCTGCTCGACGAGGATCTTGGCCGAGGCACGCACGGCCTCTTCCGGGGAGATCGCACCGTTGGTCTCGATCTCCATCACCAGCTTGTCCAGATCGGTGCGCTGCTCGACGCGGGCGCTCTCGACCGTGTAGCTGACACGCTTGACCGGCGAGAACGAGGCATCCAGCACGATGCGGCCGATCGACTTGGTCGGCTCGTCCGCGTAGCGGCGCATCGTGCCCGGCACGTAGCCACGGCCCTTCTCGACCTTGATCTGCATGTCGAGCTTGCCGCCCTGGGCCAGGTGCGCGATGACCAGGTCCGGGTTGATGATCTCGACATCGTGCGGCGTCTGGATGTCGCGCGCGGTGACCGGGCCTTCGCCTTCCTTGCGCAGGACCAGCGTGACCTCGTCGCGGTTGTGCAGACGGAACACCACGCCCTTCAGGTTGAGCATGATGTGGACCACGTCTTCCTGAACGCCATCCACCGTCGAGTACTCGTGCAGCACGCCAGCGATCGTCACTTCGGTGGGCGCATAGCCGACCATCGACGACAGCAGCACGCGGCGCAGCGCGTTGCCCAGGGTGTGACCATAGCCACGCTCGAACGGCTCCAGCGTCACCTTCGCACGGTGACCGCCCAGCGGTTCGACGTTGATGGCCTTGGGCTTCAGCAGATTGGTTTGCATTCAAAGTTCCTGTCAATACCCTCGGCTCGTTACACCGATAAGGCTGATGGACCCACCGGGCATTGAAAAGCCTCCGTGCGCCCGGGACGCAAGGAGGCCGATGGCGCCTGCGGCACGACCGCAAGCGCCCTCTCGCACATCAGCGCGAGTACAGTTCGACGATCAGCGATTCGTTGATCTCGGCACCGAACTCGTCGCGGTCCGGCGACTTCTTGAAGGTACCTTCCATCTTGGCGATGTCGACGGCAACCCAGCCCGGCAGGCCGATCGAATCGGCCAGCTTCAGCGCGTCAGCGATGCGCAGCTGCTTCTTGGCCTTCTCGCGCACGGCGACGACATCACCGGCCTTGACCATGAACGACGGGATGTTGACGACCTGGCCGTTGACGGTGATCGACTTGTGCGAGACCAGCTGGCGGGCTTCCGCGCGGGTCGAGCCGAAGCCCATGCGATAGACGACGTTGTCCAGACGCGATTCCAGCAGCGACAGCAGCGTGGCGCCGGTGTTGCCCTTGCGGCGCTCGGCCTCGGCGAAGTAGCGGCGGAACTGCTTCTCCAGCACGCCGTACATGCGCTTGACCTTCTGCTTCTCGCGCAGCTGCAGGCCGTAGTCGGAGGTGCGGCTGCCCGAGGTGCGGCCGTGCTGGCCCGGCTTGGTGTCGAACTTGGCCTTGTCGCTGATCGAGCGGCGGGCGCTCTTCAGGAACAGGTCGGTGCCTTCACGGCGGGAAAGTTTGGCCTTCGGGCCGAGATAACGTGCCACGGACGGTGTCCTTGTGAGAATGTCTGACGCACGCGGATCGTGCGCGAGTCATGTGCGCGCCAGGCGCCATGACGGTGGTCTTCAGGGATGAGAGGAGCCGCACAGCGCGGCTCTTCAACGAGATTGCCGGCGAGCACGCTATGGCGCTCGCCGGCGAACCTGCGATTATAAGGCAATCCGATGCCGTGACTGCAAGAGTCACGCACACCTCATGCAGGCAGCCTCAGATGCGGCGACGCTTCTGCGGACGGCAGCCGTTGTGCGGGACCGGCGTCACGTCGGAGATCGACGCGATGCGGATGCCCAGCGAGGCCAGCGCGCGAACCGACGACTCGCGACCCGGGCCCGGGCCCTTGATCTTGACGTCCAGGTTCTTGATGCCCTGTTCCTGAGCAGCACGACCGGCGACTTCGGCTGCGACCTGGGCGGCGAACGGGGTCGACTTGCGCGAACCCTTGAAGCCCTGGCCACCGCTCGATGCCCACGACAGGGCGTTGCCCTGGCGATCGGTGATCGTGATGATGGTGTTGTTGAACGATGCGTGCACGTGCGCGACGCCATCCGCAACGTTCTTGCGGACCTTCTTGCTCACGCGGCGAGCAGCGTTGTTGACGGGTGCTTTTGCCATGACTCGAGTCTTTCCAGCGCGACGAAGTGGCGCTTACTTCTTCAGCGCAGCAGCGCCCTTCTTCGGACCCTTGCGGGTACGGGCGTTGGTGCGGGTGCGCTGACCGCGCATCGGCAGACCGCGACGGTGGCGGAAGCCACGGTAGCAGCCCAGATCCATCAGGCGCTTGATGTTGATCGAGATCTCGCGGCGCAGGTCGCCCTCGATCGTCATGCGACCGACTTCTTCGCGGATCTTTTCAAGATCGCCGTCCGTCAGGTCCTTGACCTTCTTGTCGAACGGGATGCCGCAGGTCGTGCAGATCTGTTGCGCGGTGGTGCGGCCGATGCCGTAGATCGCGGTCAGACCGATCTCGGCGTGCTTGTGCGGCGGAATGTTGATACCAGCAATACGTGCCATGTGCGTCCTCTAAACGGTTGCAGCAGTCGAGCGAGAAACTCAGCCCTGGCGCTGCTTGTGGCGCGGATCGGTGCAGATCACGCGGACCACACCCTTGCGACGGATGATCTTGCAATTGCGGCAGATCGTCTTGACGGATGCCGAGACTTTCATGGTCTTCTCCTTGATCGGCGGCTTGCGCTTCTCTTCCGGACTGTGTTGATGGATTCGCTCACTTCGCCCGGAAAACGATGCGAGCACGACTCAGGTCGTAGGGGGTCAGTTCAACGGTCACCTTGTCACCGGGCAGGATGCGGATGTAGTGCATGCGCATCTTCCCGGAGATGTGCCCCAGCACCACATGGCCGTTTTCCAGCTTGACCCGGAAGGTGGCGTTGGGGAGGTTCTCTATGACCTCCCCCTGCATCTGGATAACGTCGTCTTTGGCCATCTCGTCGGCTCACCACGTTGACTCTGACGTTGCTCTCCGAATGGATGTCTTTCCTGGTCCGTGATGTCCTCAGCCTGCCTTGAAGCTCGACTTCTTCAGAAGAGCCTCGTACTGCTGCGACATCACGTACGACTGCACCTGCGCCCAGAAGTCCATCGTGACGACCACGATGATCAGCAGCGAAGTGCCACCGAAGTAGAACGGCACGTTGTACTTCAGGACCAGGAACTCGGGCAGCAGACACACCAGCGTGATGTAGACCGCGCCACCCAGCGTCAGACGAGCAAGGATCTTGTCGATGTAGCGTGCGGTCTGGTCACCCGGACGGATGCCCGGAATGAACGCGCCACTCTTCTTCAGATTGTCAGCAGTCTCGCGGCTGTTGAACACGAGCGCCGTGTAGAAGAAGCAGAAGAACACGATCATCGCTGCATACAGCAGCACATAGATCGGCTGACCCGGCGACAGTGCCGCAGACACATCCTTCAGCCAGCTCATGCTTTCGCTGGTGGCGAACCAGCCAACAACCGTGGCGGGCAGAAGAATGATCGACGAGGCAAAGATCGGCGGGATCACGCCGGCCATGTTGACCTTCAGCGGCAGGTGCGACGACTGGCCACCATAGACCTTGTTGCCGACCTGGCGCTTGGCGTAGTTGACCAGGATCTTGCGCTGAGCCCGCTCGACGAAGACCACCACATAGGTCACGGCGATCACGATCGCGATGATCAGCAGCGAGACGATGATGCTCATCGCGCCGGTGTTGACCAGGTTGATCAGGCCGCCGATCGCGCTGGGCAGGCCCGCCGCGATACCCGCGAAGATCAGGATCGAGATGCCGTTGCCCAGACCCCGCTCGGTGATCTGCTCACCCAGCCACATCAGGAACATCGTGCCAGCCGTCAGACTGACCACCGCCGTGATGCGGAACATCGGACCCGGATCGATCACCAGGCCCGGGGAGCCTTCCAGCGCCACCGCGATGCCGATCGACTGGAACAGAGCCAGCGCCAGGGCACCGTAGCGGGTGTACTGCGTGATCTTGCGACGACCTGCCTCGCCTTCCTTCTTCAGCGCCTCCAGCGTCGGCACCACATAGCCCATGAGCTGCATGATGATCGAGGCCGAGATGTAGGGCATGATGCCCAGCGCGAAGACGGTGAAGCGCGACAGCGCACCGCCGGAGAACATGTTGAACAGGTTCAGTATCCCGCCCTCCTGGCTCTTGAACAGCTGTGCCAGCTGGTCAGGATTGATGCCTGGAACGGGAATATGGGCGCCGATGCGGTAGACCACCAGTGCAAGCAGCAGGAAGACAAGGCGACGACGGAGGTCGCCGAACTTTCCGCTCTTGGCCAGTTGTGTTGCGTTGGATGCCACTTGGAACCTGTTGCTCGAGTCGAGATGTAGCCGACGTCGTGGCCGATCAGGCCGCGATCGATCCGCCTGCCGCCTCGATGGCCGCCTTGGCGCCGGCGGTCGCGCCGATGCCCTTCAGGACAACCTTCTTCGACAGTTCGCCGGACTTGACGACCTTGACGTTCAGTGCACGCACGCTCACCAGACCGGCGTTCTTCAGGACGGCCAGATCGATTTCCTCGACCGACAGATCCTGCAGCTGAGCCAGGGTGACTTCGTCATTGAACTTCAGCAGGTGCGACTTGAAGCCACGCTTGGGCAGGCGACGCTGCAGCGGCATCTGACCGCCTTCGAAGCCCACCTTGTGGTAGCCGCCTGCACGAGACTTCTGACCCTTGTGACCACGACCGGCGGTCTTGCCCAGACCGGAACCGATGCCGCGACCGACGCGGCGCTTGGCGTGCTTGGCGCCTTCTGCCGGCTTGATCGAATTGAGTTCCATGATTAGAGCACCTTCACCAGGTACGAAATCTTGTTGATCATGCCGCGCACCGCCGGGGTGTCTTCCAGCACGGACTCGCTGTTGAGCTTGCGCAGACCCAGGCCGCGGACCGTGGCACGGTGCGAAGCGCGGGTGCTGATCGGGCTCTTGACCAGCTTGACCTTGACGGTCTTCTTGTCGGTATTTTCAGACATGGTGTCTTTCCTTGCCGATCGACGCTTCAGTTGAAGATCTCTTCGATCGTCTTGCCACGCTTGGCGGCCACCTCGGAGGCGGTCGTCATGCGCGACAGGGCGTCGAAGGTCGCACGAACCATGTTGTACGGGTTCGACGAACCCAGGCTCTTGGCGACGACATCGGTGATGCCCATGACTTCGAAGACCGCGCGCATCGGACCGCCGGCGATGATACCGGTACCGGCAGGAGCCGGTGCCAGCAGCACCTTGGCAGCGCCATGCTCACCAGTCGCGTTGTGCGGCACGGTGCCATTGCGCAGCGGGACCTTGACCATGTTGCGACGAGCAGACTCCATCGCCTTCTGGACCGAGGCCGGCACTTCGCGCGCCTTGCCCTTGCCCATGCCGACGCGACCGTCGCCATCGCCGACCACCGTCAGCGCAGCAAACGCCATGATCCGACCGCCCTTGACCACCTTGGTCACGCGGTTCACCTGGATCATCTTCTCGCGCATGCCGTCGTCGCGACCCTCGTCCGCAACCTTCGGTTGAAACTTAGCCATTTCGTGTTCCTTCGTGTGCGAGCCGGGGCGTCAGAACTGCAGACCCGCTTCGCGGGCCGCCTCGGCCAGCGCCTTGACGCGGCCGTGATAGGCGAAACCGGAACGGTCGAATGCAACCTTCTCGATGCCGGCGGCCTTGGCCTTCTCGGCGATGCGCTTGCCGATCAGCGTGGCTGCATCGACATTGCCACCCTTGCCGGCGGCGCCCAGCTGCTCGCGCACGTCCTTCTCGGCGGTCGAGGCGCTGACGAGCACCTTCGAGCCGTCTTCGGAGACGACGCTGGCGTAGATGTGCAGATTCGAGCGGAAGACGGTCAGACGGGCCACGCGCTGCAGGGCAATGCGGGCACGGGTCTGACGGGAGCGGCGCAGGCGCTGTTCTTTCTTGTTCAACATGGTGCGGCTCCTTACTTCTTCTTCGTCTCTTTCAGGGTGACCTTCTCATCCGAATAACGGATGCCCTTGCCCTTGTAGGGCTCGGGGGGACGGAAGGCACGCACTTCAGCGGCGAGCTGGCCGACGACCTGACGGTCTGCACCCTTGATCAGGATTTCGGTCGGCGTCGGGCACTCGACCTTGATGCCTTCCGGCATTTCCTTGACCACCGGATGCGAGAAACCGATCTGCAGGTTCAGCTTCTGGCCTTGAGCCTGGGCACGGAAGCCCACGCCCACCAGGTTCAGCTTGCGCTCGAAGCCCTTGCTGACACCCTCGACCATGTTGTTGACCAGGGCACGCACGGTGCCGGACATGGCGTTGGCTTCAGCGGATTCATCCGCCGGAGCAAACGACAGCTTGCCGGACTCGTTGCTCACCTTGACCAGGCGATGGGCCGGACGCACCAGCGTGCCCTTGGCACCCTTGACGCTGATCTGGTCCTCGGTGATCGCCACATCCACGCCTTGCGGGATGGCGATCGGCATTTTTCCAACGCGGGACATTGTGTGTGTCTCCTGCGGTTAGGCGACGTAGCAGAGCACTTCGCCGCCGATGCCGGCAGCGCGCGCCTTGCGGTCGGTCATCACGCCCTTCGGCGTGGTGACGATGGCCACACCCAGACCGTTCTGGACCTGGGGAATGTCGTGACGGCCCTTGTAGATGCGCAGACCGGGACGGCTCACGCGCTCGATGCGCTCGATGACCGGACGACCAGCGTAATACTTCAGCGAGATCTCGAGCTGCGACTTGCCGCTCTCGGTCTTCACCTGGAAACCATCGATGTAACCCTCGTCCTTCAGGACCTGCGCAATCGCGGTCTTCAGCTTGGACGACGGCATCGCGACGCTGGTCTTCTCGACCATCTGAGCGTTGCGGATGCGGGTCAGCATGTCGGCGATCGGATCACTCATGCTCATGGAATAACTCCTGTTCGTGCCCTGGGGCCGGCTTACCAGCTCGCCTTGACGACACCGGGGATGTCGCCACGGAAGGCCAGTTCACGAATCTTGTTGCGCGCCAGACCGAACTTGCGGAAGGTGCCACGCGGACGACCGGTGATCTCGCAGCGGCTGCGCAGACGGGTCGGGTTGGCATTGCGCGGCAGCTTCTGCAGCGCCAGGCGAGCCATGTAACGCTCTTCTTCCGACTTGCTCTGGTCGTCGATGATCGCCTTCAGTTCAGCGAACTTCTTGGCGTACTTGGCGACCAGCTTCTCGCGCTTTTCTTCGCGCTGGATGAGGGCAACTTTTGCCATGGTGAGCCTCGGCCTCAGTTCTTGAACGGGAAGCGGAAGGCAGCCAGCAGCGCCTTGCACTCGTCGTCGGTCGTCGCGGTCGTCGTGATGCTGATGTTCAGACCACGCAGAGCATCCACCTTGTCGTACTCGATTTCCGGGAAGATGATCTGTTCCTTGACGCCGATGTTGTAGTTGCCGCGACCGTCGAACGAACGGCCCGAGATACCACGGAAGTCGCGAACGCGCGGCAGCGCGATCGTGACGAAGCGATCCAGGAATTCGTACATGCGCACGCCGCGCAGGGTCACCATGCAGCCGATGGGCACGTTCTCGCGGATCTTGAAACCCGCGATCGCCTTGCGCGACTTGGTGACGACCGGCTTCTGGCCAGCGATCTTGGTCAGATCGCCGACGGCGTGGTCCATGACCTTCTTGTCCGACACGGCTTCCGAGACACCCATGTTCAGGGTGATCTTGGTCAGGCGCGGCACTTCCATGACCGACTTGTAGCCAAACTTGGCCATCAGATCGGCGACGACCTTCTCGCGATAGAAGGTCTGCAGACGAGCTTGCTGTTGAGACATGTCTTCTCTACCCCGCCTCAGGCCTTGATCTCTTCGCCGCTGGACTTGAAGACGCGCACTTTCTTGCCGTCGTCAAGCAGCTTGATGCCCACGCGGTCGGCCTTGCCGGTCGCGGGGTTGAAGATCGCCACATTGGATTGGTGGATCGGCATGGTCTTGTCGACGATGCCACCGGTCGTGCCCTTCAGCGGGTTCGGGCGCACATGCTTCTTGACGACGTTGACGCCATCGACCACCAGGTGGTCGGCATCGACGCGCAGAGAAACCGTACCGCGCTTGCCCTTGTCGCGACCGGTCAGCACGATGACCTCGTCGCCCTTGCGAATCTTGTTCATGGCCAGTCCTTCGCGGTCGGCTTAGAGCACTTCCGGAGCCAGCGACACGATCTTCATGAAGCGCTCGGTACGCAGTTCACGCGTCACCGGGCCGAAGATGCGGGTGCCGATCGGCTCCAACTTGGCATTGAGCAGCACGGCTGCATTGCCATCGAACTTGACGAGCGAGCCGTCCTGACGACGCACGCCCTTGGCGGTGCGCACGACGACGGCGTTGTAGACCTCGCCCTTTTTGACACGACCACGCGGGGCCGCATCCTTGATGCTGACCTTGATCACGTCGCCGATGCCGGCATAACGACGCTTCGAGCCGCCGAGCACCTTGATGCACATGACGGACTTCGCACCGGTGTTGTCCGCGACGTCGAGTCGCGATTGCATTTGGATCATGTGGAATCCCCAACTTATCCCGCGCTAACAGCCCCACTCGGCCACCGCTCGCGGTCAGTCTTGGGCCCGTCACAGCCTCTCGACGTCTCCATCGAGGTTCTGCGTTTGGGGCGAAACCAGATTGCGCCACGTACGGCTAGGCACGCGCGCAAGCCAGAAGAATCACGGAGTATGCCGCCATTTCGGGCTCATGTCAACAAGCCCGATCCGGCCGAGGCCAGGGCGGCGATGCCGGCGCTCAGGTGTACACCTCGGCGTCGGGATCGGTGGCCTCCAGCTCGTAGCTGGCCGCCAGCATCGCCAGCCGCCCGACGACGCCATACATGTAGAAGCGGTTCGGCGCGCTGGCGCCCGGCTTGGCGCCGGCACGCGCCATGTGACCCGACTCCGCGAAGGCCAGCGGCACGAACTGCGCGCCCGGCGAGTTCAGGTTCTCGTCGATGCCCCGGTCGGCGTGCACCCGGTAGAAGCCGCCCACCACATAGCGGTCGAGCATGTAGACCACCGGTTCGGCCACCGCCTCGTTGATGCGCTCGCAGGTCGGCACGCCCTCCTGGATGATCACCTCGGTGACCTCCTGGCCGTCCTTGATGACGCTCATCTTGTTGCGGGTGCGGCGGTTGATCTCCTCGAGCTGCTTGGCATCGCGCACCGTCATGATGCCCATGCCGTAGGTGCCGTTGTCGGCCTTGACGATGACAAACGGCTTCTCGTTGATGCCGTATTCCTTGTACTTGCGGCGGATCTTGTTCAGCAGCGCGTCGACATTGGTCTGCACGCACTCGATGCCGCTGCCCTCGCCGAAGTTGACCTCGCCGCAGCGGGTGTACATCGGGTTGATCAGCCACGGGTCCATGCCCATCAGCTTGGAGAACTTCTTGGCCACTTCCTCATAGGCCTGGAAGTGGTTCGTCTTGCGCCGCACCGCCCAGCCGGCGTGCAGCGGCGGCAGCAGGTACTGCTCGTGCAGACCTTCCAGCACCGCAGGAATGCCGGCCGACAGGTCGTTGTTCAGCAGGATGGTGCAGGGATCGAAGTTCTTCAGCCCCAGGCGGCGCTGGCTGCGGATCAGCGGCTCGATGGTCAGCGTGTCGCCGCCGGGCAGCGCCAGCTCGGTCGGCGCGGTGATCTCGGGGTCGAGCGTGCCCAGGCGCACGTTCAGGCCGGCCTGCGTGAAGATCTGCACCAGCCGCGCGACATTGGTCAGATAGAAGCTGTTGCGGGTGTGCTTCTCGGGAATCAGCAGCAGGTTCTTCGCCTCGGGACAGATCTTCTCGATCGCGGCCATCGCCGCCTGCACCGCCAGCGGCAGCATCTCGGACGTCAGGTTGTTCCAGCCGCCCGGAAAGAGATTGGTGTCGACCGGCGCGAGCTTGAAGCCGGCATTGCGCACGTCCACCGAGGTGTAGAGCGGCGGGGTGTGCTCCATCCACTCCAGGCGGAACCAGCGCTCGATCGCCGGCACCGAGTCCAGCATGCGCGCTTCCAGTTCGTTGATCGGGCCGTTCAGGGCGGTGACGAGATGGGGAACCATGGTGGACGACCTGCTCAGGAAGAGGAAAGGGAAGGACGGATGAAGGGAATGTCGACGATTCTAGGAAGGTCTGCAGATGCGGGCAGGGGTCCAAAGCAAAAGGGGCCGCCCTGAGGCGGCCCCTTGCGGGTGCGGTCAGCAGACCGGCATCACTTCGAGTAGGCGGTCTCGCCGTGCGAGGTGATGTCCAGGCCCTCGCGCTCGTCGTCTTCCGGCACGCGCAGGCCGATGACCAGGTCGACGATCTTGAAGGCGATCACCGAGACCACCGCCGACCACACGATGGTGATCAGCACGCCCTTGGCCTGGATCCAGACCTGCGAGGCGATCGAGTAGGCGTCCGGGGCGACCATGCCGACGGTGACCCAGTCGGCGACGACGCTCGGGCCGCCCAGGTTCGGCGAGTTGAACACGCCGGTCAGCAGCGCGCCCAGGATGCCGCCCACGCCGTGCACGCCGAACACGTCGAGCGAGTCGTCGGCGCCCAGCATGCGCTTGAGGCCATGCACGCCCCACAGGCAGACGAAGCCGGAGATGAACCCGATGATCAGCGCACCGACGATGCCGACGTTGCCGGCGGCCGGGGTGATCGCGACCAGACCGGCGACCGCACCGGAGGCGGCACCCAGCATCGAGGCCTTGCCCTTCATCAGGCCTTCGCCCAGGCACCAGGCCAGCACCGCGGCGGCGGTGGCAGCGAAGGTGTTGATGAAGGCCAGCGCGGCGAAGTTGTTGGCTTCCAGGGCCGAGCCGGCGTTGAAGCCGAACCAGCCCACCCACAGCAGCGAGGCACCGACCATCGTCAGCGTCAGCGAGTGCGGCATGAAGGCTTCGCGACCGTAGCCGATGCGCTTGCCGATCATGTAGGAGCCCACCAGACCGGCCACCGCGGCGTTGATGTGCACGACGGTGCCGCCGGCGAAGTCCAGCGCGCCGTGCTGCCAGATCAGGCCGGCCTTGGCGTTCATCGCGTCGACCACGTCCTTCGAGGCATAGGCGTCAGGCCCCATCCAGAACCAGACCATGTGCGCGATCGGCGCATAGCTGAAGGTGAACCACAGCACCATGAACATCAGCACCGCCGAGAACTTCGCGCGCTCGGCGAAGGCGCCGACGATCAGCGCGCAGGTGATGCCCGCGAAGGTCGCCTGGAACGCCGCGAAGACGATCTCGGGAATGTAGACACCCTTGCTGAAGGTGGCCGCCGGCGCGAAGGTGCCCGCGACGTTGTCCCAGACGCCGTTCATGAACAGGCGATCGAAGCCGCCGATGAAGGCATTGCCCTCGGTGAAGGCCAGGCTGTAGCCGTAGACGAACCACAGCACGACGACCAGCGAGAAGGTGACCATCACCTGCATCAGCACCGACAGCATGTTCTTGGCGCGCACCAGGCCGCCGTAGAACAGGGCCAGGCCCGGCACGGCCATCATGATGACCAGCAGGGTGGACAGCATCATCCACGACACGTCGCCCTTGTCGAAGGTCGGTGCCGGTGCGGCGGCGGCAGCCTCGGTGACGGCAGAAGCCGCCTCGGCCACCGCGGAGGCGGCCTCGGCCACGGCAGGCGCGGACGCCGCGGCGTCCTGTGCGAGAGCGAGATCGGTCAGACCCAGGGCGGCCAGCCCCAGCGGCAGACCGGCGAGCAGTTTCTTGTTCATTGACATGGTTGTCTCGTCGGGCGGTTGATCAGAGCGCATCCTTGCCGGTCTCGCCGGTGCGGATGCGCAGAACCTGCTCCAGGGGCGTCACGAAGATCTTGCCGTCACCGATCTTGCCGGTGCGGGCCGCGCCCTCGATCGCCTCGATGACCCGGTCGACGATGCCGTCGTCGACGGCGGCCTCGATCTTGACCTTCGGAAGGAAGTCGACGACGTACTCGGCACCGCGGTACAGCTCGGTGTGACCCTTCTGACGTCCGAAGCCCTTCACCTCGGTGACGGTGATGCCCTGCACGCCGATGTTGCCGAGAGCCTCGCGGACCTCGTCGAGCTTGAAGGGCTTGATGATGGCAGTGACCATCTTCATGGCAGCTCCTGGTTGATCTGACTGACTGGTGATGGAAAGTGGCTGGGAGCCCCTGCTGCATCTTCCGTGCCATGCCATGCGCACGCCGACGCGCCATTGATACGCATCAGGACCACGCCCCGGACCGGCCCGCGATGCCACACGAGCCGGCATGTCGACCCATTTCGGTGCCATGGGAATGCACCAAGCTGGTTCCATACCCCCATCGGGGCGAGATGCAGCCCGTGATGCGCTTCGCACAATCCGCACAGGCCCGCGGCCGGTGCACCGTCCGCGCACAGACACCTGCTGCCGCGCACCACCATGTCGCTTGCCATCGTCCACAGCCGCGCCCTGCTCGGGCTGCAGGCCCCCGAGGTCACGGTCGAGGTCCACCTCGCCAACGGCCTGCCCTCGTTCACGCTGGTCGGCCTGGCCGACACCGAGGTCAAGGAAGCACGCGAGCGGGTGCGCGCGGCGATGCAGCACAGCGGGCTGGACTTCCCGCACAACCGGCGCATCACCGTCAATCTCGCGCCGGCCGATCTGCCCAAGGAGGGCGGTCGCTTCGACCTGCCGATCGCGCTGGGCATCCTGGCCGCGGCCGGCCACATCGATGCAGCGGCGCTCGACGGGCTGGAGTTCGCCGGCGAACTCTCTCTGGCGGGCGACCTGCGCCCGGTGCGCGGCGCGCTGCCGATGGCGCTGGCGCTGCAGCGCAGCGGGCGGAGCCGCACCCTGGTGCTGCCGCGGCGCAGCGCCGAGGAGGCTGCGCTGGTGCCGGGCCTGGCGCTGCGCTGCGCCGACCACCTCGACGAGATCGTCGAGGCGCTGCAGCCGGTCGAGCCCGGCGATCCACCCACCCCGGTGCTGCCGCGGCCGCGCCCGGTCGAGGTGCGCGCCGGCGCCGGCCTGCCCGACCTGCAGGATGTGCGCGGGCAGGCCGCGGCCAAGCGGGCGCTCGAGATCGCCGCGGCCGGGCGGCATTCGCTGCTGCTGGTCGGTCCGCCCGGAACCGGCAAGTCGATGCTGGCGCAGCGCCTGGCCGGGCTGCTGCCGCCGCTGTCCGAGGAGGAGGCGCTGGAATCGGCTGCGGTGCTGAGCCTGGCCGGGCGCTTCGAGCCGGCCGACTGGGCACGGCGGGTGCTGCGCTCGCCGCACCACAGCGCCTCGTCGGTCGCGCTGGTGGGGGGCGGCTCGCCGCCGCGACCCGGCGAGATTTCCCTGGCGCATCACGGCATCCTGTTCCTGGACGAGCTGCCCGAATTCCCGCGCGGCGCACTCGAGGCGCTGCGCGAGCCGCTCGAGAACGGCCGCATCACCATCTCGCGCGCGGCGCAGCAGGCCGAGTTCCCGGCGCGCTGCCAGCTGGTCGCCGCGATGAACCCTTGCCCCTGCGGCATGCTCGGCTCGACCGCCAAGCCCTGCCGCTGCACGCCCGAGGCGGTGCAGCGCTACCAGAACAAGCTGTCGGGGCCGCTGCTCGACCGCATCGACCTGCGTGTCGAGGTGCTGGCCATCCCGCCCGAGGAGCTGACCGGCGCGCCCGACGGCGAGCCCAGCCGGGCGGTGGCCGAGCGGGTGGCCGAGGCGCGCCGGCGCCAGCAGGCCCGCCAGGGCGGCAGCAATGCCGAGCTGGAAGCCGGCCAGCTCAACGAGCAGGTGCGCGCCGAGCCGGAGGCGACGCGCTTTCTCAACACCGCCGCCAGCCGGCTGGGCTGGTCGGGCCGCAGCCTGCACCGGGTGCTGCGGGTGGCACGCACCATCGCCGATCTGGCCGAGGCCGACACCCTCGGCGTGATCCATGTCGCCGAGGCGATCCAGCTGCGCCGCGCGCTGCCCGGCCGCTGACCCGCACGCACGCCGGGCGCCCGAGCGGCGACAATCGCGCCCCATGACGCCGCCCGCCTTTCTCGACAAGCTCTGCCTGCGCCGCGATCTGCCGGCGCGGCTGGCCGCCCTGCCCCGCCCGATGGTCTTCACCAACGGGGTCTTCGACATCCTGCACCGCGGTCATGCGACCTATCTTGCGCAGGCGCGCGCGATGGGCGCCAGCCTGGTGCTCGGGCTCAACAGCGACGCCTCGGCACGCAAGCTCGGCAAGGGGCCGGACCGCCCGCTCAATGCAGAGGCCGACCGCGCCTGCCTGCTGGCCGCGCTCGAGAGCGTCTCGCTGGTGGTGCTGTTCGACGAGCAGACGCCGTGCGAGCTGCTGACCGAGATCCGTCCCGATCTCTATGTGAAGGGCGGCGACTACGACATCGAGACGCTCGAGGAAACCCGCCTGGTGCGCAGCTGGGGCGGCGACGCCCGCGCGATCTCCTTCGTCGACGGCTACTCGACCACCGCGCTGGTGCGGCGCATCCGCGCCTGAGCGCGCACCGACTCGTTTATCTTCCTTCTCTCCACGCTGCCCCATGCCCGCACGCCTGCACATCGAGACCGACACCGCGCTGAGCACCGGCGCCGAGATCGCGCTGCCGCCCGGCCCGGCCCGCCATGTCCAGGTGCTGCGCATGCAGCCCGGCGAGGCGATCACGCTGTTCGACGGCCGCGGTGGCGAATGGTCGGCGGAGATCCTGGCGATGGGGCGGCAGTCGGTCGAGGTGCGCATCGGTGCGCATGACCCGGTCGACCGCGAGCTGCCGATCGACATCGTGCTGCTGGCAGGCATGCCGGCCAACGACCGCTTCGACTGGCTGGTCGAGAAGGCCACCGAGCTGGGCGTGGCGGCGATCGAGCCGCTGGTGTGCGAGCGCTCGGTGCTGCGGCTGTCGGGCGAACGTGCCGAGCGCCGGCGCGAGCACTGGCAGGGCGTGGCCCGCGCCGCGGCCGAGCAGTGCGGCCGCACCCGCGTGCCGCTCATCGCGCCGGTGCGCACGCTGGCACAGGCGCTGGGCGAGGCCAAGGCCGACACCGGAGCGCCGCTGTGGCTGCTGAGTCTGGGCGAGGCACGACCGCTGGCCGAGCGGGCCACCGCGCTGCGCACAGGTGGTCGGGTGCGGGTGATCAGCGGGCCGGAGGGCGGGCTGTCGCCGGCCGAGGAGGCGGCCGCGCGCGCGGCCGGTGCGGTGGCGGTCAGCCTTGGCGCCCGGGTGCTGCGCTCGGAGACCGCGCCGCTGGCGGTGCTGGCCGCGCTGGGCCTGCAGGAGCGCCTGGGGGCCTGAGCCGGATCAGGTCAGCCAGGTCGTCGTCGGCACGATCGGGGTGGCGGCGTGGATCGGCGCGGACAGCGCCGCCGTCGGCGGATCGTTCGGCAGCAGTGCATCGCGCACGGTGTCGCGCTCATCGAGGCGCTCGAGAATCTCGCGCACGAAGGTCCAGATCACAGGATCAAGCTCGACATAGCCCGGCTCGCCCGGTGCACGCAGCCAGTCGTCGAGCCGACGCCGCGACGCGCCCAGGCGCCGCGCGAACTGGTCGGCATCCATTCCCATGCGCTGCATGGCTTCCAGCAGGAAAGCCTGCTGGGTCTTCGGTTTCCTGTGCAAGGACATCGGATCCACCCTGATCTGGCAATTCAGTCTAGCGCTGCCTGCGGACTCCGACCCCTTTTGTCGATTCCTGTTGCAACTGACCGCAACATTTGTGGGCCATTCCCCCAAAAACGCTGAAGTTCCAGAGGAATCCACAGGAATCGGGGCCTTTTGACATGCATTCGCGCATCCCACCTCGACCTCGGATCAGGACGCCGGCAGATGCTCGCCGCCCAGCGCCTCGACCAGCGCGGGCAGCAGCCGGCGCAGCTCGGCGGTGGCGATCGCCGCATCGGCGTCGAAGCGCTCCTCCTTGGACACGCTGGCGTCGTCCTCGAACACGCCGTCGAGGAACTCGATGCGGCGGATCTGCAGCAGATCGGTCAGCGTGAAGGCAATGCGCGCGTTCCAGGTCAGCGCCAGCCGGGTCGGCACCTTGCCCTGGCGGATGTGCTCGCGCACCTCCTCGATGTCGAGCGGATGGCGGGCGTAGCGCACCACCGACTTCATCTCGTCGGGCGTCTTGAGCTCGCACTCGCGGTCGACCGTGAAGTCGGCGGCCGGCTCGCCGCTCAGCAGCCAGTCGGACATCACCGCCGCCGGCGACTCGTTCGTGTGCAGCGCCTGCACCGACAGGCCCGGCAGCGCCTTGACCAGCAGCGTGACCACCTCGTCGGCGCGGGTGGCGCTGCCGGTGTCGACGATCAGCCAGCGGTCGGTCGGCGACAGCCAGACACCGATGCTGGCGCGCTTGGTGAAGGCCTGCGGCAGCAGCTCCAGCAGCGCCTGCTCCTTGAGCTCCTTGGTCTGCCTGCGGCCCGGGCGGCGGCCGGTGGACTGCTCGAGCTGGTCGGCGATCTCCTCGGTGCGGCGCTTGACCACCGCGCCGGGCACCACCCGCTGCTCGACCATCAGCCGCAGCAGCCACTGGCCGGCGATCGACTCCAGCAGCGGCGCCTCGGCCGGGCCGCGCGGCGCCACCCAGCCGGCCGACTGCTGCTGCGTCGCGCCGCATTCGACGAAGCGGTCCTTGTCCAGTGCCGCCTCGGCCTGCAGCAGATCGGCGGCCCAGTCCGGGCCGATGCGGAACACCGTCAGGTTCTTGAACACTCGCGTCTTCCTTCCATGCAAAAGCCGTGATTGTCCTGCCCCCGCGGCTGCGGGTCGAAATTCACAAAGCAGGACATTTCACCCCCTTCTAGGTTCTGGACAGCACAAGGTCATGCAAAAAACGCATGTAACCCGCCTGTAATGGACAGACCCCCACCCCTACACTGCCCCGCGGGAGGCATCCCGAAAACCACGTAGGACAGCGCGTCCGCGATCGGCTTTCGAGATGCCTTTTTCAACCTAGGAGCCCTTCCGATGAACCAACCGCTGATGGCCGGCGTCACTGTGAACGCACCCGCCTACGTCAAGAACGCCAAGCTGATCGCCTGGGTCGCCGAAGTGGCCGCCCTGACCCAGCCGGACGCCATCTACTGGTGCGACGGCTCGCAGGAAGAGTACGACCGCCTGTGCCAGCTGCTGGTCGACGCCGGTTCCTTCAAGAAACTCAACCCGGCCAAGCGTGCCAACAGCTACCTGGCCTGGACCGATCCGTCGGACGTGGCGCGCGTCGAGGACCGCACCTACATCTGCTCGGCCACCAAGGAAGAAGCCGGCCCGACCAACAACTGGATGGCCCCGGCCGAGATGCGCAGCCTGCTGCAGACCGGCGAGAACGCGCTGTTCAAGGGCTGCATGAAGGGCCGCACGATGTATGTCGTGCCGTTCTCGATGGGCCCGCTGGGCTCGCCGATCGCCCACATCGGCATCGAGCTGTCCGACAGCGCCTATGTCGCGGTCAACATGAAGCTGATGACCCGCATGGGCAAGGCCGTCTATGACGTGCTGGGCACCGACGGCGATTTCGTGCCATGCGTGCATACCGTGGGCGCCCCGTTGGCCGAAGGCCAGAAGGACACGACCACCTGGCCGTGCAACCCGAAGACCAAGTACATCGTCCACTATCCCGAGACCCAGGAAATCTGGTCCTACGGCTCGGGCTACGGCGGCAACGCGCTGCTGGGCAAGAAGTGCTTCGCGCTGCGCATCGCCTCCACGATGGGTCGCGACCAGGGCTGGCTGGCCGAGCACATGCTGATCCTGGGCGTGACCTCGCCGGAAGGCAAGAAGAGCCACGTCGCCGCCGCGTTCCCGTCGGCCTGCGGCAAGACCAACTTCGCGATGCTGATCCCGCCGGCGGCGCTGGGCGACTGGAAGGTCACCACGATCGGCGACGACATCGCCTGGATCAAGCCGGTCGACGGCAAGCTGCGTGCGATCAACCCGGAAGCCGGCTACTTCGGCGTCGCCCCGGGCACGAACTTCAAGACCAACCCGAACTGCATGGCGTCGCTGGACAAGGACGTCATCTTCACGAACGTCGCGCTGACCGATGACGGCGACGTGTGGTGGGAAGGCATGACCGACGAGCTGCCCTCGCACCTGGTCGACTGGCAGGGCAAGGACTGGACGCCCGAGACCGCCCGCCTGCCCGACGGCAAGCTGCGCCCGGCCGCTCACCCGAACGCCCGCTTCACCATCGCCGCGACCAACAACCCGGCGCTGGACCCGGCCTGGGACGATCCGGCCGGCGTGGCGATCGACGCCTTCATCTTCGGCGGCCGCCGCTCGACCACCGTGCCGCTGGCCACCGAGGCCCGCGACTGGGTGGAGGGCGTCTACATGGCTGCGACGATGGGCTCGGAAACCACCGCTGCCGCCTTCGGCGCGCAGGGCGTGGTGCGCCGCGATCCGTTCGCGATGCTGCCCTTCGCCGGCTACAACATGAGCGACTACTTCCAGCACTGGCTGAACGTGGGCGCCAGGCTGCAGGCCGAAGGCGCCAAGCTGCCGTCGATCTTCTGCGTCAACTGGTTCCGCAAGGGCGCCGACGGCAAGTTCGTCTGGCCGGGCTACGGCGACAACGCCCGCGTGCTGCAGTGGATGCTGGGCCGCATCGACGGCACCGCCGGCAAGGGCACCGAGCACATCTTCGGCGTCAGCCCGAACTACCGTGATCTGAACTGGTCGGGACTGGACTTCAGCGAAGCCCAGTTCCAGAGCGTCATCAGCATCGACCGCGACGCCTGGGTGCAGGAAATGAAGCTGCACGGCGAGCTGTTCGAGCAGCTGGCCTACCACCTGCCGGTCGAGCTGAAGGCCACCCGCGAGAAGATCCTCGCCCAGCTCGAGGCCTGATCGCCGCCGCCGCCTCCGACACACAAGAGAGAGGCGGAGGAGACAGACCGCCAGGAAGGGCCTGCCAGCAATGGCAGGCCCTTCCTTCTTGGCGGGTCGATCGCGCGACCCGGCCTCAGGCCGACCTGGCCAGCAGCTCGAAGTGCTCGACCTGCGGCGGCTGCGCGAAGAACGGGCCGACGATGCCGCGCCATTCCAGGAAGGCCGGCGACTCGCGGAAGTCGACCGTATGGTTCTCCAGCGTCTCCCACCAGATCATCAGCAGGTAGCGCTCGGGCGACTCGATGCCCTTGTTCACCTTGAAGCCGGCGAAGCCCTTGGCCTGGCTGATGACGGTGTTCACGCCATGCTGGATCGCGGCGTCGAATTCGGCCTGGCGGCCCGGCTGGATGCGGATGTCGGCAACTTCGAGAATCATCGGAAGGATCTCCATCGGTGGGGATCCCGCATCGTAGCGGGTGGCGCGCCGGCCTGACCGCGGTCCTGCAGACCTAGAATCGACCGATGGCCATCCGTTCCACCGTCCACAAAGCCGACCTGTCGATCGCCGACATGGATCGTCACCACTATGCCGACCACAGCCTGACGCTGGCGCGGCACCCCTCCGAGACCGAGGAGCGCCTGATGGTGCGCCTGGTCGCCTTCGCGATGCACGCCGAAGAGCGCCTGACCCCGGCCGGCGGCATCTCCACCGAGGACGAGCCCGACTTCTGGCATCTCGACGACACCGGCTCGATCCGGCTGTGGCTGCAGGTCGGCCTGCCCGACGAGCGCCTGCTGCGCAAGGCCAGCGGCCGCTCCGACGAGGTGGTGCTCTACACCTACGGCGGCCGCAAGGCCGAGGCCTGGCGCCAGGACAACGCCGCGGCGCTGGCCAGGCTGTCGAAGCTCACCATCTGGTACCTGCCGGAAGACGAGTGCGAGGCGCTGCTGCCGCTGGTCGAGCGCACGATGCGCCTGGGCGCGACGATCCAGGACGGCCACCTGCTGCTGGCCGGCGACAAGGCCAGCGTCGAGCTCACACCGCAGCTCTGGCAGCGCGGGCAGGCGGGCTGAGGGCGGCAAGAAGCGCGCTCGGCTACCGGGGGAGGAAACAAACAAATGACGCATCCGATCGTCTTCATCAGCTACAGCCACGACAGCGACGCACACCGCCAGCGCGTGCTCGACCTGTCCGAACGCCTGCGCCGCGGCGGCTACGAAATACGGCTGGATCAATACGTCAACGGTAGCCCGCAGGAAGGCTGGCCGCGCTGGATGCTGAACCAGTTCGACGACGCTCGCCATGTGCTCGTCGTTTGCACCGAAACGTATTACCGGCGCTTCCGCGGCAAGGAGGCACCCGGCGTCGGCAAAGGCGTGGACTGGGAAGGCAACGTGATCACGCAAAAGCTGTACGACGACAAGAGCCTCAACAACCGTTTCATCCCGATCGTCTTCGAGCCAGCGGACACGGCGCACATCCCGGAGCCGCTGCGGCCGTACACCTATTACCAGCCGACCAGCGATGACGGCTATGAGCAGTTGCTCGATGCGATCGAAGGCACAGCCGGCATCGAACCCGCGCCGGTTGGCGAGCGCAAGCCTCGCACTCGAAAAACTGCTGCCCCAGGGCCGACCGCAGCCCCTCGATAGGCTCGCCGGACTCCCCCTGCCCACCGGCGAGCCCTGAAGAGGGCAGATACAGCCTCGACCGCATCCTCCAGTACGCCCCCAAGGAGCTGATCGGCCGCGACGCCGAAAAGGCCCTGATCTCCGACGCCTGGGCCAGAGCCCTGCGCGCCGAGACGGGCCGGCCGCACCTCCTGACCTTCGTCGCGCTGGGCGGCGAGGGCAAGACCTCGCTGGTGGCGAAATGGGCGGTTGACGAGATGCTCGCCAAAGGCTGGCCGGGGTGCGATGCGGCGTTTGCGTGGTCGTTCTACAGCCAGGGCACGCGCGATCAGGTGGCGGCCTCGTCCGACGCCTTCCTGAAAGCCGCGCTCGACTTCTTCGCCGACGACGATGCCGACCGCGCCTTCGCCGCCAGCGCCGCCGGTGCCTATGAGAAAGGTCAGCGGCTGGCCCGCCGCGTCGGCAGCCGGCGCAGCCTGCTGATCCTCGACGGCCTGGAGCCGCTGCAATACGCCCCGACGGCACCGACGGGCAGCACGTTGAAGGATCAAGGCATCGCCGCGCTGCTCAAGGGGCTAGCGCAGCAGAGCCGGGGGCTGTGTCTGGTGACCACGCGGTATTCGGTGCCGGATCTGAAAGCGTTTCGGCAGAGCACGGCGCCGGAGCATGAACTGAAGCGATTGAGCGCGGAGGCCGGCACGCACCTGCTGACCACGCTCGGCGTCAAAGGCGCGGCGCGGGAACTTCAGGCCACGGTGGAAGAGGTCAAGGGCCACGCCCTCACGCTGCAACTGCTCGGCACCTGGCTGCACGATGCGCATGCCGGCGACATCCGCCAGCGCCACCTCGTCAAGCTCGAAGAAGCCGACGCCGAGGAGCAAGGCGGCCACGCCTTCCGCGTCATGGCGGCCTACGAGACCAGCTTCGAGCGCGAAGGCGACTCGGGCCGCCGCGCGCTGGCCCTGCTGCGCATGCTCGGCCTGTTCGACCGACCCGTCACGGCCGACTGCTTCGACGCGCTGCGGCAGCCGCCGGTGATCGTTGGACTCACCGATCCGCTCTTTGCTGGCCGTTCGCAGGAGTCCCGATCAGGCGGATTCGGCGGCTGGGTGCGGCGACTCTTCGGAGCGAAGGGACGGATCACCTACGAGCGCGTGAGCACCGCAGTCATCAATGTCTCGCTCCAGCGCCTCGAATCCGCCCGCCTGCTCACCGTCCACCGCGAAGCCGGCACCGGCAGCCTGCTCAGCCTCGACGCCCACCCGCTGCTGCGCGAATACTTCGCCCGCCAGTTGCGCGCGCAGCAGCCCGAAGCGTGGCGGGCGGCGCATGGCCGGCTCTTCGAGCACCTGTGCGCCAGCACGAAGGAAGGCGACCGGCCCACGCTCGAAGACCTGCAACCGCTTTATCAAGCCGTGGCGCATGGCTGTCTGGCGGGATTGACTCTGCGGGCGTTTAGCGAGGTTTACTTCGCCCGCATCACTCGGGAGGACGATCGTTACATATTCAGGAAACTCGGCGCTTTCGGCCCGGATTTGGGTGCCGTGACGTGTTTCTTCGACCAGCCCTGGCAGCGGGTATCGCCGGCCTTGGCGTATGGTGACCAAGCTTGGCTGCTGAACCAGGCCGCCTTCCACCTAAGCGCATTGGGCAGACTAACCGAAGCCTTGGAACCGATGCGGGCGGCACTTGAAATGAGAGTTCAGTCGGAAGCTTGGAAAAGTGCGGCTATCACCGCAGGCAACCTGTGTGAACAGGATCTGACGCTGGGCGAACTGCCCGCAGCGGTGCAAGACGCAGAACAGTCCGTGAGCCACGCCGACCGCAGCGGAGATTCATTCATGCGCATGACCAGCCGTGCAACCCGGGCCAACGTTCTGCACCAGACGGGCCATCGGGCCGATGCATTGCTAGGCTTTCGCGAAGCCCAGCGGATGCAACAGAAGCGTCAACCCAACACTCCTCTGCTCTACTCGCTGCCAGGCTTTCGGTACGCCGATCTTCTCCTCGCCGACTGCGAGCGTGCAACATGGCAGGGTGCAGCCCTTGCCCAAACCAAGCCAGCGCAAGGAGCGGCAGCGCATCAGGAGACGCTGCACGCGGTGAGACAACGCTCAATCCAAAAGTTGAATTGGTCCGCCAGCGCGAACGGCGTAAGTCTGCTGGACATTGCCCTCGAACACCTCACCCTGGCCCGCACCGCACTCTTTATCGCCCTACTGACCCCGGCTGAACCCGACGCCACCGAACTCGCACAGGCTTGCAGCGAAGCAAACGCGGCCGTGGCAGACCTGCGCCGTGCTGGATTACAAGGCTACCGTCCCTTCGGCCTCCTCACCCGCTCTTGGATGCGCGCCATCACCGGCCCCCTCACCGGCCCCGACAGCGCCCAGGCCGACCTCGACGAAGCCTGGGACATCGCCGAACGCGGCCCGATGCGGCTGCACATGGCCGACATCCACCTCTACCGCGCCCGGCTGTTCTTCCGCGAAGCGCATTACCCGTGGGAATCGCCCGAGGTCGATCTGGCTGCGGCACGCGATCTGATCGAGCGCTGCGGCTATGGCCGCCGCAAGGAAGAACTGGCCGATGCCGAAGCTGCATTGACGCAATGGCGGTCAGGCACAGCCCAGGGCGATTGAGCGACACACGACAGCGCCACAGGCGACAATCGCGGGTTCGCGCTTGCAGCGCACCCGAACCGCGCCGTTCTTCCTCACCGCCATGTCCGACCTCACCCCCGAGATCCGCCGCCGTCGCACCTTCGCGATCATTTCCCACCCCGACGCGGGCAAGACCACGCTGACCGAGAAGCTGCTGCTGTTCTCGGGCGCGATCCAGATCGCCGGCTCGGTCAAGGCGCGCAAGGCCAGCCGCCACGCGACCTCGGACTGGATGGAGATCGAGAAGCAGCGCGGCATCTCGGTGGCCTCCAGCGTCATGCAGATGGAATATGGCGACTGCGTCATCAACCTGCTCGACACGCCCGGCCACCAGGACTTCTCGGAAGACACCTACCGCGTGCTGACCGCCGTGGACGCCGCGCTGATGGTGATCGACGCCGCCAACGGCGTGGAGCCGCAGACCCGGCGCCTGCTGCAGGTCTGCCGCGCCCGCAACACGCCCATCCTCACCTTCATCAACAAGATGGACCGCGAGGTGAAGGATCCGCTGGCGCTGATGGACGAGATCGAGCAGGAGCTGGGCATGACCGTCGTGCCCTTCACCTGGCCGGTCGGCATGGCCAAGTTCTTCCACGGCGTGATGGACCTGCGCGCCGACCAGATGCGCCTGTTCGCGCCCGGCGAGGACCGCGCCGGCGGCGACGAGGAAGTGCTGCACGGCCTGGAGAACCCGGCCCATGTCGAGCGCTTCGGCGGCCCGTTCGAGCAGGCGCTCGGCGAGGTCGAGCTGCTGCGCGAGGCCGCCCCCGAGTTCGACCACGCCGCCTTCCTGGCGGGCCGGCAGACGCCGATGTTCTTCGGCTCGGCGATCAACAACTTCGGCGTGCGCGAGATCCTGGACGCACTGGTCGAGCTGGCCCCGCCGCCGGGCAGCCGCCAGGCGCTGGAGCGCACCGTGCAGCCCGACGAGGCCAAGTTCTCCGGCGTCGTCTTCAAGGTGCAGGCCAACATGGACCCGGCGCACCGCGACCGCATCGCCTTCGTGCGGGTGTCCTCGGGCAAGTTCACCCGCGGCATGCGCCTGAAGGTGGTGCGCAACGGCAAGGAAATGCGCCCGCAGACGGTGGTGAGCTTCCTGTCGCAGCGCCGCGAGCTGGTCGACGAGGCGGTGGCCGGCGACATCATCGGCATCCCCAACCACGGCGTGCTGCAGCTCGGCGACACGCTGACCGAGGGCGAGGCGCTGCACTACACGGGGCTGCCCTTCTTCGCGCCGGAAAGCTTCCGCACGGTGGAGATCAAGGATCCGCTGCGCTCCAAGCAGCTGCGCCAGGGCCTGCAGCAGCTCGGCGAGGAAGGCGCGATCCAGGTCTTCAACCCGGTCTCCGGCGGCTCGCTGATGCTGGGCGCGATCGGCCAGCTGCAGTTCGAGGTGGTGCTGCACCGCCTGAAGAGCGAGTACGGCGTCGATGCGCGCCTGGACCCCTGCCGCTTCACCATCGCGCGCTGGATCACCTGCGACGACGAGGCCAAGCTGAAGAAGTTCATCGACTCCGAGCCGCTGCGCATCGCCTACGACGTGGTCGGCGCGCCGGCCTTCCTGGTGCAGTACAGCTCGGACCTGCGCGTGGCGCAGGAGCGCATGCCCGACATCCAGTTCCACGCGATGCGCGAGCACTCGGGCCGCGTGTTCGGCGCGGCGCCGACGCTCTGACGCGTCCGGCGGGCGGCTCAGCCCGCCTCGGGCGCGGCGCTCTTCCTGCGCGGCGTCGCTCGGGCCGGCGAGGCGCCCAGCAGCGCCTTGGCCGCCTCGATGCGCAGCGCCATCTCGACCCGCTCGTCGTTCATCACCTGCAGCAGGAAGGCCTGCGGATCGGTGAAGACGCTGGCGGTCGCGGCGGCGGGTGCGGAGGCGACCGGACCCGCTGCCGTCGGTGCGGCGGCGCGCGCGGCCACCTCGGGCAGCAGCACGGCGCATTCGGCCGCGCTGATCGAGCGCAGGCGCGACAGCAGCTCGGCCTGGCCCTCGGCGCGTGGCGGCACGTCCAGCCACGGCGTCTCGGCGAAGACCGGCGCGAGGTCGGGCGCGACATAGGCCGACCAGGCCTCATCGCCGAGCGCGGCCGGAATGCGCGGCACCTGGCGCTCGCCGTCGGCCGAAGGAATCAGCTCGACCCGGTGCGCCGGCACCTCGGCCAGATAGCGCAGGCGCAGCCGCTCGAGCAGCTCATGGGCCTGCGCGGGCGGCAGCGGATCGGCCAGCGAGAACCAGAGCTGGCAGGCGTCGGTGCCCGAGACGGCGATGCCCGGCGCCGGCCAGCCCAGCTCGTCCTGCACGCCCTTCCAGACCCGACCCAGCACCTCCCAGTCGGCCGGCCGGGCCAGCGCCAGCACCAGCGCACGCACCTGACCCTCCTCGCCGGGGCCGAAGAGGCGCTCGCGCTCGCTGCGCAGGCGCGGGCTGTCGATGTCGGCCGCGCTCATCAGGGCACCTCCACGCCGGCGCCGGCGCTCCAGATCTCATGCCAGGTCTCGGCGTCGAGCGTCAGCGCCTGCGCGGCCAGCGCCTCGTCGAGCGCCTCGAGGCGGCGGCTGCCGACGATCGGGCGCGGGCCGCTCGGATGGCGCAGCAGCCAAGCATAGGCCACGGTGGCGGGCGCGACGCCATGGCGCTGCGCGACCGCCTCCAGCACCGCGCGCACCCGCAGCGCGTCGGGCTCCTGCCCCGAGAACAGCCGCCCGCCGGCCAGCGGCGACCAGATCATCGGCCGCAGATCCAGCGCCAGCATCTGGTCGAGCGTGCCGTCATGCAGCGGCGCGCGGTGCAGCGGGCTCAGCTCGATCTGGTTGGTGGCCAGCGGCACCCACTGGTTGAGCATCGCGAACTGCGACATCGTGAAGTTCGAGACGCCGAAGTCGAGGATCTTGCCGGCCGCCTTCAGCCTCGCCACCGCATCGGCGATCTCGCCCGGTCGCATCAGCGGGTCGGGGCGATGGATCAGCAGCAGGTCGAGATGGTCGGTCCTCAAGGCCCGCAGGCTGTTGTCGACGCTGGCCATGAGATGCGCCGCCGAGGTGTCGTAGGACTTGACGCGGTGCGCCGGCCGCGCCGCGTCGACCAGCCGGATGCCGCACTTGCTCACCAGCTGCAGACGCGCGCGCAGATGCGGCGCCAGCGCCAGCGCCTCGCCGAACAGCGCCTCGACGCTGTAGCCGCCGTAGATGTCGGCATGGTCGAAGGTGGTGACGCCGCGCTCGAGGCACTGCTCGATCCAGCGCAGCCGCTCGGGCGCGCTCCAGCCCCATTCGGCCAGGCGCCAGCAGCCGGCCACCACCGGCGACAGGGCCGGGCGAGGGGAATGTTCGCTCATCGGAAGACTCGTCATGTCGGGTTGGCGATGCGCCGGATTCTAGGCAGAGCCACCCGACTTCAGTTTTTTCCATTCCTGGTCGATAGCGCCGGGAGATTCCGTCCTGACCCCGAGCCCTACGCGATGAGCACGCCCTCGATCCTGACCCCTTCCGGCCGTGTCCTGACCCCGCAGGAAGCGGTGGTCGACACCGCCTTCTGGCAACTGCTGCGCCAGTTCAGCTGGGCCGGCGCGGCGCTGCATCTGCTCTACATCCCGCTGTTCCTGAGCTTCGGCGCACGCACGCTGGCCGCGGCCAGCGTCGGCAGCGTCGGCCTGCTGGCGGTGGCCACGGTGCTGCAGCGCATCGGCCGCACGCAGGGCTCGTTCTGGGTGCTGCTGGGCGGCGTGGCGGCGCATGCGCTCTTCGGCGTGTGGGCGCTGGGCTGGGACAGCGGGCTGTGGTGGCCGCTGGTCGGGCTGCTGCCGGCCATCATCCTGCACACCCGGCTGACCGAGGACATCCGCTGGCGCGCTGCGGTCTGCCTGATCGCCGGCTGCGTGACGCTGCGCCTGGGCAGCCAGCTCGCCGCGCCGCTGCACGAACTGCCGCCAGTGGTGCTGGAGACGCTGATGCAGGCCAATCTGCTGATGGCGCTGCTCATGCTGATGACGCTGGCCAAGGTGAGCCGCCGGCTGACCGACGAGACGAGCACCCAGCTCGGCGAGCTGCTGCAGCGCGACAGCCTGACCCGGCTCGACAACCGCCGCCACTGGACGATGCTGGCCCAGGCCCGGCTCGACGAGCGTCCGGCCGCCGGCGAAGACGGCGAGCTGCCGCCCGAGGGCCTGCTGACCGTGGCGGTGGCCGATCTGGACGGCTTCCGGCTCATCAACGAGCGCTGCGGCCACGAGGCCGCCGACCGCTCGCTGTCGGGCATCGCCCGGGTGCTGCGCGACAACCTGCGCACCACCGACCTGGTCGGCCGCTGGGGCGACGAGGAGTTCATCGTGATGATGAGCGGGCTGGAGATGCCCGAGGCCTTCGAGCGGGTCGAGGCGCTGCGCAGCCGCATCGCCCAGCTCGGCGTGCCGCATGCCTATGGCCAGCTGCCGGTGTCGGCGACGATCGGCCTGGCCGAGATCGCGCCCGGCGAGAGCCTGAGCGCGGCGATCCGCCGCGCCGAGCGCGCGCTGGCCGAGGGCAAGGGCGGCGGCGGCAACCAGGTCGTCAGCGCTCAGCCTCCGGTCGCGGCCAGCAGCGGCCGGGCGGGCGCCGCGCCTGAAGCGCCGGTCGTCGCGCTGACCGACGCGGCCGACGCCTGAGCAATCACCGGAACCGGCGCCGGGCCGAAGCCCACCGAGAAGACCGCATCGACCGCGCCGTCGGACTCGAGCACCACCGCACCCGGCCCGCACAGCGCGAGGTCCTCGCCGGCAGCGATGAAATGATCGTCCGGATCGCCTTCCTGCGTCAGCCACAGCCGGCCGTGCTCGACCGCGATGCGCAGGATGCCGTCATGCGGACGACTCAGGGAAGTCACATGGCCGCGGGGCAGCACCCGGCGGGGCGAAAGGGGTGAGAGGTCGCTGTCCATGACTGCACCTTAGGCGAGCGGCCACGCACCGCACAGCGACACGCACCGACCAGCACAGCCGCGACAACAACGGTTCCAGCCTCGACTGTTCCGGTCGGGATGCGCCGGATCTGTACTGGTCGCCGCAGCGCAGGTCCCGACAGAATGGGGCTCGAACGGGACTTCTCATGCCGCCGCAGCCTGCCCTCCTCCCCGCGCCTCTGCCCTCGTCGCTTCCCGCGCCCACGTCCGCCAACGACACGCTCTACCTGCAGATCGCCGAGCGCATCGCGCAGCCGATCCGCGCCGGCACGCTGGCGCGCGGCGAGCGCATTCCGTCGGTGCGCGAGCTGGCGCGCCAGCAGGGCGTGTCGCTGTCGACCGTCGTCCAGGCCTACCGCACGCTGGAGGACGCCCGGCTGATCGAGGCCCGCCCGCGCTCGGGCTACTTCGTGGCCGCGCGCGCGCCGCGCCTGCCCGAGCCCGAGCCCTCGCTGCCGCCGCCCGACTCGCGCCCGGTCGATGTCAGCTCGCTGGGCGAGCAGGTGATGAGCCTGGCCACCGATCCGCGCTACATCTCCTTCGGCGCCGCCTGCCCGAGCGGCGAGCTGTTCGCGCAGGACCGGGTGCGCCGCGCGGTCAGCCGCGCCGCGCAGCGCCACCGCGCCTCGCTGTGCCGCTACCCGATCGGCCCGGGCCACGAGCTGCTGCGCCGCGCCGTCGCGCGCCACGCGCTCGGCCTGGGCTGCCAGCTCGACGCGCGCGACATCCTGGTCACCAACGGCTGCCAGGAGGCGATCAGCCTGTGCCTGCGCGCGGTCACCCAGCCCGGCGACGTGGTGGCGCTGGAGTCGCCGACCTCCTTCGGCTTCCTGGAGATCCTCGAGAGCATGCACCTGCGCGCGCTGGAGATCCCGACGCATCCGCGCACCGGGCTGTCGCTGGACGCGCTGCAGCTGGCCTTCGACACCCAGCCGGTCAAGGCGGTGCTGGCGGTGCCGACGCTCTCCAACCCGCTGGGCGCCTCGATGCCGCTGGCCGAGCGCCGCCGGCTGGCGCAGATGGTGGCCGAGCGCGGCATTCCGCTGATCGAGGACGTGCTCTACAACGACCTGGCCGAGCAGGACGACCGCCGCCGCGCGGTCAAGGCCTTCGACACCGGCGGCCATGTGATGATCTGCGGCTCCTTCTCGAAGACGGTGGCGCCGGGCATCCGCCTGGGCTGGGTCGAGGCCGGGCGCTGGAGCGCGCAGGTGCGCCGGCTCAAGGCGGTGCATTCGGGCGGCCACACCGAGCTGCTCGAGCTGGCGATGGCCGATCTGCTGACCCAGCCCGGCCACGGCTCGGCCTACCGCCAGCTGCGCACCACCATCGCCGCGCGGGTCGACGAGGCGCGCGGCCTGATCGCCGAGAGCTTTCCGCGCGGCACCCGCGTGACCGATCCGGCCGGCGGCTTCATCCTGTGGATCGAGCTGCCCGGCGGCCTGGACTCGACCGCGCTGTTCGAGGCCTGCCTGGCCGAGCGCATCTGCATCGCGCCGGGCACGATGTTCAGCGCCACCGGCCGCTACCGCCACTGCATCCGCCTGGGCGTGGGCGGGCGCTGGGACGAGCCCCACCGCGCCGCGCTGCGCCGCATCGGCGAGATCGCCCGGACGATGGCCGAGCGCAGCGCCGGATGAACGTCGCCGTCCGCACGCTGTGCGCCTTCACCGCCAAGACGGGCGACCTGGACGTGCGCTTCACGCCCGCGCCGACCGCGCTCGAGGGTCAGGAAGGCCATGCGGCCGTCGCCGCCCGTCGCGGCGCGGGCTACCAGCGCGAGATCAGCCTGTCGGGGCAGCACGGCGAGCTGCGGGTGCGCGGCCGGACCGGTGGCGCAGTCTGCGGGCTGCGCGGCAGACATTTCTCAGGTGCGCACGACGACGGCAGAGTCGGCCGAGAAGCCGTCCGGCCCCGGCACGAATGGCCGGGCCAGCGCCGCCTGCGCCTCGGCGTCCAGCCGACGCCACAGGGCGTCGCGGGCATTGCCCGGATCGCCCTGCACGGAGAACTGCGTTGTCAGCAGCTCGCGCCCGCCGAGCTTGACCTTGACATGGATGTGCGGCGTGCGGCGTGCGGCGTGCGGCCGGTGTAGGGCCGCGGGCTTGAGCGTGCGGAAACGGAAGCGGCCGTCCCGGCCAGCGTGACCTGGCCGAAGCCCTGGAAGGCGGCGTCGGCCCGGTCACCATCGCCGGGGTGGTGGTAATGGCCGGCCTCGTCGGTCTGAGACGGCGTCGGGCGCAGGGCAGCGGCCTGCGCCCGGGCGGCACCCCACCCGATCGGCAGGGACGAGACGATCACCACGCCGGCGCCCTGCAGCAGCAGGAAGCGGCGGGAGGCGGGCAGGATCGGCGGCATGAACGGCTCCGGAGAGAACAGACAGAAGGTCGGAAAACAACGCAGGCTGCGGCTTGAAGACATCACGGACCGGATTCGGTTCCCGAGGCTGGCAAGATTCCAGCCATGCTGCGCTACCACACCCTCCCCGTCACCGCCTTCGCCCAGAACTGCTCCATCGTCTGGGACGACCAGACGAAGCAGGCCGCCGTCATCGACCCCGGCGGCGACCTGCCCGAACTGCTCGCCACCGTCGAGCGGCTCGGCCTGAAGCTCGAGCAGATCTGGCTCACCCACGCCCACATCGACCACGCCGGCGGCACCGGCGAGCTTTCGCGCACCCGCGGCCTGCCGATCATCGGCCCGCACCGCGGCGACCAGTTCTGGATCGACGGCCTGCCTCAGCAGAGCAGGATGTTCGGCTTCCCCGTGGCCGAGCCCTTCACGCCGACGCGCTGGCTGGAGGACGGCGACACCGTGACGCTGGGCACGCACACGCTGGACGTGCGCCACTGCCCGGGCCACACGCCCGGCCATGTCGTCTTCCACAGCCCGGAGATGAAGCGCGCCTTCGTCGGCGACGTGCTGTTCGCCGGCAGCATCGGCCGCACCGACTTTCCCGGCGGCCACCACCAGACGCTGATCGACTCGATCACCCAGCGCCTGTGGCCGATGGGCGACGACACCGTCTTCATTCCCGGCCACGGCCCGGAGAGCAGCTTCGGCGAGGAGCGCCTGGGCAATCCCTATGTGCGCGGCACCTGACGGCGCCATCGCGCGCGTGTCGGTACCGAGCCACACCCGGACGCACTGAGGCGGTGCATCGCCTTCGTCCGTTGGGATGAAACCCGCCGCGCACCGGGACAGCCGCCTTGCGCCGCGGTACCCGCTGGCCTATCGTCGGCGGCAATGTCGATCTCTCCGCCCCGCTCTGCCGCGCCGCCGGACAGCCTGCTCGACAGTCTGGCCCTGTCGCCCGCGCTGAAGGCGCTGGCGCGGCAGTCCGTGCTGCGCCGCTACCGCAAGGGCGTGCTGCTGATCCAGGAAGGCGACGTCGGCGACACGATCTATCTGCTGCTGTCGGGCCGGGTGCGGGTCTACTCGAGCGGGCAGAGCCCGGGCAGCGGCAGCCACGAACGCCAGATCACCTTCGGCCTGCACGGCCCCGGCGAGATGGTCGGCGAGATGAGCCTGGACGGCGGCCCGCGGGCCACCAGCGTGATCACCACCGAGGCCACCTCCGCCGGCGTGTTCACCCGCAGCCTGCTGCTCGAGCACATGCGGCTGCATCCCGAGCTGGCCCTGGAGCTGCTGATGCGGGTCATCGCGCGGGCACGCAGCGCCACCCGCGACGCCCGCAACATGGCGCTGCTCGACAGCTACGGCCGGCTGTCGATGCTGCTCGACGAACTGGCCGAGCCGACCGCGGACGGCATCCGGCCGATCGACGCCCGGCTGACGCACTCCGAGATCGCCAGCCGCATCGGCTGCTCGCGCGAGATGGTCAGCCGGCTGCTGAAGGATCTGGAGCGCGGCGGCTACATCGATCAGGCCGGCCAGCGCCTGACGCTGCGCCGCCCGCTGCCGCTGCGCTGGTGAGCGCTCAACCGGCCGAGTTGCGCAGCGATGGCGGCCCGAACTGGCGCGCCGGTCGGGGCGCACGCACGTAGAGCGGCTCGACCTTGGGCAGGCTGGCCTCGATGTCGCGAATACGGGTGTTGCCGGCCGGATGGGTCGACAGGAACTCGGGCGGCGCGCCCTTGCTGGCCTCCATCATCTTCTGCCACAGCGTCACGCCCGAGCGCGGGTCATAGCCGGCGCGCGCCGCCAGCTCCATGCCGACCAGATCGGCCTCGGACTCGTCCTCGCGACCGAACTTCAGCGTCAGCAGCTGGCCGCCCATGTTGGCGACCGTGCGCCCGACATCGCCCAGACCGAGCAGCGCCGCACCGATGCCGATCACGCCCTGGGTCGCCATCTGCTTGCCCATGCGCTCGCGGGCATGCTCGCGCAGCGCATGCGCCATCTCGTGGCCCATGATCATCGCCACCTCGCTGTCGCTGAGCTGCAGCTGCTGCAGGATGCCGTAGTAGAAGGCGATCTTGCCGCCGGGCATGCAGAAGGCGTTGATCTCCTTCGAGCCGATCAGGCTGACCTCCCACTGCCAGTCGCGCGCGCGCCGGTTCCACTCGTAGGTGAACGGAATCAGCCGGTCGGCGATCGCCTGCAGGCGCTGCTGCTGCGGATGACTGGCCGGTGCCAGCGCCTTCTTGCCGGAGGCCTCGGTGCGCATCTGCTGGTACTGGGCCGCCGCCGCGCCCTCGATCTCCTCGGCCGAGACCAGCTTGGTGAACTTGGAGTTGCCGCCCACCTCGACGCCCTCGCGGGCCAGGGCCGGCCAGGCGGCGGTGGCGGCCGCGCCCGCCAGCAGGCCGGTGAACAGGCGCCGGCGATGCAGCGGGCAGCGGCAGCCGCCGCGGTGCAGGTCGATCGGGGTGGTGATCGTGGCGTCGTGGACGAACTCCGGGATCGGGGTGCTCATGACGGTCAGGACTCCTCTTCAGACTCGAACTCGGGTTCGGACTCGGACTTGGGGCCGGGGCAGGCCCGCTTCAATCGTCGGCCGCCGCCGCGCCCGGCGCGATCTCCAGCGCCTGCACGGTCGGACGCAGCCGCATCAGCATCCACAACGCCGGCAGCGCCGCCAGCGTCGACACGAGAAAGAAGCTCGGCCAGCCGATCGACTCGGCCAGCACCCCGGCCAGCGGGCCGACCCAGACCCGGCCGATCGAGGCGAAGGCCGACAGCATCGCGTATTGTGTGGCGGTGAATCGCTGGCTGGTCAGGCTCATCAGGAAGGCCACGAAGGCCGCGGTCCCCATGCCGCCGGAGATGTTCTCGAAGGCGATCACCATCAGCAGCCCGCCGTCGACCGGCGTGGCCTGCGCCAGCTTCAGGAAGCCCCAGTCGAAGGCCGGCACCGTCAGCCCGGGCAGCGCGCCCTGGCCATGCACCGCCAGCCACCAGAAGCCCAGATTGCTGGCCATCTGCAGCACGCCGAACAGCATCAGCGAACGCCACAGCCCGAGGCGCAGCATCAGCGCGCCGCCCAGCAGCGCGCCGCCGATCGTCAGCCACAGCCCGATCACCTTGTTGACCACGCCGACCTCGGCCGAGCCGAAGGCCATCGCCTTCAGCAGGAAAGGCGTCATCAGGCTGCCGGCGAAGGCGTCGCCCAGCTTGTAGAGCACGATGAAGCCCAGGAAGGCCCAGGCGCCGGGCTGCGCGAAGTAGCTGGCCATGCCGCCCAGCAGCGTCTCGAAGCGCGCCACCCGCGCCGCCCAGGCGCCCAGCGGCAGCGTGATGGCGATGCCGGCCAGCAGCGCCAGCAGATCGGCCCAGCGCTGGCGCAGCGTCGGGGCCAGCGTGGTCTGCTCCAGCAGCGGCCCGAGCAGCGTGCTCGACAAGGGCCCCAGCACCCGGTCGGTCAGCAGGTAGCCGACCGCCGCCGCCGCCAGCACCGCGGCGAAGCCGATCAGGTCATTGCGCGCGACGCTCTCGGGCCGCTCCAGCCGGGGCAGCCGCGGCAGCAGCAGCGCCGAGACACCGGCAGCGGCCACCATCAGCAGCGCCATCAGCCGGTAGACCTCCGGCCAGGTCCAGCCGGCCGGCCCGCCCGCATTGACCGGATCGGTCCAGATCAGCGCGATGCCGCCCGACAGGATCATCGCCAGCCGGTAGCCCAGCACCGACAGCGAGGCGCCCAGGCCCCGCTCGGGCGCGGGCAGCAGGTCGGTGCGGTAGGCATCGATCACCACATCCTGCGAGGCCGACAGGAAGGCGATCGCCACCGCCAGCAGCGCATACAGCCGCATCGACTCCTTCGGCGAGGTGCCGGCCATCAGCAGCAGCGCACCGGCCAGCAGCAGCTGCGTCAGCACCAGCCAGCCGCGCCGCCGGCCCAGCCACGGCGGATCGAAGCGATCCATCAGCGGCGCCCACAGGAACTTGAAGGTGTAGGGCAGACCGACCAGGCTCAGGAAGCCGATGGTCGCGACATCGATGCCCTCCAGACTCAGCCAGGCCTGCATCGCCTGCCCGGTCAGCGCCAGCGGCAGCCCGGAGGCAAAGCCCAGCATCAGCACCGCCGCCAGCCGCCACAGCCGCCAGCCCGGCCCGGCAGGCGCCAAGACAGGCAGGACAGGCGGGTTCGGGGTGGGGGCAGACGCGGTCATGCACCGATTCTAGGAGGCGTCACCCGGCCGGCACCGGGCGGACGCACGATGCACGGCGATCGCTCACAATGCCCTCCCATGCAAGCTGCACCGTTCACCCGACAGGATTTCCGAGCCGCGCTCGGCCTGTTCGCCACCGGCGTCACCATCGTCACCGCCCGCGCGGAAGACGGCACGCCGGTCGGCCTGACCGCCAATTCCTTCAACTCGGTGTCGATGACGCCGCCGCTGGTGCTGTGGAGCCTGGGGCTGCAGGCCGGCTCGATGCCGGTCTTCCGCACTTGCTCGCACTACGCCATCCACATTCTCGCCGCCGAGCAGCGCGAGCTGGCCGAACGCTTCGCCACCCGCGGCATCGACCGCTTTGCCGATCTGGCCTGGAGCGCCGGCGCCGGCGGCGCACCGCTGCTCGACGGCGCGGCGGCGGTGCTGGAATGCCGCAACCGCAGCCGTCACGAGGAAGGCGACCATGTGATCCTGGTCGGCGAGGTCGAGCAGTGCCGCTACCGCGGCGAGGCCGCGCCGCTGATCTTTCACGGCGGACGCTTCCACACCGCCCTGCCCTCGTCCGGCGGTTGAAGCACGGGGCGGCGCCCTCAGTTGAAGAGCATCGATGCACCCACCCGTATCCGGAGCCCTGCCCATGAGCACCGCCGCCTCGTCCCCGTCCGTCCTGGTCAGCTGCCCGCACTGCCAGGCGACCAACCGCATTCCCGAAGCACGCCTGGGCGAACAGCCCGGCTGCGGCCGCTGCCACCAGCCGCTGCTCGACGGCCGGCCGGTCGCGCTCGATGACCTCAACCTCGATGCGGTGCTGCGGCACAGCGACCGGCCGGTCATCGTCGACTTCTGGGCCGCCTGGTGCGGTCCGTGCCGGCAGATGGCACCGCAGTTCCAGGCCGCGGCGGCCCAGCTGCAGGGCCGCGCACTGTTCGCCAAGGTCGACAGCGATGCCTGCCCCGAGGCCAGCGCCCGCCATGCGATCCGCAGCATCCCGACGCTGGTGGCCTTCCGCTCGGGACGGGAGATCGGCCGCCTCAGCGGCGCGATGCCGGCCGCGCAGATCGTGCGCTGGGTCGAGGGGCTGAACGGGCAGGCCTGAGCCGGTCGTGATGGAATCGGCGGGATTCCCAGCCTGCCGCGTACCGATCGCATCCGAACGCTGACAGTTATTTCAATTTCGGCAATTTGAGCCGACCCGGTTGCGGACGCTGGGCAGGTCGGGGCCTACGATGACCTCACCTCGACAACCCTCGGCAACCCGGCCATGAACACCCAGTTCGGCGACCTCCCCGACTTCCGCAATCCGACCATCATCGACGCGGTGCTGCGCGAGCTCGATCATCCGCCGCGCAGCACCCGCAGCGCGCCGGTGCAGCAAGGCAGCCTCGGCTCGGCGCGCATGCGCCCGGTCTGCTGCAGCGTCTGCCAGCGCCGGGTGCTGCCGGCCCAGCTGCTCGATCACATGCAGACCGAGCACGGCGGCCAGGTCTTCAACCGCACCTCCAGTGGCCTGCCGAGGGGCATCTGGTTCAGCGCCCCGGCGCCGGCACGACGCCTGCGCTGACACCCGACGTGCCCGCGGTACGCGGGCTGGCCGCGACTTTCTTGTTCATTTGACATGGACAGAAGATAGACAAGATTTCTTTGTCATGCCGGCGCGTCAAGACGGCCTCGCCTTCGTCGATCTGTGACCGATGCGGCCGGAGCAGCCCCGCTCCAGCCCGAACCTCGGCGACAACTAGGATTCGCGATGAAGAGCGTGCTGCTGGTGGACGACTCGGCCACGATGCTGATGAGCCTGAAGGGATCGCTGGAGATCAGCGGTTTCCGGGTGGAGACCGCGCCCGACGGCGCCGCCGCGCTGCGCCGGCTGACCTCCGGCCTGCGCCCGGACCTGATCATCACCGACATCAACATGCCGCACATGGACGGCCTGTCGCTGATCCGCGAGGCCCGCAAGCTGCTGCGCTTCACGCCGATCCTGGCGCTGACCACCGAGAGCCAGCGCGACAAGCGCGACGAGGCCAAGCGGCATGGCGCCACCGGCTGGCTGGTCAAGCCGGTGGGCGGCAGCGACCTGCTGAAGGTGGTCAACCAGGTCCTGACACGCTGATGCGCAGCCTCTGGGATCACCTGCGGCCGCAGCGCCGGCCCGATGCGGGCAGCCTGGCCGAACTCGACACGCTGCGCCAGGGCCTCGACATCCTGCGCGGCCAGCTCGCGGCGGCCGAGCGCTCGTCGGCCGAGGCGGTGCTCGACATGACCGACCGGCTGGTGCGGGTGCAGCAGCGCTGCGACGCGCTGCAGCGCGAGATGGACCGGCTGCTGCAGACCTCGCGCACCCTGTCGAGCGAGGCGCTCGAGCAGGCCGGCCGGCAGACGCTCGCGCTGGAGGCGATCGGCCGCCATCGCGAGGCGGGTCGATCGGCCGACGAACGCCATCAGAGCGAGATCCGCTCGCTGCTGCAGCAGGTCGAATCGCTCGGCCCCTGGGCCGACCGCATCGCCGAGATCGCCCGTCACACCAACCTGCTGGCGCTGAACGCCGCGATCGAGGCCGCCCGCGCCGGCGAGGCCGGCAGCGGCTTCAAGATCGTCGCCGGCGAGGTGCGCAATCTCTCGGGCATGACGGCCGAGGCGGCCGGCGAGATCAGCAGCGGCATCCGGCTGGCGATCGAGACGCGCAGCCGGGTCCGGCTCGGCGGACCGGCCCGCGATCACGGCGCCGACGAGCTCGGCCTGATCAGCGAGGAGATCGACCTGCTCGCGCGCACGCCCGGCGCGGTGGCACGGCAGGTCGACGAGCTGTCGCGCGAGATGGAGCAGACCACCCGCGAGGTGCGCGACGACATTCTCGAGGCGCTCGGGCGGATGCAGTTCCAGGACATCAACCGGCAGCTGCTCGAGCAGGTGCAGAAGGGGCTGGAGCATCTGGCGCGCCACTGCGAGGCTGCAGGCCAGGGCCCCGACCTGCAGCGCCAGCAGGCGCTGAGCCGCACGATCGGCACCTGGCGCGAAGGCTATGTGATGCACAGCCAGCGCAAGGCCCACGCCGCGGCCACCGGCGATGCCAGTGCAGCCCGAGCGCCGGACGAGCCGCCGATCGAGCTGTTCTGATCAGCCGCAGGCGCCGACGAAGCCGCAGGCGGTGCAGAACTCGCAGCCGTCCTTGTGGATCATCGCGGCGTTGCCGCATTCCGGGCACGGCTTGCCGGCCATCACCCGGTCGACCGCCTGCATGCCGCTGCTCACCGACGCGGCTGCCGGCGACGGGGCCGCCGCATCACCCTCGCCTGCGCTGCCCGGCTGGGCCAGCACGCCCATCTCGCTGACCGGATGGCCCGCCTCGTCCAGGATGCCCAGCATCGCGTAGCGGTGAATGATCAGCCGCGCCACATAGGCCACCGTGCTCGGCCAGACCTGCTGGCGCCGCTGACCCGGCGGCAGGCCCGGCACCGGCGCCATGAAGTGGCCCAGCGGCTCGCCGATGCTCAGCATCTTGCGCAGCTTCATGCCGATCCAGCCCGGATCGATGACGCGCATGTCCAGCGACAGCAGCCGCGCCAGCCCGTCGAAGGCGCGCGGATAGTTGCCGGCGAAGCCGATCGCGCAGGGTCGCGTGACATGGCCGCCCTCGGGCGTCGGCAGCGAGACTTCCTTGAGCGTCAGCGTGAAGGCCTCGCCGCTGGCCGGATTGTCGATGTCGACCGCCCAGGCCAGCGTGCCGTCGACGCCGGTGCGCGGCTCTTCGCGGCTGAACATCGCGTCGAGCACCGGCGTCGGGCCGCCCTCCTGCAGCGCGCCGAGCTGCTCGCAGCGCCAGCGGATCACCGCGGCGGTGGCGGCGACCACGCCGGGAAAGCGCCGACGCTCGCCGGTCGGCGGGAAGGGCATGTCGAAGGCGCGCTCCTCGGCCACCGTCGCCAGCGCGTCGAGCTTGAGCTTGAGCCAGCTCGGGTCGTTGGCACGCATGTCCATCGACAGCGTCTTGGCCAGCGCCGCCAGCCCGCGCGGCTGCTCGGCGCCGTTGAACCAGACCTCGAAGGGCAGCGTCTGGCCGAACAGGCCCGCGTCCGGCCCGGCCTCGGCCGGCAGCTCGCCGATGAAGAGCGCGAAGTCGCCGTGCGGATGCTGGATCAGGTAGCTCCAGGCCGGATTGCCGGCGGCCAGTTCCGGCCGGCCCGGCCAGCGCAGGCTGGCGAGCACCGGCTGCGGCAGCCGGTCCAGGCGCAGGCGGCGGTTGGTGCCGTCGTCGCCCGCCTCGGCCACCGTCAGCGGCTGAGGCTGAGGCGCGGCGGGCAGCGCCGGTGCGGCGGCGGCAGGCGCGGCGGCCGGGGCCGGCGCAGCCGCCGGCGGATCGACGCTCAGCACCGCGCCCAGCACGCTGTTGGGGCGATAGGTCGCCAGCCCCTTCAGCCCAGACTTCCAGGCGATGAAGTACAGATCCTGGAAGTCCTCGTACGGGTAGTCGGCCGGCACGTTGACCGTCTTGCTGATCGAGGTGTCGATGAAGGGCGCCACCGCCGCGACCATCGCCTCGTGCGCCTCGGCGCTCATCTCGAGCGCGGTGACGAAGGCCTCGGTCAGTGGCGCGTTGTGGCCCTTCAGGTGGCGGTAGAGCCGCCAGGCGTGGTCCTCGACCGCATACTCGCGGAAGCTGCCGTCGGCCTCGCGCTTGCGCCGGGTGTAGGTCCAGCTGAACGGCGGCTCGATGCCGTTGCTGGCGTTGTCGGCGAAGGCCAGGCTGATCGTGCCGGTCGGCGCGATCGACAGCAGATGCGAGTTGCGCAGGCCGTGGGCGCGGATGCGCTCCTTCAGGTCGGCCGGAAGCCGTGACGCGAAGCTGCCGCGGCTCAGGTACAGGTCGGCGTTGAACAGCGGGAAGGCGCCGCGCTCCTTCGCCAGCTCGACCGAGGCGCCGTAGGCCGCGTCGCGCATCACCTCGGAGATGCGCCGCGCCATCGCACGCGCCGCCGGCGTGTCGTAGCGCAGGCCCAGCATGATCAGCGCGTCGCCCAGCCCGGTGAAGCCCAGGCCGATGCGGCGCTTGTTCGCGGCCTCCTCCTGCTGCTGCGGCAGCGGCCAGACCGTCTCGTCGAGCACGTTGTCGAGCATGCGCACCGCCACCGCGCAGACCTCGGAGAATGCGGTCTCGTCGAAGGAGGCGGTCGAGGCGAACGGATCGCGCACGAAGCGCGTCAGGTCCACCGAGCCCAGGCAGCAGCAGCCGTAGGACGGAAGAGGTTGCTCGGCGCACTGTCCGGTCACCAGCCCGTTGAAGATGACGGTGTTGCGGTCGACCTGCGTGGTGTCGTAGACCGGGGCGCTGCCCGCCGGCTCGATCGCGCTGATGCGGGCGGTGAAGCGCTGCGACTTGCGCAGCACCTTGTCGGCAGCCCAGGCCTGGTACTTGTCGTTCTTCAGCGGCAGCAGGAAGCCGATCTCGCGCATGAAGACATCGCGCGACTCGCCATCGATGATCAGCTCGTGCGAGGCTTGGCAGGCATAGGCGCGATGGCCTCCGCGACCATCCGGCAGCAGGCGATCTCCCGCCGGGCGCCGGGCGTGAATGCGCGACAGCACGCCGAAGTTGGCCAGCAGCTGCTGGACCTCGCGCAGCAGGGGCCGGTGGACCGAGCTCAGCCGCACCGAGCAGGTGTCGGCGCCCGGCTGGGTGTTGACCGTGCCGTCGGTCTGGAACAGACCGCGCAGATAGCCGCGCACGCAGTCCTCGCTGCCCTGCCAGACGACCTCGGGTACCTGCAGCTTGGTCTCGCGGGTGAAGCCCAGCGTGCGCAGCCAGCGCGCCAGCAGCGTCGAGCGGATCGACACGCTCTGGCGCTGCGGCACCGCGACCGGCGCGACCTGATGGAGCCGCCCCCCCTCCTGCATCGCGCCGAGCACCCGGTTGACGAAGGCGGCCACCGTGTCCGCCAGCGCCCGCTCCTCGTTCCAGAGCGTGATGACCGCCGCCTCCTGGCCATGGCCACGGTTCGTGAAATGCCCGTCACCGGCCATCAGGCCGAGCAGGCAACCCAGTTCCTCCGAGCCCTGCAGGCCGAACTGGCCCTTGCCGGACTGGACCAGCAGCTCGTCGCCCACCTGCAACTCGGAGAGCTTCAGGCGCCCGCGGGGGGTGTGGAAGTCATGCCAGGCGGTGGCGGTGATCTCGTAGCCCTCGCGGGTGACGACCCGGAACACTTGCGCCTGCGGTGCCGTCATGAAGGCCGGAACGGCAGGGCGCACCTCGGTGCCACGCGTCTGCTCGTCGAACACCCGGCGGTCGACCGTCACCTGCAGGTCGACGCCGCTCTGATGCAGCTGGCGGATCGGGATCAGTCCGTACTGGGTGGCCAGCCGGGTCTCGCCGACGACACACGGATTGGTCGCCGTGATCGTCTCGCAATAGCCGAGATTGTTGTCCTCGTTGATGCGATCGATGAACAGGATGCCCGGCTCGGCATGGTCGTAGGTCGAGCGCATGATCTGGTCCCACAGCTCGCGCGCGCGAATCCGGCGATAGACCCACTGGCCGTCGTCGCGGCGCCAGGCGCCGGCGGCCTTGATCTTGCGGCCCGGCTCGGCCTTGTGGACCAGCTCGATGTCGTCGTCGGCCTCGACCGCGCGCATGAACTCGTTCGTGACGCCGACCGAGATGTTGAAGTTGCGCAGGTCGCCCTGGTCCTTGGCGTGGATGAACTCCTCGATGTCGGGATGGTCGCAGCGCAGCACGCCCATCTGCGCACCGCGCCGGCTGCCGGCCGACTCGACCGTCTCGCAGCTGCGGTCGAACACCCGCATGTAGCTCACCGGCCCGGAGGCGTGGCTGTCGGTCGAGCCGACCCAGGCGCCCTTCGGCCGGATGCGCGAGAAGTCGTAGCCGACGCCGCCGCCGCGACGCATGGTCTCGGCCGCCTCGGTCAGCGCGGTGTAGATGCCGGGAAAACCCTCTTCCGGCTCGGCGATCGAGTCGCCCACCGGCTGCACGAAGCAGTTGATCAGCGTCGCGCCCAGCGGCGTGCCCGCCGCCGAGGCGATGCGTCCGGCCGGCACGAAGCCGCGCTCCTGCGCCTCCACGAAGCGGGCCTCCCAGTGGGCGCGAGATTCCGGCGCCTCGCCGGCCGCCAGCGCACGTGCGACGCGCCGGCGCACCTCGGCGGCGCTGCGTTCGCCGCCCTTGGCGTACTTCTCGGCCAGCACCTCGGCGCTGATCGGCTGCGCGGGCAGCGGGGTCTCGTCCCGGGTCCGCTCGTCCCGGCTCACATCCGTCGTCATTCAGCGTTCTCCTGGCCGCACCGGCCGCTCTCTCCTCGGAGCCACCGACTCTGCGCCGGCCGGGCGGTGCGCGCAAGGGCAAATCCATGTGCGCCGCATCAGCTTGTGGTGAACAACTTGACGAACCTGAAATGAGAAATCGATCGACGTTGACCCGACGCAAGGGCCGGCCACGCGGGGCTGGAGATAGTGGGCTTCCACCCCGGCATCACGCGCTGGTCACTCGCTGGAACGAAAGGTGCTGCCATGAACCCGTCCCAAGCTTCCGCCCCGCCGGAGCTGCTGCTGGCCGGCCCGGCCGATGCGCTGCTGCGCAGCCTCGATGCGCTGCGCGGCGTGCGTGATCCCGGCGTCGGCGCCAGCATTCTCGAGCTGGGCCTGGTCGAGTCGCTGCGGCTGCGCGACGGCGAGGCCGAGCTCTGCCTGGTCACGCCCGGGGCCAGCTGCCCGTGCAGCGACCTGACCGCCGACGCGGCCTTCCGCGCCATCCAGCAGGCCCTGCCGGACACCGACATCTACCTGACCCAGGATCACGCGGTCGAATGGAGTCCGCGACGCGCCAGCACCGCGCTGCGGCACCGCCTCGGCGGGCTGCCCGACTTCCATCCGGAAACCGAGCGGGGTCTGCCCTTGCGCCGACCTGACAACCCTGAAGATTGAGTCGGATCAAGACCGGTACCGGAATGCGACTGGCATGATGAATCCATGGCAGTCACCCGTCGTCCCATCTGGATGCGCACCGCGCCGGCAGATCTCGCGCCGCCGCCCCCCGAGCCACCGCGGCTGGGCGGCGATGCGGCGATCGCCGCCCAGGTGCTCGAGGCGCTGCGCACCGTGCGCGAGCGGGGAGACGGTCCGGACATCGTCAGCAGCGGCCGGGTGCATGCGATCGAGGTCGGACCGGACGAGGCGGTGCTGACCCTCAGGCTCGGCGGCGGGCGATGCGGCAGCGCGCAGGTGCTGGCCGAACTGGCCTTCGACGTGATGCGCCAGCAGCTGGCCCCGCTCGATCTCGATCTCTATCTGCGCCACGAGCATTCGGGCGGCTGCTCGAACCACTGAGGCGCAGGCGGTCTCGCTTCAGCCGCGGCCGACGAAGGGCATCGCGCTGGCCATCACCGTCATCTGCAGCACATTGGCCGACAGCGGCAGCGCCGCCATCTGCAGCACCGCGTCGGCGGCATGCTGCACGTCCATCACCGGCTCGACCTTCAGCGAGCCGTCGGCCTGGCGGATGCCGGCGGTCATCGCCGCAGTCATGTCGGAGGCGGCGTTGCCGATGTCGATCTGCCCGACGGCGATGTTCCAGGCGCGGCCATCGAGCGCCGCCGTCCGGGTCAGGCCGGTGATCGCGTGCTTGGTCGCGGCATAGGCGACCGAGCCGGGGCGCGGCACCTGCGCCGAGATCGAGCCGTTGTGGATGATGCGCCCGCCCTGCGGCACCTGCGCCTTCATCGTGCGGAAGGCCTCGCGGGTGCACAGGAACATGCCGGTCAGGTTGGTGTCGACCGAGCGCTGCCAGTCGGCCAGCGTCACGTCCTCGATCGAGACGCCCTGCGTGAAGATGCCGGCGTTGTTGAACAGCACGTCGACGCGGCCGAAGCGCTCGCGCGCGGCGGCGAACAGCGCCGCGACCGCGGCCTCGTCGGTGACATCGGTCGCCACCGCCAGCGTCCGCTCGTGCACACCGGCCTCGGGCTGGGCCGCCCCGGCCTCGTCGATGACCGCCTGCAGGCGCTCCAGGCGCCGTCCGGCCAGCACCACCGACCAGCCCGCACGCAGGAAGGTCAGCGTGCAGGCACGGCCGATGCCGCTGCCCGCACCGGTGATCAGCACGGTGCGCGGGACACGGGACGGGACGCAGGAGGCGGGGGGTGGAGACAGGACGTCGGACATGGGCGAGGACTCTCGGCAGTTCGGGTTTCTGGAGTCCCGATGATGCGCGATCCGCTGGTCGCCAAATAAGAACCCCGCCACGTGTGGCGGGGCCTCCCTGGATGCATATTCGACCTGTCGCCAGACCGAGTCCATGGTGCAGAAGAGCGGGGACTGCAACCCCGCATACACGAATGGAATGGAGCCGATAAGTGGAAAAACGATATGGGCTGCACCTTATCCGGACTTTCCCGCACCGGAAACCCCTCGTTTCGGGGCAGCGGAAAATTGCCGTGACGGAAGTCGGAGATGGACGGATCCAGCCGGGATTCAGGTCAGCACGCAGTCGACCGGCCGCAGCGGCGCCGGCAGATCGCGGTCGCCGAGCAGTTCGCGCACCGAGGCCTCGATGTTGACGCTCATCGCGTCCAGCGCCAGGTCGTTGGGCGAGGTGCCGAAGGGCTCCTCGATCTCGTCGCCCAGCGCCTCGATCGCGAAGAAGGTGTAGGCGACGAAGGTCACCATCAGCGGCGTCATCACCCCGATCGAGTCCAGCAGCCCGAAGGGCAGCATCAGGCAGTAGAGGTAGACGGTGCGGTGCAGGATCACGGAGTAGGTGAAGGGCAGCGGCGTGTAGGCGATGCGCTCGCAGCCGCCGTAGGCATCGTTCAGGCCGGTCAGGCTCTGGTCGATCTGCATCGCCAGCACCGAATCGAGCCGGCCGGCGTCACGCTGCTCGCGCACCCAGCGCGACAGCCACAGCAGCACCGCCATCGCGACGAAGCGCCGCGACAGCACCTCGTCGGCGACATCGGCCGGCAGCAGCCGGCGCAGATCGTCCTCGCCGCTGCGGCCCCGGAACTGGTGGCGCGCCGCATGCACGAAGGCGGCCAGGCCCAGCACGAAGGGCCGCGCGGTGGCGGCATCGGTCATCGTCACCGCCAGGCGCGCGGCGCTGCGGGCATCGGTCAGCAGCCGGCCCCAGAGCTTGCGCGCCTCCCAGTAGCGGTCATAGCTGGCGCTGTTGCGAAAGCCCAGGAAGATCGCCAGCGCGACGCCGACCAGCGAGAACGGCACCGCCGTCAGCGTGATCTTGTGATGCAGCAGCTGGCCATGGAAGACCACCACCAGCACCGACAGCAGCAGGATGCACAGCAGCTGCGGCGTGATGCGGTGCAGGATCGAGCCGCGCACGACGAACAGCATGCGCAGCCAGTGAGGACGAGGGCGAACGATCATGCGGCCGCAGTATCGGGCAAGGCGCGACCGTCTATTGAGGCGGCCCCTGCCGCGGCACCGATGACACCGCATCGCGCGGGGTCGCGCCGCGCACCTCGAAGCGCACCGAGTCGACGCGCCCGCCCGGCAGCCGCAGCTCCAGCTGGTGCCGCCCCGGCCACGGCGCCCAGGCCAGCCGCGCACCCTGCCCGATCCGGCGGCCGTCGAGCCACCAGGTGCCCGGCTCGCCCTGGAAGACGATGCGCTGCACCTTCGGCGGCATGTCCGGATCGAGCGCGTAGAGCGCACCCGGCTTCGGGCTGGCGATGCCACGGTGGGCGGCGCCGTCACGGGTGTGATCGCCACGGCGAATCTCGGCCTGCTCGGTGCCGGCGATGAAGAATTCATCGCGCGCCGGCCGGGCGTCACCGTCGACGAGCTGGCGCACCAGGCCCGGCGGCAAGGGCGGCGCGCGTGACGGCCGCCCGTCGCGCTCGTGCAGGGCCTGCACCAGCGCACGCCAGACCGGCGCGGCGCCGGTCGTGCCGCTGACGGCCTGCATCGGCTCGCCGCCGGCGTTGCCGACCCAGACGCCGACCGTGTAGCGGTCGGTCCAGCCGACGCACCAGTTGTCGCGCAGATCCTTGCTGGTTCCGGTCTTGACCGCCGCGAAGCCGCGCGTCACCAGGGGACTGTCCAGCCCGAAGGTGACCGCGCGCGCCGCGTTGTCCGACAGGATGTCGCCGACCAGCCAGGCCGCCGCGGCGCTGCCGACCTGCCGCCCCGGCCCGATCCGGCCGCCGTTGGCCAGTCCGCGGTAGGCGTTCGTCAGCGCCGCCAGCGTCGTCTCGGCGCTGCCGAGCGCCAGCGCCGCGCCGTGGAAGCCGCCGCTGTGGCTCAGACCCAGCCCCCAGGCATTGAGCCGCTCGAACAGGTCGTCGGGCGTCAGCATCACGCCCAGGCGCACCGCCGGGATGTTCAGGCTCGACGCCAGCGCCACGCGCGCGCTGACCCAGCCGTGGAAGTCGCGGTCGTAGTTCTGCGGCGCGTAGACGCCGCCGCCGGCCATCAGCTGCGTCGGCGCGTCCTCGAGCAGGCTGGCCGGGGTGATCAGGCGGCGCTCGAAGGCCATCGCGTAGACGAAGGGCTTGAGCGTCGAGCCCGGCTGGCGCCGCGCCAGCGCCATGTCCACCGCCGCCGCGTCCGACAGCGCCGCGCCCGACGAGCCGACCCAGGCGATCACCTCGCCGGTGGCGTTGTCGAGCACGACGACCGCACCGTCCTCGACATGGCGCAGGCTCAGCTCGGCGAGCTGGCGCCGCAGCGTGTGCACCGCCAGGCGCTGGATCGGTGCGTCCAGCGTCGTGCGCCAGGTGGCCGGGCGCGGCGCCGGCAGCGCCTGCCAGGCCCGCAGCGCCTGCCGGGCGTAGTGCGGCGCATCGCTCGGTGGTGCCGGCTGCGGCGTGCGTGCGGTGGCGCCGGCCCCCAGCGCACGGGCCGCAGCCGGCCCCAGCGTCGCGCAGTCGATCCGCTGCACCGTCAGCAGCGCACACGCTCGCCGCACCACCACCTCGCGCGGCGCGTTCGGCCCGCGCACCAGTGCCGCCAGGATCGCCGCCTCGGCCGCGTCCAGCCCGCTGGGCAGCTTGCCCAGCAGCACCTGCGACGCCGCCGGCACGCCGACCAGCTCGCCGCGCATCGGCACGCGGTTCAGATAGGCCTCCAGGATCTGCGCCTTCGACCAGCGCGCCTCGATCTGCCGCGCCGCGGCGATCTGCCCGAGCTTGCCCGCGACGCTGCGCCCGCCGGCCGGGCGCGCCAGGTCGCCGTCGACCAGGCCGGCCAGCTGCATCGTGATCGTGGAGGCGCCCTGCGTGGCGCCGCTGCCCGACAGATTGGCCCAGGTGCTGCGCGCCAGCCCCGCCCAGTCGACGCCGGTGTGGGCGTGGAAGCGGTGGTCCTCGGCCAGCACGATCGACGTGCGCAGCGCGGGCGAGAAGTCGGACAGCGCGACCCAGGGCTGGCGACGGGCGGTCGGATCGACGCGGATCGTCTGGATCGGCTCGCCGTGGCGATCGAGCAGGATCAGGTCGGAGGGACGGTGCGCGGCGCGGACTTCCGGATGGGTCGGCAACGGCAGCGCCAGCGCCACCGAACTCGCCCCCCACACCGTCATGCCCGCGAAAGCGGGGATCCACCCACGCCACCGCCTTCGTCGCCAGCCTTGCGAGACCACCATGGTTTCCTGCCGATCAGGGCGTGACCACCTCGAACGCCCCGACCGGGGCCTCGCCGAAGTTCTCCGGCGCGTACATCGCCTCGACCCGCGCCGGCGGCAGCTGGAAGCGGCCGGCGGTGTTGAGCCGCAGCGTGTACTCGACCGTGTGCGTGCCGCGCGGCAACCAAGCGTAGTAGGCCCGCCAGGCCGACGGCAGCCGCTCCTCGTGGACCTTCCAGGCAGAACCCTCCTGCCGCTCGTCACGCGTGGCGATCTGCGAATCACGGCCCAGCCCGCCGCCGAGCACCACCGCGCCGGGCGGCACCGGATCGCTGACGACGACCCAGCCCAGGTCGGTCGTCGCGCTGATCTGCAGCTGCACGCGCAGCACGTCGCCGCGGCTCCAGCGCCCGGCGGTCTGCTGCTCGACCGCCTTGACGGTGCGCTCGATGCGGTAGCCGGCTGCCAGCGGCGCCTTCAGCGGCACCGCGGCCAGGCTCTGCAGCGCCACCCACGGCCGCCCGCTGCCCTGCTGCGCCACCGACAGCGCCGCCGGCGACGAGGCCGCGGCCGGCACCGGAGCCGCCCACGGCAGCGCCAGCACGCCGCCATCGCCCTGGCGCGACCAGTCGAGTTCGCGCGTCGTCGCGCCGAGCGTCGCGCGCGTCCGCCCGGTCACCGGCACCGACTCGTTCACCGCCGAGAAGCGCTGCAGCGCCAGCACGGTCCAGACGTTGGCGGTCGTCGTCGCGAAGGCGCCGCCGCGCTGCGCGTCGAGCCGCGCCATCAGCCCGGTGACGAGGCGCGACAGGTCGTCGCGCCACGGCGCGCCGTCCTCCACCGCCGTCAGCAGCAGCCGCGCCGCGTTGGCGTCGGCCCCGGCCATCAGCCACCACCAGCCGTCGCCGGCCTCGTCGGCGAAGCGCAGCGTCGTGCCGCCGGCCACCCGCCGCGCCTGCAGCAGCCGGCGCGCCTCGTCGAGCCGCTCGGCGCGGTTGGGCACGCCGTCGACGCGGCGCAGGATCGCCAGCCAGTCCAGCAGCGCCGCGGTCGGCCACTGCTGCGGCGCGATCTCCAGCGAGCCGAGCAGCCGGGCATCGGCACGGCCGTGGCGCGACAGCGCCTCGATCGCGGCGAGCTTGCGCACGTCGCGCTCCAGGCTGTCGCTGCCGCCGCGCGGCGACGGGATGCGCCGCGCCAGCCGGCCCTCGACGAAGGCGGTCAGACCGCCGAGCATGGCCTCGCGCGGGCCGTCGGGAATCGTCCAGCCCGCCGCCTGCGACGCCGCCAGCACATAGGCGGTCAGCACGTCGCTGCCGCCGCCGGCCTCGGCGTCGCGCGGCGGGAAGTAGTGCGCCAGGCCGTCGCGGTCGAGGTAGGTCGGCAGCTCGTTCATCAGCGCGCTCCAGCGCGCCACGTCGCCCAGGCCGATCGCGCGCGAGGCGCGCTGCTCCAGACAGCTGTACGGGTAGACCTCGAACCAGCGCCGGAGGCCCGGCAGCGCACCGGCCAGCGTCGGCCTGAGCGTCACCTGCACGCCGCCGACGCCGGGCAGCGCGTCGGCCGGCGGCGCCACCGGCCAGGCGAGCGTGCCGGCGGCGTCCATCTGCCGGATCGTCGCCTGCATCACGCGCACCGGCACGGCCGGCTCGACCTGCTGCGTCACCTGGATGCGGTCGCGCGCGCCCTGTCCGGCCGCGGCGCCGACCTCCTCGGCCGTGCCGGTCCAGGCCAGCGTCGTCACGCCCGCCGGCACGCTGACCGGCCAGCGCAGCTCGGCCGCGCCGCCGGCCGGTATCGCCACCTGCTGCGCCGGCAGCGTCAGCGGCCCGCCCAGCGTCGCCTTGACCGTCATCGCGCGCGCCGTCGTGTTGCGCAGTGTCCAGAGCGCCTCGAAGCGGTCGCCCTCGCGCACCAGCGTCGGCAGCCCCGACAGCATCTGCAGGTCCTGCGTGACGCGGATCGTCGCCGCGCCGCTGCCGAAGCGGTCGAGCTGCGCACCACCGCCGGCGGCCACCGCGACGAGGCGGAAGGCGCTCAGCGAGTCGTTCAGCGGCACCTCCAGCGTCGCGCGGCCCTGCGGGTCGAGCTGCACGTCCGGGCGCCACAGCAGCAGCGTGTCGAACAGCTCGCGCGTCGGGTTGCGCCCGCCGCTGCCGCCCGGCGCCAGCGCCTTGCGGCCGTAGTGGCGCCGGCCGACGATCTCGTTCTGCGCCGTCGACGTCTCGACGCCCCAGGCGCGCGGCGGGAACATCGCGCCGAGCAGATCCCAGGAGTCGTTGTCCATCAGCGCCAGCAGCCCCTCGTCGACCGCCGCGAACGACACCGTGCCGCCGGCCAGCGGCCGGCCGTCGGGCAGCAGCACCTGCACGCCGGTGCGCGCGGTCTGGCGCACGCCGTACTGGGGTTTCTCTGGCTCGACCTTCACGGTCAGCCGGTGGTCGTCCAGGCCGATGCGCAGCGCCGCCACGCCGAGCTTGAACGCCGGCTTGGCCAGATCGACCAGCGCGGTCGGCGCGGTCCACTCCGGCCCCTCCTGGCGCCAGGCGTTCCACCACAGCCGCGGCGAGCGCCAGCCCCAGTCGAAGAACGAGTACCACGGCACCTGCCGCACCCGCCCGCGCAGCACCAGCGCGCTGATGTAGACGTTGGGCGCCCAGCTCGCCGCCTCGGCTGCGTCGGCGCCGGCGGCGCGCTTCGGGATCGGCACCTCGATGACCGGATCGCTGCCGCGCAGCGTGACGACGCGGGCGTCGAGAATGCCCTCGCGCTCGACCGTCACCAGCACGGTGGCCTCGCGGAAGGGCATGCGCACCTGCAGCCGCGCGGTCTCGCCGGGGCGCAGGTCGCGCCGCTCGGGCAGCAGGTCGATGCGGTCGTCGTTGTCCTGGTCGAACCAGAGTTCGCCGCCGCGGCTGACCCACACCGAGCTGCTGGCGGCGCTGCGCCGGCCGCCGCCGTCGGTGGTCTGCGCGATCAGGCGCACCTCGCCCGACGCCGCCAGGTCGAGGTCGCAGGTCAGCAGGCCGCGTGCGTCGGTCTTGCCGCTGCACAGCCGGCCGAGGTCGCGGACCTGCTCCTGCGCGTCATAGGCGTAGAAGCCGCCGACGATCTTCTGGCGCGTCGCCGTCTGGGTGCGCTGCTCGCCGCGCAGCTCCACCGCCTGGCCGGCCTGCGGCTTGCCGGCGGTGTCGAGCACGACCATCTGCACCGGCACCCGGCCGCCCTGCGCCAGCCAGCTGCGTGCGCGGATGCCGACCACCACCGCCGACGGCCACAGCGTCACGCTGCGGCCGACCGTCTGGCGCTCGCCGTTCGGGTCGTCGAAGCTGATCTCGGCAACCAGCTCGGCCGGCACCTTCAGCGCCCGCACCGCGTCGGGTAGCGCCACCTTGGCGGTCGCCGCGCCCTGCGCGTCGGTGCGCAGCGCCTGGCGGTCGGCCAGCAGCTGCTCGCGCACGCGGTCGGGCGACTCGCCGCCGGCGACGCCCGCGTCCGCGCCGCGCTCGGACGGCGGCGTGAAGCTGTAGTCCTCGTAGTCCGGAAACCGCACCCAGGCCGGGCGCAGCAGCGCGTTGAGCGACGCCGCCGTCGCCAGCCCGCCGCCCGACAGGTGGCTGAGCTGCACGCCGAAGCTCAGCTCGCGCGGCGCGACCTGCGGCCCGGCCGGCGCCTGCAGCCGCGCGTCGACCAGCGGCACCTTGAACGCCTCGACGCGGAACTGCCCCGACGACCACGCCGCGCCGCTGCGGTGTCTGAGCGTCACGTCGTACATGCCCTGCCTGGCGTTCGGCGGAATCGTCCAGGCCATCGCCGCGCGATACGGCAGCGTGGTCACGTCGCCGCTGGCCTGGTGGGTGATGTCGACCTGGTCGGGCTGCGCCGCCGCGGCCAGCGCCGCCAGCCCCCGGGCACTCTCGCGGCGCAGATGATGGCGCATCGACACCGTCTCGCCGACGCGCAGCAGCGTGCGGTCGAACACCGTGTGCGCGCGCACCGTGTCGGCATCGTCGAGCGAGCCGCGTGCGGTCGGCTGGCCGAAGCGCCACGACTCGATGCCGCGGCTCCAGTCGCCGAAGACGAAGGCCAGGTCGCGGCTGCCGTCGGCACGCGCCGGGCCGCGCGCGGTGACGAACAGGCCGTCGTGGCTGATGCAGTCGCTGAGCGAACCGCTCTCGTCGAAGCCGCGCGGAATGCGCGCCAGCCCCTGCGCGTCGGTGCGGCCCGACCACAGCGTCACGCCGCGGCAGTCGTTGACGGCAACATCGGCGCCGGCCACCGGCTGCGCACGGTCCAGCGTCGTCACCCAGACCAGGCTGTCGCTGCGACCGCGCTTGAAATGCACGCCGATCGGCGTCACCAGCACGCCGGTGCGCACGTACATCGGCGCCTCGCGGTCGAGCAGCGCGCGCCCGAGCACGCGCGACGACACCTCGACGAGGTGGTAGCCCGAGCGCTTGAGCGGCAGGCCGATGACCTCCGTCGCACCCGGCGTTTTCGCCGTCTCGGGCGACGGTGCCGGCAGATCGGCGCGCTCGACGCCCTCTTCCCTGGCCAGCAGCGACAGCTCGCGCGTGCCGACGACACGGTCGCGCGTGACGCGGCGCGGCCGGCCGTCGTCGCCGGTGACCGTCTCGGTGACGGTCCAGTCCTTCGGCGGCAGGCCGGCCTCCCGGGCGGTGACGCTGCTCTCGTGATGGCGATTGACCCGAGCGTACCACTGCAGCAGCTCGCGGTCCGGCGTTGCCGCGCCGAGCCACTTGACGCTGACGCGCGCGCGCGGCGGCGGCCCGCCGCCGTCCTGCACATGGCGCAGCGTGATCGGCAGCAGCCCCGGCTCGTCCGGCCCCGGGCCCTGTTCCAGCACGCCGAACGGCGCCGCGGCGAACTTGGCCAGCGGCGGCATGCCGCCGGTCGCCACCGCGAGCGGAAACACCGACGCATTCGCCAGCGCCCGCCCCGACTCGTCGCGCAGGTCCCTGGGCAGCACGATCGTGTAGCGCGCGTTCTCGGCCAGCGGCCCCGGGAAGGTCAGTTCCGACAGCGCCGGCTCGGTGTTGCCGGCCGCGAACTTCGGCGCCACCGCGCTGCCGCCGCCGACCGGCTGCAGGCGGATCTGCGCCAGCTGCGCACGCGGCACCGCTTCGCTGAAGCGCAGCGTCAGGGGCCGCAGCGGAATGCACGGCGCCTCGGCGCGCTCGCGCTCGCAGGTGAATTCGGCGGTGAAGCGCTCGCGCACCTCCCAGGCGAAGCGCTGCGGCTGGCGCGTCAGCACCGCCGGGTTGTTCGCCGCCGCGATGCCCGGCCCCCAGACCAGCCGCACGCCGGCGGCCGGCGGCAGCGGGCGCTGGCAGGTCAGCACCAGCACCCGCGCGGCGTCGGCCGCGGCGATCTCGTGCAGCTTCAGCAGCGCCGCCCGCGGCGCGCCCTCGACGAGGCTGACCGGCACGCGCTCGCCGATGCCCTGCACCTCGCACCAGGCGTTGCGCTGCACCGTGTCGGGCACCGCCGGGCCGTTCAGGCGCAGCAGCCAGTGCTGGTCCTCCTCGATCGACGAGCCTTCGTACGGCTCGACCGACTCGACCACCGGCCCGCCGGATGTGAAGCGGAACTCGCGCGGCCCGTCGAGCGGGCCGTTCAGCGGCTTCCAGCCCGGCGCGATCGCGAGGCGGCAGGCCACGCCCGGCGGCAGCGTGCGGTCCAGGTCCCAGGCCCACTCGCGGTCGCTGATCCAGCGCCGGCTGCCGGCCGGCGCCTTGCCGCCCAGCCCGTCGCAGGCCAGCACCGCCGGATCCGGCAGCGCCGGCGACCCGAAAGGCACCACCGCCGTGTCGAAGCGCAGGCGGATCTGCGCCGCCTCCGACACCTCGCCGCTCGGCACCGCCGACACCACCCGCGCGCCCCAGGCCGACCCGGCGGCCGCGGCCAGCGCCGCCATCAGCACGCCACCGAGCCGCCCGCGCCACCGCCGGCCGCCGGGCCGCCCTGTCTCTTGTCGCTGTCCGTCCACCCGATTCCTCCTGCGCGCCGGGCCGTCGCCCCGTGTCGTGCAGTCTAGGTCCGGAGGCAGCCGCCCCGCGAACCTCAGTGCAGGACCAGCATCGCCACCTTGGTGCGCGACATCACGTTCTTGGTGTGCGAACCGAAGAGCATCTCGCCGAACAGGCCGCGACCATGGGTGACCATCAGGATCAGGTCGGCCTGGACCATGTCGGCGACCTCGGCAATGGTCGCGTCGGTCTGGTCGCTGCGGCGGTACTCGCTCTCGAAGGGCACGCCGCATTCGCGGGCACGCTGGGCAAAGCTGTCGAGCACCGCATGGGCGTGGGCTTCGGTGCGGGCCTCATGCGCCTCGATCTTGCGCGCGAAGGTGGTCGGGCTGGCATTGACCGCAGACAGCGGGATGTCGGGCTCGCAGACGAAGCCGGTCACGCGCGCGCCCAGCTTCAGCGCCAGCTCCAGGCTGGCATCCATCGCACGCACGGAGAGTTCGGAGCCGTCGACCGGGACAAAGATGTGCTTGAACATGGTGAATCTGCGGATCGGGTTGCAACGGTTCCACTCTAGGGTTTGCCCGCCACCCGGTCTTGATGGACATCAAGAAAACCTGCGCGCACGCCGGAATCCGCACGGAATCCGGCGGCATGTCGCCACACCATTCCGGTACCTTTTTGTACCAGAAGTCCGTCAATCACGACATGGCAGCCGAGATTGTTGCGATTTCATGGCAGGCCCGCGGGTTTGCGCTAGGCTCCATCTTTTTCAGATTCTCCAATGTCGCTGCCTGTCTCCCCTGCCCCGCTCGAGCTGCCCGAGCTGTCCGGCGCCTCCGCGACCGGCCGCTGGCGCGCTCCCCGGCGGCTGGCGGCGCAGGCACTGGCGCTGCAGGGACTCGGGCTGGGACTGACCCTGGTGGCTGCGCTTGTCACCAGCCATCTGCAGCACCGCACCCGCATGGCCGACTTCGCCGGCCACACCCGGGTGCTGTCGATCTCGCTGCAGGATCATCTGGAGATGGCCCAGCGCGACCTGGAGCGGCTGCGCGACCTGCACTACCGCATCGATCTCGGCCGGGACGAGCTGGAGATCGCCGGCGAGACCATCCTGCGCGAGAGCCCGTGGATCCGGCTGTTCTCCTGGCTGCCGCGGGTGACGCAGACGCAGCGCAACGCCTTCGAGGAACACCGCGACGGGCTGGACGGCCAGTCGATCCGCCAGCTCGATGCCGACGGGCTGGTGCGACCGGCGGCGCGCCGCGCCGAGCATTTCCCGGTGGCCGACACCGTGCCGGCCTCGGGCCTGGAGGCGCTGGAGGGCATCGACGAGGGCGTCGATCCGGTCCGGGCGCCGGCGCTGCATCAGGCGCGGGCCAGCGGTCGGGTCGTCGCCTCGCCGCCCTTCTCCTCGCTGAGCCGCACCGCCAGCGAGGCCTGCGCCAGCGTGCTCTACACCCCGGTGATGGACCGGGCCTGGACCCTGGCCGAGGGCCATCGGCCCGAGCGCACCCGCGGCCTGGTCTCGGCCACGCTGGACCTGGGCTGGATGCTGCAGCATGTGCAGGCGCAGGCCGGCATCGACGGCACCGAGATGCTGCTGCTCGACCCGCTCCAGGAGGCGCCGGTGCTGGTGCGGCTCGACGACAGCCGGCTGGTGCGTGCCTACAGCGGCGAAGAGGCGCAGGCGCTGCTGGCCGGCATGCGCAGCGGGCCGCACTCGGTGCAGTCGCTGCAGCTCGGCGGCCGGGAGTGGCAGCTGCTGGCCCGCCCGGGCTGGGCCGGCCGGGCCTGGCAGCCCGATGTGCTGGTGCTGTCGGTGCTGGCCTGCGGGCTGGTGTTCTCCGGTCTGCTGGGCGCGCTGCTGCGCAGCCGCCAGCGCCGCATGACCGAGCTGCAGGCCGCGCATGACGACCTCGAGCGACTGGTGGCTCGGCGCACCGCCGCGCTGGAGGCGAGCAACCGCCAGCTCGCCGCCGAAGTCGACGAGCGCCGCCGCCTCGAGGACGATCTGCGCCAGGCCAGCCGGCAGGCGCACCAGGCTGGCCAGCGGCTGCTGCGGCTGATCAACGATGTGCTCGACCTCTCGAAGATCGAGGCCGGCGGCCTGCAGCTGCATCCCGCGACCTTCGACCTGCGCCAGGAGATCGACGAGATCGCCCGGCTGTTCGCCGAGCGCGCCGGCGCGCGCGGCCTGCCGCTGGACTGCCGCATCGACCTGGATGCGCACGAGCCGGTGCGGGGCGACCGCAGCAAGATCGGCCAGATCGTCATGAACCTGCTGGGCAATGCGGTCAAGTTCACCGAGCAGGGCCGCATCGGGCTCGACGTGCGCCGCGAAGGCGCTCAGGTGCAGATCCGCGTGAGCGACAGCGGCCCCGGCATCGCACCCGAGGAGCTGGCGCAGCTGTTCGCGCCCTTCCGCCAGGGCCGGGCCGGCATCGACAAGGGCGGCACCGGGCTGGGCCTGGTGCTGGCGCGCCACATGGCGGTGGCGATGGGCGGCAGGCTGGAGATCGACAGCCAGCCCGGCCAGGGCACCCGGGCCCGGCTGAGCCTGCCGCTGCCCCGGCAGGCCGGCGAGGTGGCCGCCTCGCCGGTGCCCGCCGGCATCCTGCCCGGCCATGAGCGGCTCGATCCCGCCACGCCGGTGCATGCGGTGGTGGTCGAGGACGACGAGCACAGCCGCGACATCCTGGTGCATCTGCTCGAGCGCCTGGGCTGCCGGGTCGAGGTGGCGCATGACGGGCTGCAGGGCCTGAGGCTGATCCGCCAGGCGCAGCCCGACATCGTCTTCACCGACATCCGCATGCCGGTGCTCGACGGCCTGCGCATGCTTGCGCAGCTGCATGCGAGTGCGGCGACGCTGCAGCAGCCGACGCCGCCGGTGGTGGCGGTCTCGGCCTCCAGCCTCGAGCATGAGCGGCGCCACTACATCGAGCAGGGCTTCAGCGACTTCGTCGGCAAGCCCTATGCCTTCGAGGAGATCCACCGGATGCTGGCGCAGCATGCCGGCGCCCGCTTCATCGCGGCGTCGCCTGAGCCCGAGTCCGGGCTCGCGCCGGAAAACCACGCCCCCGCACCGATCCCGGCGCCCTGCCCGCCCGCGCCGGCAGCCGCCCTCGATGCCGATGCGCTCGCCATGCTCGAGGCGCTGCGCCAGGCCGCGCTCGACGGCCAGATGCGCGCGGTGCGCCGCGAGCTCGACCGGATCGACGCCGCCGCCCGGCTGCCCGCCGCCACCCGCGAGCGCCTGCGCCGCGCCGCCCAGGACTACGCCTTCGACGATCTGGCCCGCCAGATCGAGACCCTGCTGCAGCTCGGCGCCAGCAGCACCGCACCGCAGGACCCGAATACGCCATGACCACCGCCTCCGACCACGCCCCGCCGAAGATCCTCCTGGTCGACGACACGCCGCAGAACATCGCGCTGCTCGAGGACACGCTGTCCGTCTTCGAGGCCGACCTGCTGGCCGCCACCAGCGGCGAGCGCGCGCTCGAGCTGGCCGGCCGCCTGCACCCGGACCTGATCCTGCTCGACGTGATGATGCCGCCGGGCATCGACGGCTTCGAGACCTGCCGCCGGCTCAAGGCCGATCCGGCCACCGCGGACATTCCGGTCATCTTCGTGACCGCCCGCAGCGACGACGTGGCCACCGGCTTCGCCGCGGGCGGCGCCGACTACATCACCAAGCCGATCGTGGCCGGCGAGGTGCGCGCCCGGGTACACCACCAGCTCGAGCGCCGCGGCCTGCTGCAGTCGCTGCGCCGGCTCAACCGCGAACTCGAGGATCGGGTGCGCGAGCGCACCGCGGAGCTGACCCGCACCAACCTGCAGCTGCGCCAGGAGGTGCGCGAGCGCCGCTACATGCAGGACCGGCTGAACTATCTGGCCAGCCATGACTTCGTCACCCGGCTGCACAACCGCCAGGCGCTGGACGCGCAGGTGTCGGAGCGGCTGGCCCGGCTGCAGCTCGAGGCCGGCCCGCCGCCAGCACACGGACTGGCGAACGGCCCGGTGCTGATGCTGATCGACATCGACCAGTTCCGCCGGGTCAACGACAGCTGCGGCTGCATCGCCGGCGACGAGCTGCTGCGCCAGTTCGCCGACCTGCTCGCCGGGCGGGTCGGGCGCGAGGACTTCCTGGCCCGGCTCGGTGCCGACCAGTTCGCGCTGCTGGCCGAGGACCACGGCGGCGATGCCGGCGCCGGGCTGGCACGGCTGATCCTGGCCGCGATCGAACGCTTCCTGTTCTGCTGGAACGGCCAGGACTTCCGGCTGCAGGCCACGCTGGCGATCGTGCCGCTGGAGCCGGCGCTGCCCTCCTTCGACGCGCTGATGCAGCGCGCCGACGAGACCGCGCTGCGGGTGCGGCGCGAGGGCGGCGACCGCAGCGTGCCGCACTGGTACCGCGCCGGCGGCCTGGCCCAGGGCGGCCCGCACGAGGACGCCGGCTGGGCGCTGACGCTGATGGACGCGCTGCGCCATGACCGGCTGTGCATCCACTTCCAGCGCCTGCAGCCGCTGGCGCCGGGAGAGCGCACGCTGCGCATCGAGGCGCTGGTGCGGCTGATCGACGCCACCAGCGGCGCGCTGATCGAGCCCGGGCGCTTCATCGCGCCGGCCGAGCGCTTCCAGCTGGTCGGCCAGATCGACCGCTGGATGCTGCGCCATGTGCTGGCGCTGCTCGGCGCCGAGCCGGCGCTGCGCCAGCGCATCGACCAGGTGACGCTGAACCTGTCGGCGGTCACGCTGCGCGAGCCGGGCCTGGCCGAAGAGATCATCACGCTGCTGGCACGCCACCAGGTCCGCCCCGAGCAGCTCTGCTTCGAGATCACCGAGACCGCCTCGATCGCCAGCCTGGCGCAGGCACGCCAGTTCATGCAGCAGCTGCGCGCGCACGGCTGCCGCTTCTCGCTCGACGATTTCGGCTCCGGCTACGCCTCGTTCGCGCACCTGCGCGAGCTGCCCTTCGACACGCTGAAGATCGACGGCCTGTTCGTGCGCCACATGGACGAGGACGCCGACAGCCGCGCGATGGTGCGCTCGATGGTCGAGATGGCGCGCCAGCTCGACAAGCCGGTGGTGGCCGAGTTCGTCGAGTCCGAGCCGGTGGCGCGGCTGCTGGCCGAGCTGGGCGTGCAGTGGGCGCAGGGCTACCACTTCCACCGGCCGGAGCCGCTGACGGTCGAGGCGCTGGCAGCGGCCTGACCGACGACCCGCCTTGACCGGTCAGCCGGTCAACGCACGCGAGGCCTTCGGATCGCGGAACACCAGCGGCCGCGCCGGCACCTCGCCCGCATCGGCCGCGGCCACCGCCGCCTGCACCACGCCGTGGTGCGCGCTCTTCGGGCAGACCGGATCGGTCGCGGCCGGATCGCCCGCCAGCAGGAAGGCCTGGCAGCGGCAGCCGCCCAGGTCCTTCTCCTTGTCCGGGCAGGTGACGCAGGCGCCCTTCATCCAGCCGGTGCCGCGGTAGCGGTTGAAGCCTTCGCTGTCGAACCAGATGTGGCGCACGTCGTGCTCGCGCACATTCGGGAAGGCCAGGCCCGGCAGCATCTTCGCGGTATGGCAGGGCAGCGCGGTGCCGTCCGGCGTGACGGTCAGGAAGACATTGCCCCAGCCGTTCATGCACTTCTTCGGCTTGCCCTCGTGGTAGTCGGGCGCGACGAAGAACAGCTTCATCCGGTCGGCGACCTTGGCGCGCCAGGCGTCGGTGACGGCCTCGGCGCGGCGGATCTGCTCGCCCGTGGGCAGCAGGTGGTCGCGGTTCAGGTGCGCCCAGGAGTAGTACTGCGAGTTCGCCAGCTCCAGATACTCGGCGCCGAGCGCGTCCGCCATCGCGATGATGCGGTCGATGTGGTCGATGTTGAGGCGGTGGATCACCACGTTCATCACCATCGGCCAGCCGAGCGCCTTGATGGTCTCGCCGACCTCCTGCTTGAGCTGGAAGGTCTTGGTGTGGCTGAGGAAGTCGTTCAGCTCGCGGGTCGAGTCCTGGAAGCTGAGCTGCACATGGTCGAGGCCGGCGGCCTTCAGCGCCTGCGCCCGCTCCTTCGTCAGCCCGACGCCGGAGGTGAGCAGGTTGGTGTAGTAGCCCAGCCGGTGCGCCTCGGCGATCAGCTCCTCCAGATCGTCGCGCATCAGAGGCTCGCCGCCGGAGAAGCCGCACTGCACCGCGCCCAGCGCGCGCGCCTCGCGCAGCACGCGCAGCCACTCCAGGGTGGAGAGCTCGTCCGCACGCTCGGTCTTCGCGAAGTCGAGCGGGTTGTAGCAGAACACGCAGTGCAGCGGGCAGCGGTAGGTCACCTCCGCCAGCAGCCACAGCGGCGGGCCGATGACCGGCGCAGTCGGCTGCGAGGTCACGCCAGCTCCACCCATCGTTGCTGGCGCGCCATGTCGAGGAAGCGCTCGACATCGCCCTGCAGGCCGGTCGCGCCGAAGGCGGCTTCCAGGTCGGCCACGATCTCGGCGACGCTGGCCGTGCCGGTGCAGCGGGTCAGGATCTCGCCGGCGCTGCGGTTGAGCTTGACCATGCCTTCGGGGTAGAGCAGGACGTGGCAGCCCTGCGCCTCCTCCCATTGCAGTCGGAAGCCCCGACCGATGCGCGGCACCGCCTCCATGCCGACCGGCAGCGCCTCACTCATGCGTTCACCCCGTAGCGCTGCGCCATCGCGTCGTTCATCGCCCAGAGGATGTCGAGCTTGAAGCGCAGGATCTCCAGCGCGCGCTCCTGCTGGTCGCGGCTGCGGAAATGGTCGAGCGTGACCGCCAGGCCCTGCTCGACGTCGCGTCGGGCCTGGCTCACGCGGTTGCGGAAATAGCTCAGTCCCTCGGCGTCGATCCAGCCGTAGTGCTCCGGCCAGGTCGCCAGGCGCTGCTTGTGGATCTCCGGCGCGAACAGCTCGGTCAGCGACGAGCACACCGCCTCCTGCCACGGCGCATGGCGCGCGAAGTTGACATAGGCATCGACCGCGAAGCGCACCGCCGGGATGACATGGCGCAGGTCGGTGATCTCCTCGCGCGTCAGGCCCACCGCGAGGCCCAGGCGGATCCAGGCCTCGATGCCGCCCTCGTCCTTCACTCCGCCGATCTCGAAGCCGTCATGGTCCAGGATGCGCTGGATCCACTCGCGCCGCACCTCGCGGTCCGGGCAGTTCGCCAAGACCGCCGCGTCCTTCACCGGAATGGCGATCTGGTAGTAGAAGCGGTTGGCCACCCAGCCGCGGATCTGCTCCGGGCTCGCCTTGCCGGTGTTGAGCATGACGTTGAACGGGTGGTGGATGTGGTAGCTCCGGCCCTGCTCGCGCAGCTGCGCCTCGAAGGCGGCGCGGTCCCAGGCCGGGGCGTCGGGGTCGCGCGGGCGGAAGGTGGCCGGCGCGTTGAAGGGCGTGCCGAAGCGGTTGCCGGTGGCGGTGCTCATGGGGGAAGTCCTCAGAACGCGATCTCCAGCCCGTCGAACGTCACCTCGACGCCGGCGGCCTCGACCGCGCGCCGCTCCGGCGAGGCCTCGTCGAGGATCGGGTTCGTGTTGTTGATGTGGATGAGCAGCTTGCGCGTCGTGGCCGGCAGCCGGCCGAGCCATTCGAGCATGCCGCCCTCGCCCGACTGCGGCAGGTGGCCGATGCTGCGGCCGGTCTTGGTCGAGAAGCCCAGGCGGATCATCTCGTCGTCGGTCCAGAAGGTGCCGTCGACCAGCACCGCGTCGGCCCGGCTCATCGCCTCCCAGACCGGCGGCGTGATCTCGCCCAAGCCCGGCGCGTAGAAGACCCGCCCGCCGGTGGCGGTGTTCTCGAAGGTCAGGCCGATGTTGTCGCCCGGCACCGGGCAGTCGCGGTGCGGCGAATAGGGCGCGGGCTTGCTCTCCAGCGGCAAGGCGGTGACCGCCAAGTCGGCGACGCCGGGCATCTCGAAGGACTGGCCGTCCAGCCCGATCTCGTGCCAGTCGACGCCGCAGTAGTGGCCGAGCACACGCAGGATCGGGTTGCCCTTGCTCAGGTCCTCGAAGGCGGGCCGCGTTGTCCACAGCGGCAGCTTCTCGCCGCGCTCGCGCAGCATGTACAGGCCCGTGCTGTGGTCGATCTGGCCGTCGCACAGCAGCACTGCGGCGATGCCGGTGTCGCGCGCGCCGCGCGCCGGCTGCAGCGCCGGGCTGCGCTGGAGCTGCGTCAGGATGTCGGGCGAGGCATTGACCAGCAGCCAGTCGTCCGGGCCGCCGACGGCGACGGACGACTGGGTGCGGGCGCGGTGACTCGGTGAGCCCGACCGGACGGCCGAGCATTGCGCGCAGTTGCAGTTCCACTGGGGAAAGCCGCCGCCGGCGGCCGAGCCGAGCACCCGCAGTTTCATCGGCGCGTCCTCAGCGGGCGGCCACGTACATCGTGATCTCGAAGCCGAAGCGGAAGTCGCAGGCGGAAGGGGTTTCCCAGGTCATCGCAGTCTCCTCGAACAAGGGGGGGTGAATGGAGAAGCCAGTGTCGCGGCCGCCCGCCCGGCTGTCGTCGCCAGACCGTTGAATCGATCCTCATGATTTTCATGAATGACACGCACCCGGCCGCGGACGCAGCCACAGACACCGCCAGATACAGCCGATGGCTTGCCCGCGCGGTACCGGCTGTGTTCACAATCCGCACATGAACGACGAGATCTCCCTGGCGATGGACGAGGACGAGGCCCGCCCGGTCGCGGTGCGCACCCGCGCGCCCCGTGGCCTGGGCCTGCGCTGGCAGATCCACCTGATCGTCGCGGCGCTGATGGGGCTGTTCGTCGCGGCGGTGATCGCGCTGCAGATCGACGCGACCCGGCGCAGCGTGCGCGAGGAGATCGTCGCGGCCAACCGGGTCGCCGGCCAGCTGCTGCAGCGCGTCGGCTGGATCTACACCAATGCCGGGCCGGAGGCGCTGGTCGGCTTCCTGCAGCAGCTCGGTCGGGTGCGCGCCAACGACATCCGGCTGGAGAGCGACGACGGCCGCAGCCTGTTCGTCTCGCCGCCGCCGACCTACAAGCAGGGCCGGGACGCGCCCGCCTGGTACACCGGCCTGGTCACCCCGCCGCTGCAGCGCCAGGTCATCGCGCTGCCCGGCGGGCGGCTGACGGTCGAGGCCGAGCCCTCGCGCGCCATTCTCGACGGCTGGGACGACTTCGTGCGGCTGGCCGGTGCCGGCGCCACCGTGCTGGTGCTGCTCAACATCGGCGTGTTCTGGCTGCTCGGGCGGGCGCTCAAGCCGCTGCCGACCATCGTTTCCGGGCTGAGCCGGCTGGAAAAGGGCGACTACGCCGCGCGGCTGCCCGCCCTGCCCGGCCGCGATGTCGGCGTGATCGGCCAGGCGGTGAACCAGCTCGCCGAGGCGATCGAGGCCGAGATCCAGGCGCGGCTGCGCGCCTACGAGGCCGAGCGCACGCTCGAGGAGAGCCGCGAGTTCTCGCGCCGGCTCGAGGCCCACACCGAGACCGAGCGCCGCGCCATCGCCCGCGAGCTGCATGACGAGTTCGCGCAGTCGGTGACCGCGATCCGCACGCTGGCGCGCACCATTCACACCCGGCTGGGCGAGCGCGACGCCACCGCCGCCCAGGCCGCCGGCATGATCGCCGACGAGGCCGCGCGGCTGTACGAGGCGATGCACGGCCTGATCCCGCGGCTGGCGCCGCCCGCGCTCGACGACCTGGGCCTGGCCGACGCGCTGACCGAGCTGGCCGACGCCTCGCGCAGCCGCTTCAACGATGTCGGCATCGATCTGGCGCTCAGCGGCCTGGAACAGAGCCGCTCGCTGCCGGCCGAGCCGGCCCGCGCGGCCTACCGGGTGGCGCAGGAAGCGCTGACCAACGCGCTGCGCCACAGCGGCGCCTCGCGCATCAGCGTGCGCGCCGAGGCCGATCCGCAGTCGCTGCGGCTGACGATCGACGACAATGGCCGCGGCCTGCCCGAGGACTGGGCCCGGCGCGGCCACTACGGCCTGCGCGGCCTGCGCGAACGGGTCGCCACGCTCGAGGGCCGGCTGACGCTGGGCGAGCGCCCGGAGGGCGGCGGCACCCGCGTCGAGGCCTGGCTGCCGCTGGAGCGCGACTGGTCGAGCCGACCGCCGGGCAGCCTCGCCCGCACCCACGACGACACTGCTGCAGGACGGGAAACATCGAGATGATCCGGGTGATGCTGGTCGACGACCATGCGCTGGTGCGCATGGGATTTCGCATGCTGCTGGCCGAGAGCGGCGACATCGAGGTCGTCGGCGAGGCCGACAGCGGCGAGCAGGCGCTGGCCCGTGTCGCCGAGATCCGCCCGGAGGTGGTGGTGCTCGACATCTCGATGCCCGGCATGGGCGGGCTGGAGGTGCTGCGCCGTCTGCATGCCCGCGGCGGTCTGCGGCTGCTGATGCTGTCGGCGCATGACGACAGCGCGCATGCACGCCGGGCGCTCGATGCCGGCGCGACCGGCTTCCTGTCCAAGCGCAGCGCGCCGGAGAATCTGCCGGAGGCGATCCGGGCGGTCGCGGCCGGGCGGCGCTGGCTCGATGCCGACATCGCCCGCCAGCTCGCGCTGGCGGCGATCGACGGCAGCGGCGCGCATCCGGCCGAGCGGCTGTCCTCGCGCGAGTTCGAGGTCTTCGTGCAGCTCGCGCGCGGCCGCTCGGTGCAGGACATCGCGGCCGACCTGAAGCTGTCGGCCAGCACCATCGGCACCCACCTCTATCACGTCAAGCAGAAGCTCGAGGCCGCCAACCAGGCCGAGCTGACGCTGCTGGCGCTGCGCTGGGGCCTGATCGAGGCCTGAGGCGCCGGCTCAGTTCGACGCCGCCGAGGCCGGCGCCGGCGCTGCAGGTGCACTGGCGCCATGGGCCGACGAGCTGTCATGGCTCTCGACGCCATGCTTCTCGCCGCCCATGTCGATGTCGCCGCCCTTGCTGAGCATGTACATGGCGGCGGCGGCAAAGACGATGAAGCCGAGAATCAGTTTCCACATGAGAGAAGTCTCCAGAGTACGAGTGCAGTGCAGGCTGTGTGGGGGAAGCGGACAGACGCCGGGGCACCGCCTGCGCGGCCCCCGGCGCCTGGGCTCAGGGCGCCCTGAAGGCGCCACCGGGCCTCGGGTTCAGTCGCCGGCGTAGATGTCGACGTCCTTGGTCTCGCGCACGAACAGCAGGCCGATCACGAAGGTGACCGCAGCGATCGTGATCGGGTACCACAGACCGTGATAGATGTTGCCGTTCTGCGCGACCATCGCGAAGGCGATCGTCGGCATCAGACCGCCGAACCAGCCGTTGCCGATGTGATACGGCAGCGACATCGAGGTGTAGCGGATCCGGGTCGGGAACATCTCGACCAGCATCGCGGCGATCGGGCCGTAGACCATGGTCACGTACAGCACCAGGACCGCCAGGATCATGACGATCTTGACCTTGTCGATCTTGGCCGGGTCGGCCTTCGGCGGGTAGCCGGCGTCCTTCAGCGCGGCGGTCACGTCCTTCTTGAACTGCGCGATCGCCTTGCCGCTGGCCTCGTCGAACTTGTGGCCGCCGGCGGTCAGCACGCCGGTCGGGGGCACGATCTCCTTGTCACCGATGCGGATGACCGCGCCAGAGCCCGCCGGAGCTTCCTCGTTCGAGTAGCTGGCCGAGTTCTGTGCCAGCGCGCGCTTGGCGATGTCGCAGGCGTTGGTGAAGTCGACCTCGCGGGCGATCGGGCTGCCCTGGAAGGAGCAGGTCGCCGGGTCGGCCTTCACGACGATCGGCACGGTCGCCTGCGCACGGGCCAGATCCGGGTTGGCCGCTTCGGTCAGCGCCTTGAACAGCGGGAAGTAGGTGACGACCGCCAGCAGCATGCCCGCCAGGATGATCGGCTTGCGGCCGATCTTGTCCGACAGCGTGCCGAAGACGACGAAGAACGGCGTGCCGATGATCAGCGAGGCCGCCACCAGCATGTTGGCGATGGAGCCGTCGACCTTGAGCACGCTGGTCAGGAAGAACAGCGCGTAGAACTGGCCCGAATACCAGACCACCGCCTGACCGGCCACCAGGCCGAACAGCGCCAGGATCACGATCTTCAGGTTCTTCCACTGGCCGAAGGACTCCGACAGCGGCGCCTTCGAGGTCTTGCCCTCTTCCTTCATCTTCTTGAAGGCGGGCGACTCGTGCATCGTCATGCGGATCCACACCGAGATGGCCAGCAGCAGGATCGAGACGATGAAGGGAACGCGCCAGCCCCAGTCGGCGAAGGCTTCCTCGCCCACGATCGTGCGGGTGCTCAGGATCACCATCAGCGACAGGAACAGGCCCAGCGTCGCGGTGGTCTGGATCCAGGCGGTGTAGGCGCCACGGCGACCGTGCGGCGCGTGCTCGGCCACATAGGTGGCGGCACCGCCGTACTCGCCGCCCAGGGCCAGGCCCTGCAGCATGCGCAGCACGATCAGGATGATCGGTGCGGCAATGCCGATCGAGGCGTAGTTCGGCAGCACGCCGACGATGAAGGTGGCCAGACCCATGATCAGGATCGTGACCAGGAAGGTGTACTTGCGCCCGATCATGTCGCCGAGCCGGCCGAAGACCAGCGCGCCGAACGGTCGCACGATGAAGCCGGCGGCAAAGGCCAGCAGCGCGAAGATGAAGGCGGCGGACGGATCCAGGCCGCTGAAGAACTGCTTGGCGATGATCGCCGCGAGCGAGCCGTACAGGTAGAAGTCGTACCACTCGAACACCGTACCCAGCGACGAGGCGAAGATGACCTTCTTTTCCTCGGCGGTCATTGGCGGTGCGGCGCCCCGGGCGTTTGCGGGAATGCTGGACATGTCTTTGTCTCCTCAACCATGACTGGCGCCGCGACCACGGCGCGGCTCCACTGTCGAAGTGACTTCTGACCGATTCCTGACTCAATTCCAACAGAAACTTACGGAATCAAGAACAACCCGGACCTTTCATTCCGTCATGTGACAAATCGTAGGAATTGATCCAGAACCCTAGGGATAGTCCTGAGTCATGATCAGGATCAATTTTCGTCAGGAAAAACCCCAGCGCCGAGGCCCGACCGTGCCGGAAGCTGCTGCCAGACCGCCTCGCGCCGCACCGCATCCATCGACGACCAGGCCGCGATCTCGTCGAGGGTGCGCCGGCATCCTTCACACCAGCCGGTGGCCGGGTCCATGCGGCACAGATTGACGCAGGGACTGGCCGGACGGACGGGGCGCGTCGCCGGTGCAGCCTCGGCCACCACGTCGAGCACCGGGGCCTGGCCGCTCAGCCGGACCAGATCGGCCGGACTCAGCGGGAAGACCGCGTTGGGATGGCCCGCGGCCGCCCAGACCCGGTCGAACCGGAACAGCTCGCGATCGATCAGCACCACCGGCGGCTCCCGGTGCGCGACCGGCGCGACCCCGCCGATCGAGAAGCCGGTGCGCGCCTTGACGAAGGCCGCATCGGCGCGACCGATCGGGCCGGCATGGGCGGCCACCTTGCGCTCGTCGACACGACGGTCGCCTGAGGTCACCACCAGCACCGCGCGCTCGTCGGCACGGCGTCGGAAGATCACGCTCTTGGCGATCTGGCCGAGCTCGACGCCCAGCGCATCGGCGGCCTCCTGGGCGGTGCGGGCGGCCACGTCGAGCCAGCGAGGCGGGCAGGCGTGCCCCATCTGCGCGAGTTGGTCCGCCACGCGCCGGACCGGCTCGGACAGCTCGGGCCGGTCGATCGGCGAAAAGGACGGGGCCGGGATCCGATCTGTTGTTGTCATGAACCGATGAGCACCAGGCAAGTGTGGAAAGAGTCGGGAATCTTCGCATGCCGGCCTGGTACCCCCGCGAACAAGGGGGGTAGGCACATCCTGCCGGCTCGTGATCATCCACACATGCCGATGACCCGCGTCAGCGATCCCGCCTCGACCCTGAACGACCCGATCCCGCCGACGGTCCAGCCTGACGGCTCGCGTCCGCCCCGGGTGGTGATCGACACCGCGGTCATCGTCTCGGCCCTGGTCTTCGGGGGCAGCCAGTCGACGCGGCTGCGCCGGGCCTGGCGCCACGGCTACTGCCGGCCGATGCTGTGCCGAGCCACGCTGATCGACCTGATGCAGGCCCTGGCCCGGCCGGAGTTCGGCTTCACCCCGCATGAGCAGCAGACGCTGCTGGGCGAGTTCCTGCCCCATGCGCTGAAGGTGCGGGCGCCCGGCGTGATGCCGCCCGATGCCAGCCAGCCGCTGATGCTGCCGTTCGTGCAGCTGGCCCTGGCCGGGCGCGCCCATGTGCTGGTGAGCGCGGATGCGGCGCTGCTGACCGCGCGCGGCACCACCCTGCCCTTTCCGGTGATGGCGCTCGAGCCGTTCCTGCTGATGCTGCGCGACAGCCCGATCAACCCGCAGCCGCTGCGCTGAGGCCGCTGCGGCGCCACAGGTCGAGCAGCGTCAGCCACAGCGGCGCGCTCAGCATGAAGCCGGCGGTCGACAGCACGATCACCGTGCTGGCCTCGGCCTCGCGGACCTGATAGCGCTGCGCGAACAGCATCGCGTTGCTGCCGGTCGGCAGCGCGGCCGCCAGCACCAGCACCGACAGCGCCAGCCCGTCGAGCCGGAACACCAGCACCGCCGAGGCCGCCACCAGCGCCGGCAGCAGCAGCAGCTTCATCGCCGCGATCGCGGCCGAGCGGCGCCAGCGCTCGCCCAGGCCGTACTGCGCCAGCGACACCCCGATCAGCGCCAGGCACAGCGGCACGCCCGCCTGCGCCAGCATGCCGCTGACCTCGTCGAGCAGCCGCGGCAGCGGCAGGCCCAGCGCGTTCCAGCCCAGGCCGGCGAGCACCGGCAGCGTGACCGGATGGATCAGCGACTGGCGCAGGATGGTCAGCAGCATCGCGCCGAGCGGCGGCCGGGTCGCGCCGGCCGCCCGCGCTGCGGCCCGCGCCAGCGCGATCTCGGCCAGCACCGTCTGCGCGCTCAGCAGCACCAGCGCGTGCAGGCTGACGATGGCGATGTGCAGCTGCAGCCCGGCCTCGCCGAACATCGCCGCGGCAAACGGCAGGCCGACCTGCACCGTGTTGCCGAAGCTGGCGGTCACCGCGCTGACCGCCGACGCGGCCGGGCCGTCCTGCAAGGCGCGCGCATCATCGCGGTCGCGCCGGGCGACGCCCAGCCGCACCAGCAGGCTCCAGAGCAGCAGCGGCGCGAAGAAGGCCAGCAGCAGCGTCCACGGCAGATGCGCCAGATCCACCTTCGCCATCGAGCGGAACAGCAGCGCCGGCACGAAGACCAGGAAGGCGAGATTGGACAGCGCGCGCAGGCCGACGGCGCCGCCGGTCAGCCCGGCGCGGGCCGCGCCGAAGCCGATGCCGCCGACGATGAACAGCGCCAGCAGCCGCAGGAAGAGATCGAGCGTCATGCCCGCGCCCCCGTCATGCCGGCCCCCTCCCCGTCATGCCCGCGAAGGCGGGCACCCACGATGAGCAGAAGGCGGCGGCAGGCGTGGGTCCTCGCCTTCGCGAGGATGACGGTGGCGAAAGACGACCGTGGATCGTCGGGAACACTAGGCCGGCGTCTTCTTCGCCGCCACCTTGCCCGCCGCCTTCTTCGCCGGGAACTTGGCCGCGCGCGGCTCGAACTCGAACACCACCTTGCCCTCCTTGCGGTCGTAGGTCAGGAAGGCCTTGAAGGCGCGGCGGGTCTTGTTCGAGATGAAGCCCTCGAGCAGGTCGGTCTTGCCGGTGGCCAGCAGCTTCGTCACCTGCGCCGGCTCGATGGTCTGCTGCAGGATGACCTTGCCGGTCTTGAAGTCGCAGGTCGCGGCGGTGCCGACCGAGCGCTCGCAGACATAGTTGCTGCCGTGCTCGTGCACCGGGCTGCCGCACTTCGGGCAGGCGCCCAGCGAGGGCTGGCCGGACAGGTCGACCGGCTCGGCCGCCTCCTCGGCCTCCTTGCGCGCGTCGTCGCCGAAGTCGAACTCCAGCTTCCAGCGGCCGGGCACGGTGTCGTCGTTGACCAGCTTCAGCTCGGCGGTGAAGGGCCAGCCGGCCTTGGAGCGGAAGCCCTCGAGCGGGCCGATGTGGTGCTCGCGCAGGAAGGTCTCGGCCTCGTGCAGCTCGAAGCTGCGCCCGCCGGGAATCTTGCCGATCGAGAAGCCGCAGCCCGCCTCATGGCCCTCGGCGGCGGCACCCTGGCCGTGGCCGTGGCCGGTGCAGGCGAAGCGGCGGTAGTTCTCCTTGATCACGCCGCCGCAGTTCGGGCAGGGCGCGGCCAGCGTCGCGTAGTCGCCCGGAATGGTGTCGCGGTCGTATTCCTTGGCCTTGACGACGATGCGCCGCGCCATGTCGGCGATGGCGTGCATGAACTGCTCGCGGCTGAGCTGCCCCTTCTCCATCTGCGCGAGCTGCTGCTCCCACTGGCCGGTCAGCTCAGGCTTGGTCAGGTCCTCCACCGCCAGGCCGCGCAGCAGCGTCATCAGCTGGAAGGCCTTGGCGGTCGGCACCAGGTCGCGGCCGTCGCGCAGCAGGTACTTCTCGGTGATCAGGCCTTCGATGATGGCCGCGCGGGTGGCCGGCGTGCCCAGGCCCTTCTCCTGCATCGCGGCCTTGAGCTCCTCGTCGTCGATCAGCTTGCCGGCGCCTTCCATCGCGCTCAGCAGCGTCGATTCGTTGTAGCGCGCCGGCGGCTTGGTGCGCAGCGCCGACAGGCTGACCTCCTCGGCCACCACCGTCTCGCCCGGACGCACCGCGACCAGATTGGCGTCCTCGCCGGCGGCTTCCTTGCCGTAGACCGCCATCCAGCCCGGATTGACCAGCACCTTGCCGTTGGTCTGGAAATGGTGCGTCTGGCCGGCCGCCTCGACCTGCGTCACCCGGGTGGTGACCATGAACTCGGCCGACGGATAGAACACCGCGATGAAGCGCTTGACCACCAGGTCGTAGAGCTTGGCCTCGATCTCGGTCAGCGCCTTCGGGGCCTGCAGCGTCGGGATGATCGCGAAGTGGTCCGAGATCTTGCTGTTGTCGAAGATGCGCTTCGTCGGCTTGACATAGCCGGCGCTCAGCGCCTTGCCGGCGTGGCGCGACAGCTCCTGCAGCGGCCCCGGCATCGACTCGGCGGCGATCATCTCCAGCGTCTGCTTCGCCACGCTCACATAGTCCTCGGGCAGCGCGCGCGCGTCGGTCCGCGGGTAGGTCAGCACCTTGTGCTTCTCGTAGAGCGCCTGCGCGATCGACAGCGTGGTCTTGGCCGAGAAGCCGAAGCGCGAGTTGGCCTCGCGCTGCAGCGTCGTCAGGTCATAGAGCAGCGGGCTGGCCTGCGTGCTGGGCTTGGCCTCCTCGCGCACCGTGCCGCTGCGCGAGCGCACCGCCTGCGCGATGGCCTCGGCCTCGGCCTGCGTCCACAGGCGGTCGGCGCGGCGCTCGGCATCGTCGTCCTTCCTGAACTTCGGATCGAACCACTTGCCCTCGTAGACACCGGCCTCGGCACCGAACTCCGCGCGCACTTCCCAGTAGTCGCGCGCGACATGCTTGCGGATCTTCTCCTCGCGCTCGACCATGATGGAGAGCGTCGGCGTCTGCACCCGCCCGACGGTGGTCAGGAAGAAGCCGCCGTCGCGCGAGTTGAACGCGGTCATCGCGCGGGTGCCGTTGATGCCCACCAGCCAGTCGGCCTCGGAGCGGCTGCGCGCCGCGTCCGCCAGGCCGCGCATGTCGGCGTCCGAGCGCAGCTTCTGGAAGCCGTCGCGGATGGCCTGCGGCGTCATGCTCTGCAGCCACAGCCGGCTCACCGGCTTGCTGCCGACCTTGGCGCCCAGCGCGTACTGCTCGATCAGCCGGAAGATCAGCTCGCCCTCGCGGCCCGCGTCGCAGGCGTTGATCAGCGCGGTCACATCCTTGCGCTTGACCAGCTTGACCACCGCGCTCAGGCGGCTCCTGGTCTTGTCGATCGGCGCCAGCTCGAAGTGCGGCGGCAGCACCGGCAGGTGCGCGAAGCTCCACTTGCCACGCTTGACGTCGAACTCCTCCGGCGCCTTGATCTCGACGAGGTGGCCGACGGCCGAGGTCACGACGAACTGGTCGTTCTCGAAATGGTCGTCGTGCTTCTCGAACTTGCCATACACGGGTGTCAGCGCGCGCACGATGTCCTGCGCGACCGACGGCTTCTCGGCGATGACGAGTGACTTGCTCATGATGAGTTGATGCTGATCGAAACCTGTCGAAACCTGCAGCCCCGACCGACTCCCCGTCAGGCTGCTTCATACAATCGGCGCTATACGCGCACGCATGCACGCATCCGCATGCACATGCGCACACCCGCACGCGCCCACACATCCAATCTAACCAGAACTCGCGCCGCCATGCCGTCGATGAAAGAACCGGCCCCAGCGCGCCCGCGCCGGCGCATCCAGGTGCGCCGCTCCGGCGTGCACGGCCGCGGCGTCTTCGCCGAAGTGGCGATCGCGCAGGGCGAGATCATCCTGGAATACGCCGGCGAGGTGATCGACTGGGACGAGGCCCTGCGGCGCCACCCGCGCGATCCGTCCGACCCGAACCATACCTTCTACTTCCACCTCGAGGACGGTCGGGTCATCGACGGCGGCGTGCGCGGCAACTCCGCGCGCTGGATCAACCATGCCTGCGAGCCCAACTGCGAGAGCGAGGAGCAGGCCGGGCGCATCTTCATCCGCGCGCTGCGCGACATCGCCGCCGGCGAGGAGCTGTCCTTCGACTACCGGCTCGTGATCGATGGCCGCCACACCCCGAAACTGAAGAAAGCCTACGCCTGCCACTGCGGATCGCCGAAGTGCCGCGGTACGATGCTCGGCCCGAAGCGCTGAAACCGGGCGCTGAGCTGCTTGCCCCCGATCCCCCCGACATCCTCATGAACCGACCGCTGCACTGGGACCCCGAAACGCTGTGGCAGACGCTGGAGCCACTGGCACCGGGGCTGAGCGTCGAGATCCTGCCGGAGACCGGCTCGACCAGCACCGCGCTGCTCGAGCGCAGCCGCCGGGGACTCACCGAGCCCTGCCTGCTGCTGGCCGAGCGCCAGACCGCCGGGCGCGGCCGGCTCGGCCGCTCCTGGTGGTCGGATGCGGCGCCCGGCAGCGCGCTGACCTTCTCGCTGGGCCTGCGGCTGGCGCCGGCCGACTGGAGCGGGCTGTCGCTGGTGGTCGGCCTGACGCTGGCCGAGGCGCTGGATCCGGCGGGCGAGCATCTCGGCCTGAAATGGCCCAACGACCTGTGGCTGCGCGGCCAGGACCGCAAGCTCGGCGGCCTGCTGATCGAGGTCGCGCCGCTGGCCGATGCGCTCAGCGCGCAGGAGCGCTGGCTGGTGATCGGCATCGGCCTGAACATCGCACCGCTGCCGGCCGGCACCGCCGACCCGGCGCTGTTCCGCACCGGCCACGCCGGGCTGCAGGAGATCGACCCGACGCTGGACGCACCGGCGGCGCTGCACCGCGTCGCCGCGCCGCTGCTGCGCGCGGTGCTGGACTTCGGCGTGCAGGGCGGCGCGGCCGCGCTGGCGCGCTTCGCCACGCGCGACGTGCTGGCCGGGCGCCGGGTGCAGGTCGGCGAGCTGGCCGGCATCGCCAGCGGCATCGCCCATGACGGCGCGCTGCTGCTGCGCGACGAGGCCGGCCGGCTGCAGGTGGTCCACAGCGGCGAAGCGAGCGTGCGGCCATGCTGAGACCGCTGGTGGTGATGCTGCTGGCGGCCAACATCGGCTTCTGGGCCTGGTCGCAGGGCGCGCTCGACGGCCTGACCGGCGTGCCGCACGACAGCGATCGCGAGCCGCAGCGCCTGGCCGCGCAGATCGCGCCGGAGCGGCTGGAGATCCTGCGCACCGAGCTGGCGGCCTCCGCCGCGCCGGAAGCCGCCAGCGCCGCGTCCGCAGCGCACGGCGCGGCATCGGCCGCATCGGCCACGGCCGCAACCGCCACAGCTGCCGCGTCATCCGCCGCCTCGACGGTTGCCGCGGCTGCCGCACCGCCTGCCGAAGCCAGCGCCGCCGCGCTCACCCCGCCGCCGGCCGCGCCGGTACCGACCGTCTGCCTGGAGGCCGGCCCCTTCAATGCCGCCGAATGGCGCACCGCCCAGGTCGCGCTGCGCCGGGTGCTCGATGACAGCAGCTGGACGCTAACCAGCCGCGAGAAGGCCGGCACCTGGATGGTCTATGTCGGCCCGTACAAGAGCCGCGAGATCATGGCGCGCCGCGCCGACCAGCTGCGCCAGCTCGAGATCGCCTTCGAGGAGGCGCGCGACCTGCCCGACGAATACATTCCCGGCTTCGTCTTCGGCCGCTACGGCGTCGAGGCCGATGCCCGCGCGCTGCAGACCCGCCTGACCTCGCAGAAGATCCGCTATGTGCGGGTGGTGCCGCTGGTGCGGCCCGCCGTCAGCCACACCGTGCGCATCCCGAAGGCCGACCCGGCCATGCGCGCCCGGCTGGCCGCGCTCAAGCCGCGCCTGAGCGGCAACGCCTTCGAGCCCTGCGGGCGCTGACACCGCCGGCAACGCTGGACAAGAAAGAAAAAGGGCTCCCGAGGGAGCCCTTCGTTCATCCGCAGCGGCAGCGGATCGCCGCCGCGCCCGGCGATCAGCCGGCGATGACGCGCGCCATTTCCAGGCACTTGTTCGAGTAGCCCCACTCGTTGTCGTACCAGGACACGACCTTCACGAAGGTCTTGTCCAGCGCGATGCCGGCTTCGGCGTCGAACACCGAGGTGCAGCTCTCGCCGCGGAAGTCGGTCGCGACGACCTTGTCTTCCGTGTAGCCCAGCACGCCCTTCATCGCGCCTTCCGACGCGGCCTTCATCGCGGCGCAGATGTCGGCGTAGGAGGCTTCCTTGTCCAGCTCGACGGTCAGGTCGACGACCGACACGTCCGAGGTCGGCACGCGGAAGGCCATGCCCGTCAGCTTGCCCTTGAGCACCGGCAGCACGACGCCGACGGCCTTGGCGGCACCGGTCGACGACGGGATGATGTTCTCGAGGATGCCGCGGCCGCCGCGCCAGTCCTTGTTGGACGGGCCGTCGACGGTCTTCTGGGTCGCGGTGGCGGCGTGCACGGTGGTCATCAGGCCGCGCTTGATGCCGAAGCTGTCGTTCAGCACCTTGGCGACCGGCGCCAGGCAGTTGGTGGTGCACGAGGCGTTCGAGATGATCGCCTGGCCGGCGTAGGTCTCGTGGTTGACGCCGTAGACGAACATCGGGGTGTCGTCCTTCGACGGGGCCGACAGGATGACCTTCTTCGCGCCGGCCTTCAGGTGGGCCTCGGCGGTTTCCTTGGTCAGGAACAGGCCGGTCGACTCGATGACGATGTCGGCGCCGACTTCGTCCCACTTCAGCTCGGCCGGGTTCTTCACCGCGGTCAGGCGGATCGGCTTGCCGTTGACGACCAGGGTGTTGCCCTCGACGGCGACGTCACCCTTGAAGCGGCCGTGCACCGAGTCGTACTTGAGCATGTACGCCAGGTAGTCCGGCTCCAGCAGGTCGTTGATGCCGACGATCTCGATGTCGTTGGCGAAGTTCTGCACCGCAGCGCGGAACACCATGCGGCCGATGCGGCCAAAACCGTTGATACCGATCTTGATGGTCATGGAAGGACTCCTGGGTAAGAAAAACCGGAACTAGCCTGGAAAATTCGGGCAAATCGATCGAGTGTCAGCCCGAAAGCGTCACTTGCCGAGGACTTTCCGCACGGTGGCCACGACGTTGTCCGTCGTGAAGCCGAAGTGCTGGAACAGCACGCCGGCCGGGGCCGACTCGCCGTAGGTGTCGATGCCGATCACCGCCGCGCAGCCGTACTTCCACCAGAAGTCGGTCACGCCGGCCTCGACCGCGATGCGCGGCACGCCCGCGGGCAGCACCTCGGACTTGTACTTGACGCTCTGGCGATCGAAGACGGTGGTCGAGGGCATCGAGACCACGCGCACCGCGATGCCGTCCTTGGCCAGCTCGGCCTGGGCGGCCACCGCCAGCTGCACTTCCGAGCCGGTGGCGACGATGACGGCGGCCGGGGCCTTGTCGTCCTTCTTCTTGAAGCCGATGTCCGACGGGTGGGACAGCACGTAGGCGCCCTTGGTGATCTCGTCGGCGCCGGTCTTGGCGGCGTAGGGCAGGTTCTGGCGGCTCAGCAGCAGCGCGCTGGGGCGGTTGCGGTTGGCCAGCGCCATCGTCCACGCCACCGCGGTCTCGCAGGTGTCGGCCGGGCGCCAGACGTCCAGGCCCGGGATCAGGCGCAGCGAGGCGGCGTGCTCGACCGACTGGTGGGTCGGGCCGTCCTCGCCCAGACCGATCGAGTCGTGGGTGAAGACATGGACCACGCGCTGCTTCATCAGCGCGGCCATGCGGATGGCGTTGCGGCTGTAGTCGCTGAAGGTCAGGAAGGTGCCGCCGTAGGGGATGAAGCCGCCGTGCAGCGCGATGCCGTTCATGATCGCGGCCATGCCGAACTCGCGCACGCCGTAGTTGATGTGGCGGCCACCGACGCCGGCCTCGTTCTTCACGACCGCGCCGGTCTCGTCGAAGCGCAGGTTGGGCGTCGACTTGGTGTTGGTCAGGTTCGAGCCGGTCAGGTCGGCCGAGCCGCCCAGCAGCTCGGGCAGCTTCGCGGTGAAGTGCTCCAGCGCGATCTGGCTGGCCTTGCGGCTGGCGACCGTCTCGGCCTTCTCGTGCGCGGCGGCGACCGCCTCGACCGAGATGTCGGCGAAGTTGTCCGGCAGGTCGCCGGCCATGCGGCGCTCGAACTCGACGGCCAGCGCGGGGAAGTCGCGCACGTACAGCGAGTAGCGGTCTTCCCACTCGGCCTGGGCGGCGGCGCCGGCCTCGCGGCAGTCCCAGGCGGCGGCGACGTCGGCGGGAATGGTGAACGGCTCGGCCGACCAGCCGATGGCCTCGCGGGTCAGCGCGATCTCGGCGGCGCCCAGCGGCTCGCCGTGGGCCTTCGAGGTGTTGGCGCGGTTCGGCGAGCCCTTGCCGATGTGGGTCTTGCAGACGATCAGCGTCGGCTTGTCGGCGCTTTGCTTGGCCTGGGCGATCGCGGCGTCGACCGCGTCGATGTCATGGCCGTCGACCGGGCCGATGACGTTCCAGCCGCAGGCGGCGAAGCGCTGCGGGGTGTTGTCGATGAACCAGGGCGCGACCTGGCCGTCGATCGAGATGCCGTTGTCGTCGTACAGCGCAATCAGCTTGTTCAGCTTCCAGGCGCCGGCCAGCGCGACCGCCTCGTGGCTGATGCCCTCCATCAGGCAGCCGTCGCCCAGGAAGGCGTAGGTGCGGTGGTCGACGATGACGTGACCTTCGCGGTTGAACTCCGACGCCAGCAGCTTCTCGGCCAGCGCCATGCCCACGGCATTGGTGATGCCCTGGCCCAGCGGGCCGGTGGTGGTCTCCACGCCCGGGGTGATGCCGACTTCCGGGTGGCCCGGGGTCTTGCTGTGCATCTGGCGGAAGGCGCGCAGATCGTCCATCGACAGCGCGTAGCCGGTCAGGTGCAGCAGCGCGTAGATCAGCATCGAGCCGTGGCCGTTCGACAGCACGAAGCGGTCGCGGTCCAGCCACATCGGATCGGCCGGGTTGTGCTTGAGGTGACGCTTCCACAGCGCGACCGCGATGTCGGCCATGCCCATCGGGGCGCCGGGGTGGCCGGAGTTGGCCTGCTGCACGGCGTCCATGGCCAGTGCGCGGATGGCGTTGGCCATCGAGGTGGGGAGAGAAACGGTGGTGGCGGCCATGGGCGCGATCTGCTGTGGAGGAGGGATCGAGGGGAGGAATCCGCGATTTTACGGCCCGGCGCGAACGGGCTCCCTGACGTCCGCTTCGCAGGCACGGACATCGCGGGCGTGCATCGTGCCCGGGCGGTGCCGGCGACGTCAACGCGGATTGACCCCGGTCAAGGGCTCGCGGCCCGAGCCTGCGAATCTCGCGGGCATCCCGACGCCAGGAGACACCCGCATGACCACCACCCCCGCCTCGATCCGCATCATCCGTGACGAACACCAGGCGCTGCGCGCGATGCTCGACTCGCTGCGCCTGATGCTGCGCCGCCAGCGCGAGCAGGGCACGGCGCCGCGCTTCGACGTGATCCGCGCGATGCTGTTCTACATCGACGAATTTCCCGAGCGGCTGCACCACCGCAAGGAGAGCGAGCTGCTGTTCCCGCTGATCCGCCAGCACAGCGACACGGCCGCCGACATCCTCGACCGCCTCGACCGCGACCACGGCGCCGGCGAGCGCGCCATCCGCGATCTCGAGCGCGCGCTGCTGGCCTGGGAAATGATCGGCGAGAGCCGCCGCATCGACTTCGAGACCGCGCTCGACCGCTATCTCGACTTCTACGCCGCGCACATGCGCCTGGAGGAAGAGATGGTGCTGCCGCTGGCCCAGCAGGTGCTCGGCGAGGCCGACTGGCGCACGCTCGACGCCGCCTTCGCCGAGAACCGCGACCCGCTGACCGGCCACCCGCCATCGCACGAATACGAGCAGCTCTTCAGCCGCATCGTACGCACCGCGCCGGCGCCGATCGGGTTGGGGGAGGCGTGAGGGCGCGAACGGGGTCTACGGGAGACCGTCCCTAGGCGCGAAACAGCTTGTTGTACTCGAAGGGCCGGACCACCTTTGCAGTGATCTTGCACGACATCGGGTGCAAGGGATTGATGAGCGCAGCGGGCTCCTCGGGAACGATGACCGACGGCACCAGCAGGATGGGCGTTCGCAGCGAGGTCAACCAGTCTGCCCCGAACTGGACGCTGGCCCGGCCCGCCGGAATGGCCGACCAGGCAGGAGGCAGCGCTGCCGGCTTGACCTCCTCACGCAGCGCCCAGACCTCGTCGGGCACGTCGATCTCGACCAGAAAGCGATTCAGCGGCAGGCCGGCATCATCGATGTGTGCGGCCGTCTCCAGAACGGCGATCGCAATGGTTGGTGCGCTGTAGACCACGGCCTGTTTCTGTTCGTTCCAGCGCCCGGGCGACACAGCCGCCCCCCCGCCGCTCAGGCTGTCTGCCGGATAGCTGCGCGTCTCGGCCGCGATGCGCCAGAGCTTCACAGATAGGCTCCGCTGCGCATCGCCCCCAGCAGCTGCGCAACGATCTCCACCCCCGTGGGCGTGTCCAGATAATCCGCCGGCTTGCGCCCGCCCAGGGCAGGCTGAGGGCGCTCGATCCACTGGCCCAGCCACTTCACCGTGTCGAAGTTGCTGGCCTCCGCGGCGGTGCTGTCGTGCACGATGTCCTGGGCGATGCGCAGCAGCTTGATCATGCCGATCGCGGCCAGGCCGGCACGGCCGTCCACGACACCGCCAGCCACCGACTTGCGCGCGGCCGTCGCGGGGGGAATGCGCAGCATGGAAAACACCCTCGAGGAGGGCAGCTCCATGCGCTTGGAGAGGTCCGTGATGAAGGCGCCCGCAACGCCCGCCCGCTCCATCTCGACCATCTGCATCGGCGTCGCCTCATGCACCTGCTTGAGGTAGGCATCGATGCCCTGGCTGCGGTTGTAGGCCAGCGCAGCACCGTCGGCCTGACCGAGCGCCGTTGCCGCAATGGTCCGGGTGCCCTTGCTGGTGGTCCGCTTGCCGGTCGCGAGTGCCATGATCGCTGCTCCTGTTGGCCATCAATTGAGAAAAATTCTCATACCAAATGATTGTATGCGCGACCTGAGTTTGACACAAACCGATGCAAGTTCTTGATTCGTATGGGACACGCAGTCGGAATTGCCACCACAGCGGAGGTGGTTGGGCGTCGGTGGTGCAGCAGGTGCGCGGCGAGGCCGACTGGCGCACGCTCGACGCCGCCTTCGCCGAGAACCGCGACCCGCTGACCGGCGGAGCATGTCAAGGTAGTTGCCGCGTGAGTCATACCGCGACTCTGCTTATTTCGGCTGCCGCGGCATCGAGCGCCGCGGCCACGCCTTCCCGCTGGGGATTGAGCGTGACGGCCCCGATCGGCGACCAGTCGCGGGTCTTGCCCGACCAGCGTTTCGGGTTCGCCTGACGGGCTTGGCGGTACAGCGCATCGCGCGCGGCCAGGATCTCCCGGTCCTGCCCCGCATGGCGCTGCGCCGGGCTCACAAAGCGGATGCCGCTGTGGCGGTGATCGTGGTTGTACCAATGCACGAATGCGCTGGCCCACTGCCGCGCCGCCTGCAGATCCTTGAATCCGCCGCTGGCCGGGAACTCCGGGCGGTACTTGGCCGTGCGGAACAGGCTCTCGACAAAGGCGTTGTCGTCGCTCACTCGGGGCCGGGAGTACGACGGGCGGATCTTGAGCCAGTGCAGCATGGCCAGCACGGTGGTCGCCTTGAGCGTGGCGCCGTTGTCGCCGTTGTCGCCGTGGAGCACGGGCCGTTGCTCGGGAGGGCGCCCGTGCAGCCCTTCAGCCAGCGCCGCCCGCTTGAGCAGCGCCACGGCGTGGTCGGCACTGTCGCTGTCATGGACCTCGAAGCCCACGACCCGGCGACTGCCGAACGCCTCGTTGAGAGACTGCCAGTGCGCCTGCAGGAACTGCTCGATCTTGCGATACGACGTCGCCCCGGACGCCACCGCCAGCACGCTGTACAGCAACACGTGCGGCAGGTCGTAGCGCTTGCCCTGCGCTCGGCGCGGATCACTCACCTGCGCCAGGCTTTGTTTCAGCCATGACATCGTCGTCCCGTTCCATCTGCTTCGATCAGCCGCGCAGTTTGCCGCAGGTCAGTGTTAGCAGTGAACGTCCCTGCCCGTTCAGGCACTCAAGCAGTGGCGCACTCGCCGGCCCGATTTGTTCGTCAAGCGAGTTTATTAACGGGCGGGACCCGACAGTTGACCATAAGCGACGGGAGAGACACCTTTGTCGATCTGTTTCTTGGTAATCTCAGCTTGTGCTGACTGAAAATTTTTTGCCAATTCCGCCTGGTTCTTGTCGTGATTTTTATTGTAGTCAGTATTGTGTTCGTAATATTTCATCTCAATATCAGCAAATTTACTCATCAAGCTTGAGTATGCCTTCACAAGCTCGGAATTTGATGGATTTTCTTGAATCATTTTTTCAAGAAAATTGCGAGCGCTATCGTAAAACAAAATATTCATGCTTATTTCCCAAATTCGAACGCTGAAGCCCTGCAGGCATCTAACTCCGCTGGAGCCATAAATTATAAAAGATGGCCAGAAATTTACCAAATTAATTTCTATCGCTTACACGAATGACTCGAGCCTCGACTTTTACGGTATTGACGCTGGTTCGTTGCCTGCTTTTCGCAATTTCGATCGCATCGCTTTGATTTGATGTTTCAATCTTATGAGTGTTGGAATTCAAAATTCGACCATCTTTGTCGTAGGCAGTAGCCGCGATAGTGTAGTAAGGCATTTTTATTCCTTTTGCGTAGTTGAGAAAATTTAAGCTTCTAACGTTGAAATTCAGCGGGCGGCAAAAGCGAAGCTTTTGAAGGTCCGCTGGAATGACGTGTTAGCGCATTGCACATGCACGCCATAGAATTGGTGCGGAGAGGAGGAATCGAACCTCCTACGTTCTCTCTTGGCAAGCAGCACAAATTCATGAACGCTAATCTCTCGTTTGGGTTGGAATTTTCTCTCACCAGAGACTCCGCAGGAACGCAATTCCGCACCAAACACATGCCATTACCGAAGTAAAGAAAGCGATTGAGTTATTCATAAACACCTCCAGACCGATTGCAATAAAGCTAAAGACAGAAGCGAAGACTTCCAACCCAAACGAGACTACGACGTTCACTTCAATGTGTACCTGTACCTCCAAGCCTGTTGTGTCAGCAGTGACCAAGCCAGCGCTAACGTAATTTAGACCGCACGCCCTGCAGGAATAACCGCCACTTGCAGGCCTTCACCTGCGCCCCTGCCGCACACAAGCTGTTGTCGCGCAAGGACTTTTTCAATATCTTACATGCCCCCCCCCCCCCGTAAAAACCGACCCCAAACCCTGCAGCGGGGTTTGCCGTTGACGCCGTCGTTGCAATGGCGACCAGCATATCGACTGCCATATTTACCGTCTACGGGCGACATGCCCCACAGACCGTGACAAATATCACGAACCACGCCCTGCCGGCACGCGGCGAACCACCGCCCGCGCACGCTGAATACACTGCACCCTCGTGAACACCCCCCAACGCCCCACCCTGCCCCCGCGCGCGATCGTGCTCGCCGCGGGCCGCGGCGAGCGCATGCGCCCGCTGACCGACACCACCCCGAAGCCGCTGCTGCCGGTCTTCGGCCGGCCGCTGATCGAGTGGCATCTGCTTGCGCTGGCCGCCGGCGGCGTGCGCGAGGTGGTGATCAACACCGCCTGGCTGGAAGAGCGCTTCCCCGAGGTGCTGGGCGACGGCAGCCGCTTCGGGCTGTCGATCCGCTGGTCGCACGAGGGCCGCGACTTCGGCGGCGCGCTGGAGACGGGCGGCGGCATCGCCACCGTGCAGGACTGGCTCTGCGAGGACGGCCGCGAGGCCTTCTGGGTGGTCTCGGGCGACATCTGGGCGCCGGAGTTCCGCTTCGCGCCGGAGGCGGTGGCGCGCTTCGTCGACAGCGGCCATGACGCGCACCTGTGGGTCGTGCCCAACCCGCCCTATCACCCCGGCGGCGACTTCGACCACGAGGGCGGCCGCGCCACCTACGCCAACCTCGCGCTGATGCGCCCGAGCGTCTGCGCGGGGCTGCCCAAGGGCCGGCGCGCCGCGCTCGGCCGGCTGCTGATCGACGGCGTGGCGGCGGGCCGCATCTCGCTGGAGACCTGGCCGGGACGCTGGGAGAACGTCGGCACGCCGGCGCAGCTCGCCGCGCTTCAGGGCGACAGCGCACCGGCCGCCTGACGCGCCGTCGACGATCGCGCCCGCCGTCGGCACCCTCGCCGCCCACCACCGTCATCCTCGCGAAGGCGAGGACCCACGCCTGCCACCGCGTCGTGCCCATCGTGGGTGCCCGCCTGCGCGGGCATGACGGGGCGGGGGGTGCGTCATGGCGCGACACTAGAATCCGTGATCCTCATCGCGGGCCGAGCGTGCGATTCGCGCGGCCTGCGGCCTCCCGCCCCATTCGTCCGAGCCCGCCCTTGCCATGCTGACCTTCCAGCAAATCATTCTCCGCCTTCAGGAATACTGGGACGCCCAGGGCTGCGCGCTGCTGCAGCCCTACGACATGGAGGTCGGCGCCGGCACCAGCCACACCGCGACCTTCCTGCGCGCCCTCGGCCCCGAGCCGTGGAAGGCCGCCTACGTGCAGCCCAGCCGCCGCCCCAAGGACGGCCGCTACGGCGAGAACCCGAACCGCCTGCAGCACTACTACCAGTACCAGGTGGTCCTGAAGCCGGCGCCGGCCAACATCCTGGAGCTGTACCTGGGCTCGCTGGAGGCGCTGGGCTTCGACCTGAAGAAGAACGACATCCGCTTCGTCGAGGACGACTGGGAGAACCCGACGCTGGGCGCCTGGGGCCTGGGCTGGGAGGTCTGGCTCAACGGCATGGAGGTGACGCAGTTCACCTACTTCCAGCAGGTCGGCGGCATCGACTGCAAGCCCGCCACCGGCGAGATCACCTACGGCCTGGAGCGGCTGGCGATGTACCTGCAGGGCGTGGAGAACGTCTACGACCTGAAGTTCTCCGAAGGCCTGAGCTACGGCGACGTCTACCACCAGAACGAGGTGGAGCAGTCGACCTACAACTTCGAGCACAGCAACGTCGAGTTCCTGCTGACCGCCTTCACCGCGCACGAGGGCAACGCGCAGCACCTGATCGAGAAGCAGCTGGCGCTGCCGGCCTACGAGCAGGTGCTCAAGGCCGCGCACACCTTCAACCTGCTCGACGCCCGGGGCGCGATCAGCGTGACCGAGCGCGCCGCCTACATCGGCCGCATCCGCAACCTGGCGCGCAGCGTGGCCGCCGCCTACCTCGACAGCCGCAAGCGCCTGGGCTTCCCGATGGCCCCGAAGGCCTGGGCCGACGAGGTGATCGCCAAGCTGGACGCCGAAGCCGCCAAGAACGCCGAAAAGGCCGAGAAGGCCGCCAAGAACGACTCGAAGAAGGCTGACTGAACCATGAGCACCCCAAAGAACCTGCTCGTCGAACTCTTCGTCGAGGAACTGCCGCCGAAGGCGCTGAAGAAGCTGGGCGAATCCTTCGCCTCGACGCTGGCCGCCTCGCTGAAGGCCAGCGGCCTGGCCGCGGCGGACGCCGCTGTCACGCCCTTCGCCTCGCCGCGCCGCCTGGCGGTGCATGTCACCGGCGTGGCCGCAAGGGCAGCCGACAAGGCGGTGCAGCAGAAGCTGATGCCGGTCGCCGTGGCGCTGACCGCCGACGGCCAGCCCACGCCGGCGCTGCTGAAGAAGCTGGCCTCGGTCGGCGCCGACGCCTCGGTCGTGCCGAGCCTGAAGCGCCAGCCCGACGGCAAGGCCGAAGCGCTGTTCCTGGACTCGGTCGTCGCCGGCGCCTCGCTGCAGGAAGGCCTGCAGAAGGCCCTGGACGAGGCCCTGGCCAGGCTGCCGATCCCGAAGGTCATGAGCTACCAGCTCGCCGACGGCTGGACCTCGGTGAACTTCGTGCGCCCGGCGCACGGGCTGGTCGCGCTGCACGGCGCCGACGTGGTGCCGGTGGCCACCCTCGGCCTCGTGGCCGGCCGCACCACCACCGGCCACCGCTTCGAGGCCGCCAACCCGACGGTCACGCTGCGTGACGCCGACAGCTACGCCGACCAGCTCGTCGGCGAAGGCGCGGTGATTCCCGGCTTCGACGCCCGCCGCGCCGAGATCGTGCGCCAGCTCGCCGCCGCCGCCGCTCGGCAAGGCCTCAAGCCCATCGACGACGAGGCGCTGCTCGACGAGGTCTGCGCGCTGGTCGAGCGCCCGAACGTGCTCACCTGCCAGTTCGAGCCGGAGTTCCTGGAAGTGCCGCAGGAATGCCTCATCCTGACGATGAAGGCCAACCAGAAGTACTTCCCGCTGCTGGACGCCCAGGGCAAGCTGACCAACAAGTTCCTGATCGTCTCGAACATCCGCCCGGAAGACCCGAGCGCGGTGATCGGCGGCAACGAGCGCGTGGTGCGCCCGCGCCTGGCCGACGCCAAGTTCTTCTTCGACCAGGACCGCAAGAAGACGCTGGAGTCGCGCGTGGCCGGTCTGGCCAAGGTGGTCTACCACGGCAGGCTCGGCACGCAGGGCGAGCGCACCGAGCGCGTGCGCGCGCTGACCCACCTGATCGTGCGCCAGCTCGGCGAGCACCAGGCCGCCTCGGTGCAGTCGCATGACGAGCTGCAGATGCTGGCGCACAAGGCCGACCAGGCCGCGCTGCTGGCCAAGACCGACCTGCTGACCGACATGGTCGGCGAGTTCCCCGAGCTGCAGGGCATCATGGGCGGCTACTACGCCCGCTTCGAGGGCCTGCGCGACGGCGTGGCCATCGCGATCGAAGACCACTACAAGCCGCGCTTCGCCGGCGATGCCCTGCCGCGCAACCACACCGGCACGGTCGTCGCGCTGGCCGACAAGCTGGAGACGCTGGTGGGCCTGTTCGGCATCGGCCAGCTGCCCACCGGCGACAAGGATCCGTTCGCGCTGCGCCGCCATGCGCTGGGCGTGATCCGCATCCTGGTCGAGAAGAACCTGCCGCTGGACCTGCCCGAGCTGCTGCGCTCGGCCGCGCCGGTCTTCGGCGGCCTGATCGAGGATCCGACCCCGAAGCTGCTGCCCTTCTTCGCCGACCGCCTGGCCGTCTCCCTGCGCGAGCAGGGCTACAGCGCGCAGGAAGTCGACGCGGTGCTGGCGCTCGCGCCCACCCGCCTGGGCGAGGTGCCGCGCCGTCTGGCGGCGGTGCGCGCCTTCGCCGGCCTGCCCGAGGCCGCCTCGCTGGCCGCGGCCAACAAGCGCATCGGCAACATCCTGAAGAAGGCCGAGGGCGAGGTGGAGGCGAAGGTGAACACCGCGCTGCTGCAGGAAGCCGCCGAGCAGGCGCTGTTCGAGGCCCTGGGCACGGTGCAGCCCGAGGCCGACCGCCTTTTCGAGCAGGGCGACCATGCCGGCAGCCTGAAGGCGCTGGCCGCACTGAAGACGCCGGTCGACGCCTTCTTCGACGACGTGATGGTCAACGCCGAGGACGCCCAGCTGCGCGCCAACCGCCTGGGCCTGCTCAAGACGCTGCATGAGGCGATGAACCGCGTCGCCGACCTGTCGCGCCTGGCGGCCTGACCGCGCACGCCGGGAGCACAGACCATGGGCGAGCGCAGCAACCCGATCAAGCTGGTCGTTCTCGACCGCGACGGCACCATCAACGAGGACCGCGACGACTATGTCAAGTCGGCCGACGAGTGGGTGCCGCTGCCGGGTGCGCTCGCCGCGATCGCCCGGCTCTACCAGGCCGGCTGGCATGTGGTGGTCGCCACCAACCAGTCGGGCCTGGGCCGCGGCCTGTTCGACGCGTACACGCTCAACGAGATGCACGCGAAGATGAACGCGCTGCTGACGCCGCTGGGCGGGCGGGTCGATGCGGTCTTCTTCTGCCCGCACGCGCCCGAGGACGACTGCCGCTGCCGCAAGCCGCGCCCGGGCCTGTTCGAGGACATCGGCCTGCGCTTCGGCATCGACATGACGGGCGTGCCGGCGGTCGGCGACACGCTGCGCGACCTGCAGGCGGCCAGCACGGTCGGCTGCACGCCGCATCTGGTGCGCACCGGCAAGGCCGCCTCGCTCGACGAGGCCGGCGTGCAGGCGATGCGCGAGAAGGTGCCGGGCCTGACGGTGCATGCCGATCTGGCCGCCTTCGTCGACGCGCTGCTGGCCGCCGAGGGCCGCCGCGCGGCCGACGGTCGCCGCGCCTGACCGGCACACCCGCATCCGCCCCTTCGTTCACGACCCCGCACCCGCTCTGCGCCCCGCATGCTCGCCTATCCGCGCTCCGTCCTGTATTTCCTGTGGCTTCTGATCACGATCATCCCGTGGAGCCTGTTTGTCGTCGTCATCTCGCCGTTCATGCGCAGCACGCCGCTGTACTGGATCTGCGCGGGCTGGCTGAAGACCGCGATCCACGGCGCGAAATGGATCTGCGGCGTGAAGTGGCGCATCCAGGGCCTGGAGAACGTGCCCACCGCCGCCGACGGCAGCGCCGCGGTCATCCTGGCGCCGAAGCACCAGTCGACCTGGGAGACCTTCGCCTTCCCGTCGGTCATGCCGCATCCGCTGGCCTATGTGTTCAAGCGCGAGCTGCTGATGATTCCCTTCTTCGGCTGGGCGATCGGCCGGCTCGACATGGTGCACATCGACCGCGGCCGCCGCTCCGAGGCCTGGCGCAAGGTGGCCGAGCAGGGCACGCGCATCATGCAGCAGGGCAACTGGATCATCATGTTCCCCGAGGGCACCCGCACTGAGCGCGGCAGCCAGGGCGAATACAAGACCGGCGCGTCGCGGCTGGCGATCGCCGCGGGTGTGCCGATCGTGCCGATCGCGGTGACCTCGGCACGCTGCTGGCCGCGCAAGAGCTTCCTGCTGCGCCCGGGCACGATCGACATCTCCATCGGCCGGCCGATCGCGCCGCAGGGCCGTCGGCCCGACGAGCTGATGAAGGAAGTCGAGGCCTGGATCGAGTCCGAGATGCGCCGCCTCGATCCCGAGGCCTACCCGCCCGCCGCATGAGCGCGCCGGCCGCCGCGCCCGACACCGCGGCACTGGCCGGCTGCGAGGCGCTGCTGCGCCCCGAGGGCATGCACCGCGAGATCGAGCTCGGCGGCCTCCGCCTGGGCTACCGGCTGCGCCGTGCCAGCCGGCGCACCATCGGCTTCGTCGTCGGTCCGGCCGGGCTGACGGTCAGCGTGCCGCGCTGGGTCGGGCAGGCGCAGATCGATGCTGCGCTGCGGCACAAGAGCGCCTGGATCCTGCGCCAGCTCGCCGCGCAGGGCCGGCGCCACCAGGCGCACCAGGACGCACGCGTCGACTGGCGCGACGGCACCGAGCTGCCGTGGCTGGGCGCGCCGCTGCGCATCCGGCTGGCGCCGCAGCTCTCGCGCACGCTGCTGCAGGCCGCACGCCCGCTGACCCAGGAACCCGCTACGCTGCTGCTGGCGCTGCCGGCCGACACCGCGCCCGAGGCGCTGCGCGCCGCGGTGCAGCGCTGGCTGCAGCGCCAGGCACGCGCGCTGTTCGAGGCCCGCATCGCGCTGCACGCCGGCGCGATGGGCGTGCAGATCCGGCAGCTGCGCCTGAGTTCGGCGCGCACCCGCTGGGGCAGCGCCAGCAGCGATGGCTCGATCCGCCTGAACTGGCGCCTGATCCACTTTCCCGTCGAGACGATCGACTATGTCGTCGTGCACGAGCTGGCCCACCTGCGCGAGATGAACCACGGCCCGGCCTTCTGGGCCATCGTGCAGGCGGCGATGCCCGACTACGAGCAGCGCCGGCGCCAGCTCAAGGATGGGGTGGTGCCGGTGTTCGATTGAGGGAGCCGCGCCCGGCGGGGCTCAATGGCCCGGCACGACATGGACACCGATGCGATCCGCCAGATCGAGCACCGCATCGCAGGCCTCGCCATCGTCGAGCAGACTGCGCGATCCGCCCCCCGGGCGCAGCGCTTCCGCGGGAATGCGGTCGCCGAACAGGACGACCGCGCGCGCGGTGTCGTCCTGCCTCGAGATCCAGCACAGGCCCTGGGCCTGCGGGCATTGCCGGTGGATCGCCTGCGCCCACTGGCGCGTGGCCGGGTATCGATCCTTCTCGGTATCGATGAGCTGCCTGCGCGTCACGCCCAGCTTGCGCAGCGGCACGCTCGCCAGATCGACCAGCGCCAGCGGCTGGGCGATCTGGAGCACGGAGTGCATCTGCCCGCCCAGCCGGGCCTTGTCGAAGGTCTTGAAGCCGGCGGTGTGCGGCACGTCGTGGAACACCGTCTCCATCAGGGCGCACGCCATCGTCGTGCCGCCGTACAGCGTGGGAATCGGCTGTCCGTGCTCGTCCTGGATCGGGCTGAAGCGGGCATTGCCGCTCACGCCCGGATTGAACTGATCCGCCCGATACCGATGCAGATGCACCCGATGGAGCACCACGCCCTGGGCGAGCGTCATGAGCGTCACCTGCAGCCGGTGCGGCGGCAGGGGCACCTCGTCGTCCGGCCGCCGGGCACCGCGCTCCGGCTCAGCCATGGGCGATCTCTCGGACCTCGTCCCTGGCCGCCTCGATCACCTGCTCCGGCGCGCAGGCCAGCAGATCCTGAGGGCGCCGGCCGCCCAGGAAGCTGTTGTCGGAAAGGAACCAGTAGGCCATGCCCCAGCCGTCCTTGCGTCCTGCGAAGACCTCGATGATGCGGGCCAGCGCCTTCATCGGTCGGAAACCGGTGTCGCGGTCCAGCCCGTAGCCGGGAAAGTAGTCGACCCCGCCGTGATGGATGGCGAAGATCTGTCCCTGCTTCTTCCACTTGTTGGGCTGCGCGCTGGCGTTGCGGGTGCTCAGCCCGGCCAGCTGCGCCAGATCGGCCGCCGTCAGCCAGTCGCCGCTGTCGAGCACGGCCTTGCGCGCGCGCACCAGCATCGCCGCTTCCTTGAGCAGACGGGCCGGCGGCGGCGTCCGGGGCACCAGGACCTCAGCCAGCCTCTCCAGCGACGCCGGGTCCTGACGGTCCTGCAGCACCTCGTACATGGAGGACGCCACATTGGCGAAGTTCTCCGCCAGGGTCTGGAAGACATGGGGCGCGATGCGGTCGAACGTGAGCACGAGCGCGCGCTCGGCATGCGACTGCCCCAGACGCGCCTGCATTTCCGTCGGGGTACCTCCCCAGGTCGAGACGTCCGGATGGCCTGCAACGATGCCCATGGCTGCACTCCTTTTCAGGGTTATCGAAGTTATCCGAAAATATCATGATCTCTATAACCCTGAAGGCCTGTTTGCCGTGCGAAGACCGAGCCTCCGGCCGCTATGCCGAGACGGCCTGGCGCCGCCGCGCCAGCCAGGCCAGCGCCGCCCCCATCACCAGCAGCGCCGGCAGCGAACCCAGGTTCAGCACCGACCAGCCCTGCGTCGTCACCAGCGCGCCGGAGGCGAAGGAGGTCAGCGCCATCGTCGCGAAGACGCCGAAGTTGATCACCGCCTGCGCACGGTCCTTTTCCTCGGGCCGGTAGGACTGCATCGCCAGCGTGGTGCTGCCGGTGAAGAGGAAGTTCCAGCCCACGCCGAGCAGGAAGAGCGCGATGACGAAGCGGGGCAGATCCTGGCCGGTCAGCGCCACCGCCACGCAGGCCAGGTTCAGCAGCACGCCGACGGCCATCACCCGCATCACCCCGAAGCGGCGGATCCAGCCGCCGGTCCAGAAGCCGGGCGCGAACATGCCGATCACATGCCACTCCAGCACCCAGGCCACATCGGAGAAGGGCATGCCGCAGACATCCATCGCCAGCGGGGTCGCCGCCATCAGCAGGTTCATCACGCCGTAGCCGATGGCCGCGGCCAGCGCCGCGACCAGGAAGACCGGCTCGCGCAGCAGCTCGGCCGTCGAGCGCCCTCGCGGCGCGCCGGCCGGCGTCGGCGGCACGGCGGGAAACCGGATCAGCGCCATCACCGCCATCGACAGCAGCGCCACCCCCGCCAGCGCCAGGTAGGCGCCGAGAAAGGGCACCGGCAGCAGGTCGCGGGTGTGGCTGGCCAGATTGGGCCCGGCCACCGCACCGATCAGCCCGCCGGCCAGCACCCTTGAGACCGCGCGCTCGCGCTCGGCCGGCGGCGCCAGCTCGGCGGCGGCGAAGCGGTAGAGCTGGCCATTGGCGCTGTAGTAGCCGGCCACCACCGTGGCCGCCAGCAGCAGCCAGAAGCTGCCGATCCACGCCGCCAGCGCGCACAGCAGCGCCGAGCCCAGCGCCACCGCCAGACCGCTCTGGAAGGACACCTGCCGCCCCCAGCGCCGCTGCACCCGCGCCACCGCGCCGGTGGCCAGCGCGCCGCCGACGACATAGCCCATGACCGGCAGCGTCGCCATCCACGGTCGCGGCGCCATCTGCATGCCGACCAGGCCGTTGATCGCGATGAAGACGATGTTGTTGGTCAGCAGCAGGCCCTGGGCCGTGGCAAGCAGGTGGACATGGCGATTCATGATCGGGCATTGTCCGCCTTCACCGACCCGCCCCAGGAGAACCGCCGATGACCTCGCCTCGCCCCCTCTTCCCGGAACTCGCCCGCCTGCGCTGGCCGCTGATCCAGGCGCCGATGGCCGGCGCGCAGGACGCCCGGCTGGCCCTGGCGGTCGGCCGTGCCGGCGCCCTGGGCTCGCTGCCGGCGGCGATGCTCGCGCCCGAGGCGCTCGAGCGCGAGCTGCAGGCGATGCAGGCCGCCGACCTGCCGTGCAATGTCAACTTCTTCGCCCACCGGCCGCCGGACGCCACGCAGGCCGACGCCGCCGAGGCCCGCTGGCGCCAGGCGCTGGCGCCGCTGCGCGCCGAGTTCGGCCTGGGCGAAAACGACGGCCCGGTGCCGGCCAGCCGCCAGCCCTTCGATGCCGCGATGGCCGAGGTGCTGGAGCGCTGCCCGCCTGCGGTGGTCAGCTTCCACTTCGGGCTGCCGGATGCGGCGCTGCTGGCGCGGGTGCGCGCGCTGGGCTGCCGCATCCTGGCGTCGGCGACGACGCTGCGCGAGGCGCAGTGGCTGCAGGCCCAGGGCGTCGACGCGGTGATCGCCCAGGGCCTGGAGGCCGGCGGCCACCGCGGCCATTTTCTCGACACCGATCCCGACCGGCAGAGCGGCATGCTGGCGCTGGTGGCGGCCTGCGCGCAGGCGCTCGAGGTGCCGGTGATCGCCGCCGGCGGCATCGGCACCGCCGCAGAGGTTCGCGCCGCGCTGGCCGCCGGCGCGCGTGCGGTGCAGGTCGGCACCGCCTTCCTGTGCTGCGACGAGGCCACGACCGGGCCGCTGCACCGCGCCCGGCTGCTCGATCCGCAGGCGCCCACCGCGCTGACCAATCTGTTCTCCGGCGGCCTGGCCCGTGGCCTGCACAACCGGCTGATGGCCGAGTTCGGCCCGGTCAGCGCGCTGGCGCCGCCTTTTCCGCGCGCCGGCGTCGCGCTGGCGCCGCTGCGCGCCGCCGCCGAGCGCCAGGGCCGCGACGACTTCACGCCGCTGTGGTCAGGCACCAACCGGCGCGGCTGCCGCGCGGTGCCGGCGGCGGAGATCGTCGAGGCCCTGACCGCCGGCCTGTCTCCGGCGGGCTGAACCGGAAAACCGGGGCGGACCCGGCCCTGGTCCGACTCTTGCGCGCGCACGACGGCCCCCAGAATCCGTCGTTCCCAGTCCCAGAGGAGACCTGTCTTGGCCAAGATCCCCCCCGGCGTCGGTCCGCGCTTTCCGCAGGTCGTCGTCCTGTTCGGCGCCACCGGCGACCTGGCGCGGCGCAAGCTGCTGCCCGGCCTGTACCACCTGACCTCGGCCGGCTTCATTCCCGGCTGCCGCATCATCGGCGTGTCGCTCGACGACATCGATGTCGAGACCTTCCGGCGGCAGGCGCGCAGCGCGCTCGACGAGTTCTCCAGCCGGCGGGTGACCGAGCCGGACTGGCAGGACTTCGCCGCCAGCCTCGACTATGTGCCGCTATCGGCCGGGCCGGAGGCGCTGCGCGCGGCGGTCGAGGCCGCCGAGCAGAACCTGGGCACCGAGTGCCGCCGGCTGCACTACCTGAGCGTGCCCCCGAGCGCGGCGCTGCCGGCGGTGCGCCTGCTGGGTGCGGCCGGCCTGGTCGAGCGCGCGCGCATCATCATGGAGAAGCCCTTCGGCACCGACCTGCAGAGCGCCGTCACACTCAATGCGCGGCTGCACGAGGTCTTCGCCGAGGAGCAGATCTACCGCATCGACCATTTCCTCGGCAAGGAGCCGGCGCAGAACATCCTCGCGTTCCGCTTCGCCAACGGCCTGTTCGAGCCCATCTGGAACCGCAACTTCATCGACCATGTCCAGATCGACGTGCCCGAGACGCTCGGCCTGGGCAAGCGCGCGGCCTTCTACGAGCAGACCGGCGCCTACCGCGACATGGTGGTGACGCACCTGTTCCAGATCCTGGCCTTCATGGCGATGGAGCCGCCGACCTCGCTCGAGCCGGTGCCGATCAGCGAGGAGAAGAACAAGGTCTTCCGCAGCATGCTGCCGATCCAGCCCGACGAGGTGGTGCGCGGCCAGTACAGCGGCTACCGCGACGAGGAAGGCATCGATCCGGACTCCGACACCGAGACCTTCATCGCGCTGAAGTGCCACATCGACAACTGGCGCTGGGCGGGCGTGCCCTTCTACCTGCGCACCGGCAAGCGGCTGGCGGAGGGACAGCGCATCATCTCGATCGCCTTCCGCGAGCCGCCCAAGAGCATGTTCCCGCCGAACTCGGGCGTGGGCTCGCAGGGGCCGGACCACCTGACCTTCGACCTCGCCGATGCGTCGAAGATGTCGCTGTCCTTCTACGGCAAGCGCCCGGGGCCGGGCATGCGGCTCGACAAGCTGAGCCTGCAGTTCGCGATGACCGACACCGGGCTGGCGGGCGAGGTGCTGGAGGCCTACGAGCGGCTGATCCTCGACGCGATGCGCGGCGACCGCACCCTCTTCACCACCGCCGAGGGCATCGAGCGGCTGTGGGAGGTGTCGCAGCCGCTGCTGGAGGCGCCGCCGCCGGTGCGGCTCTACCAGCAGGGCTCCTGGGGCCCGAAGGCGGTGCACCAGCTCATCGCGCCGCACGCCTGGCGTCTGCCCTTCGAGCGGGCATGGCGCAAGCAGACGGTGCAGGGCGGCTGATCTGCGCCCTCACCAGCCCAGCGGCGCCGCCCAGCCGACATACTGCTTGGGCAGCGGGCGGGCGTAGTCGCCCTGCTTGGAGGTGCGCAGGCCCAGGCCCGCCAGCGCCTCGGCGAAGCGCACCGCCGCGGCCACCCCGTCGATGACCGGCACGCCCAGGCGCGCCGACAGCGTCGCGCACAGCCCGGCCATGCCGGCGCAGCCCAGCACGATCGCGCCGCTGCGATCGCGCGCCAGCGCCTCGCGCGCGGCCGCCTCGATCAGGTCGACGCAGGCCGCGCCGCCGTCCTCCAGCGCCAGCACCGGGATGTCGGTGCCGTGCACGCCGCGGCAGCGCGAGGCCAGGCCGTAGCGCTGCAGCAGGTGCTCGGCGGTCACGCAGGTGCGCGTCATCGTCGTGACCACCGAGAAGCCGGTGGCGACGAAGCTCGCCGCATGAAAGGCCGCCTCGGCCACGCCGAGCACCGGCACCTCCAGCGCCTCGCGCGCCGCATCCAGCCCCGGATCGCCGAAGCAGGCGATCACCACCGCGTCCATCCCGGCGCCGTGCAGGCGCACCGTCTCGGCCACGCCGGCGGCGGCGATCGTCTCGTCATAGTGCCCCTCGATCGAGCGCGGCCCGAAGGCGGGCTGCACCGCGGTGATCGTCGTGCCGGCAGAGGCCACGGCCCGCGCGGCCTGGGCGATCGAGGCGGTCATCGCCTCGGAGGTGTTCGGATTGAGGATCAGCAGATTCATGTCGGTGCGCTTCCGGTTGGTGCATGAGGGACGGTGTCGCCGCCTGTTTTGCATACAAAGCAAGAGCTGCGCCGCATGTCGGTGCATGCGGGGCCCTGCAGCCGGTCCCGCCGGGGCCCGGAACGCATGGCACAGCGATTGCATACAAAAACCGGCATGAGCACCGCCCCCGCCCCACGCACCGATCTGGAACTGGTCCGCCTGGTCAAGGACTACGGCAACTCGCTGGCCGTGGCCGGCATCGACCTGAAGATTGCCGCCGGCAGCTATTGCTGCCTGCTCGGGCCGTCGGGCTGCGGCAAGACCTCGACGCTGCGCATGATCGCCGGCCACGAGGATCCGACCGACGGCGCGATCGTGCTGGGCGGGCGCGAGATCACGCATCTGTCGCCGGCCGAGCGCGGCACCGCGATGATGTTCCAGAGCTATGCGCTCTTCCCGCATCTGACGGTGCTGGACAACGTCGCCTTCAGCGCCCGCATGAAGGGCACGGCTCGGCCCGAGCGCCATGCCCGCGCGATGGAGCTGCTCAAGCTGGTGCACATGGAGCCCTATGCCGCGCGCCTGCCCGCGGCGCTGTCGGGCGGCCAGCAGCAGCGCGTGGCGCTGGCGCGGGCGCTGATGCTGCAACCCAAGGTGCTGCTGCTCGACGAGCCGCTGTCGGCGCTCGACCCCTTCCTGCGCGTGAAGATGCGCGCGGAGCTCAAGCGCTGGCACCGCGAGCTGGGCATGAGCTTCATCCATGTCACGCACTCGCAGGAAGAGGCGATGGCGCTGGCCGATCTGGTGGTCGTGATGAACCAGGGCCGCATCGAGCAGGCCGGCAGCGCGCGCGAGGTCTTCGAGCGCCCGCGCACCGAGTTCGTCGCCCGCTTCATCGGCGCGCACAACGTCATCGACACGCCGGCCGGCCGCATCGCGGTGCGCACCGATCGGCTGCGCCTGGCCGAGGCCGATGCCACCGGCCCGCTCGCGCAGGTCGCCGCGGTCGAATACCAGGGCGCGCAGGTGCTGGTGCATCTGGCCGCGCCCGACGCCGGCGCGGACGACGCGCCCGCCTGGACCGCCGCGCTGCCGGACACCGATTTCCACGCCGCGCCGATCGAGCCCGGCCGGCGCGTCGCGCTGCGCTGGCAGCCCGCCGACGCCCATGCGCTCGCCGCCTGAACCACCCGCCCCCCAACCCTGGAGCTCTCGCCATGTCCGCTGATCTCGAACCGCAGAACGCCCCGGCTGCCGCGCCGACCACCGACACGCCCGAACTGCAGCGCCGCGGCTTCCTGCGCGCCGCCGCCGGCGTCGGCGTGGCCGCCACCGGCATCACCGGCTTCCCCTTCGTGCATGCGCAGGAAAAGATCGTGCTGCGCTACCTGGGCACCGCGGTGAACCAGGACAAGGCCATCGCCGAGAAGTTCGAGGCCGACACCGGCATCAAGATCCAGTACATCCCGGTCACGACCGACGACGTGACCAAGCGCGCCGTCACCGCGCCCAACTCCTTCGACCTGATCGACACCGAGTACTTCTCGCTGAAGAAGATCATCCCGACCGGCAACCTGCTCGGCATCGACGTCAAGCGCATCAAGAACGCCGACAAGATCACCAGCCTGTTCACCAAGGGTGAAGTCGCCGGCAAGAAGGTCGGCGACCAGGGCACCGCGCCGAAGAAGGTGATGTACCTGCCGTCCGGCACCGCGAAGGAATTCGCCAAGGAGCCGACGCAGTTCATGACGCTGATCCCCACCGTCTACAACGCCGACACCCTGGGCATCCGCCCCGACCTGATCAAGCGCCCGATCAGCTCCTGGGCCGAGCTGCTCAACCCCGAGTTCAAGGGCAAGGCGGCGATCCTGAACATCCCGTCCATCGGCATCATGGACGCGGCGATGGTGGTCGAGGCCATGGGTCTCTACAAGTACCCCGACAAGGGGAACATGACCAAGAAGGAGATCGACCTCACCATCAAGACGCTGATCGAGGCCAAGAAGGCCGGCCAGTTCCGCGCGCTGTGGAAGGACTTCAACGAGTCGGTCAACCTGATGGCCTCGGGCGAGGTGGTGATCCAGTCGATGTGGTCGCCGGCCGTGACCGCCGTGCGCACCAAGGGCATCGACTGCACCTTCCAGCCGCTGAAGGAAGGCTATCGCGCCTGGGCGGCCGGCTTCGGCGTGCCCAAGACCGTCACCGGCCGCAAGGCCGGCGGCGTCTACGAGTTCATCAACTGGTTCCTCGACGGCTGGGCCGGCGCCTACCTCAACCGCCAGGGCTACTACAGCGCCGTGCTCGAGACCGCCAAGGCCAAGATGGAGGCCTACGAGTGGGCCTACTGGATGGAAGGCAAGCCGGCCACCCAGGACATCAAGAGCCCGAACGGCGACGTGCTGGCCAAGAAGGGCGCCGTGCGCGACGGCGGCTCCTACGAGGCCCGCATGGGCGGCATCGCCTGCTGGAACGCGGTGATGGACGAGAACGCCTACATGGTCCAGAAGTGGAACGAGTTCGTGGCGGCCTGAGGTCATGAAAAGCGCTCGCACCGCCGCCATCGCCTGGGCGCAGGCCTCGCCGCTCGCAGCGGTGTTCGCGCTGTTCTTCGTCGTGCCGCTGGCGCTCGTGCTGGTCGTCAGCTTCTGGCAGGCGACCGAGTACGAGCTGCTGCCGGCCTTCACCGGGCAGAACTACATCGATGTCTTCGCCGGCTGCCCGGTGACCGCCGACGGCGACCTCTGCGTCACCTTCAAGACCTACCTGTCGACGCTGAAGTTCGGCGTGCTGACCTGGGCGATCACCGCCGTGCTCGGCTTCTCGATCGCCTGGTTCCTGGCCTTCCATGTCCAGGGCACGCTGATGCAGACGGTGCTGTTCATCATCTGCACCGTGCCCTTCTGGACCAGCAACGTCATCCGGATGATCTCCTGGGTGCCGCTGCTGGGCCGCAACGGTCTGGTCAACCAGACGCTGATCGGCGCCGGCCTGGTCGACGAGCCGGTGGAGTGGCTGCTGTTCTCGGACTTCTCGGTGGTGCTGGCCTTCGTGCACCTGTACACGATGTTCATGATCGTGCCGATCTTCAACTCGATGATGCGCATCGACCGCAACCTGCTGGAGGCCGCGCGCGACAACGGCGCCTCGCCGTGGCAGACGGTGGTGCATGTGGTGCTGCCGCTCAGCCGAACCGGGCTGATCATCGGCTCGATCTTCGTGCTGGCGCTGGTGATGGGCGACTTCGTGACGGTGGGCGTGATGGGCGGCCAGCAGATCGCCTCGGTCGGCAAGATCATCCAGGTGCAGACCAGCTACCTGCAGTTCCCGATGGCCGCGGCCAACGCCGTCATCCTGCTGGCGGTGGTGCTGATGATGATCGCCGCGCTGATGCGGCTGGTGAACCTGCGCAAGGAGCTGTGAGATGGCCAACCCCGTTCGCCGACGACGCCCGCTGAGCTTCTGGCTGCTGGGCACCGTGTTCGCCGCCTTCGTGCTCTTCCTGTACGGCCCGATGTTCACGATCTTCGTGCTGAGCTTCCAGGGGCCGGAGGGCGGGCTGACCTTCCCGATGCGCGGCGCCTCGCTGCACTGGTTCCGCCAGCTCTGGGAGGGCATCGGCGTCATCGACATCGGCGCGGCCTTGCGGCGCTCGCTGGCGCTGGGCACCGTGGTGATGATGCTCACGGTGGGGCTGTCGCTGCTGGCCGGCCTGGCCTACCGCAAGAAGCTGCCCGGCGGCACGGTGCTGTTCTACATCGTCGTGGCCAGCCTGATCATGCCCTCGATCATCGTCTCGCTCGGCGTCGGGCTGATGTTCCGGCTGCTCGACACCGGGCTGAAGACGCTGCTGGAGGCCCACGCGCCCGCACTGCTGGAGACCTTCACGACGACGATGGGCGTGTTCAGCTCCGGCCTGGGCGCGCAGCTGACCTGGACGCTGCCCTTCGGCCTCCTGATCATGTTCGCGGTGTTCAACCGCTTCAACCCGGCCTATGAAGAGGCCGCGCGCGACCTCGGCGCCACGCCGTGGCAGAGCTTCCGCCATGTGGTGCTGCCGCTGATCGGACCGAGCCTGGTGGGCGTGGGCATGTTCGGCTTCACGCTGAGCTGGGACGAGATCGCGCGCAGCTCGCAGGCGATGGGCGATCTCAACACCCTGCCGCTGGAGCTGCAGGGCCTGACCACCACGGTGACCACGCCGGTGATCTACGCGCTGGGCACGGTCACCACCGTCATCTCCTTCCTGGTGATGGGTCTGACGCTGGCCATCGTCGCCTTCTGGCAAAGTCGCCGCCGATGAACGACGACGACACGCCCGCGCCGCCGACCGCCACCGAGCGCGTCTACGAAGGCCTCTACACCGACATCCTGGAGCGCCGCCTGGCCCCAGGCACGCGGCTGCGCGAGGAGGAGCTGGCCGCGCGCTTCGAGGTCTCGCGCACGGTGGTCAGGCAGGCGCTGCAGCGCCTGGCGCAGGAGCAGGTCATCGCGCTGCACCACAACCGCGGCGCGCAGGTGCCCGCACCGACCCGCGACGATGCGCGCCATGTCTTCGACGCGCGCCGGGTGGTGGAATGCGAGATCGCCCGCCGGCTGGCCGGCCGGCTGCACGCCGAGCAGGTGGCCGAGCTGGAAACGCTGGTCGAGGCCGAGGCCCGTGCGCAGGCCCAGGGCGACCGCGCGGCGGCGATCCGGCTCTCGGGCGAATTCCATCGCCGGCTCGCGCTGATGGGCGGCAACCCGGTCTTCGTGCGCATGCTCGACGGCCTGCTGCCGACCACCTCGCTGCTGACGGCGCTGTACCAGCCCGCCGGCACGCCGGCCTGCGTCGCGCACCGCCATGTCGAGCTGATCGCCGCGCTGGCCGGCACCGGCGCCAGCGCCGCCACCGAGATGCGCCGCCATCTGCAGGAGATCGAGCGCTCGCTCGAGGAGCCGCGGGTGCGCGCCGGCTCGCGCGGCGCCCGGCCGCGCGACCTGTTCGGCGCCTACCGCGAGCCCGGCGACGGCACGCGCTGAGCGCGCCGGGAAGACGGCCTCAGGACCGCGAGATCAGGACCGCGAGGACAGCGGGCAGGTGTTCAGCCCGATGATCGAATAGAGCGGGCAGCTGCGCAGCAGGCCGGTGGCCAGCGGCACGATGCCGATCCAGCCCCAGGCGCCGACCGTGCCGGTGGCCGCCAGCGCGATCAGCACCAGACCGACGAGGATGCGCAGGATGCGGTCGAGGCCGCCGACATTGGTCTTCATCATGGTCGCTCTCCAGGACAGGAACTTCAGGGGCAGGGCAAAAGATGCCCCCTGAAGTATCCCTCTGCAGTACCACTGCAGGATGATCTGGATCATGTTCCACCGGGCCACCACCGTGCCGATGCCGGCAGCCCGGCCCGCTGCCTAGAATGACCCTCCTCTGGAGACAGCGCCGACACAGGCCGGAAGGATCGCCGATGAATGCCCCGCAGCATGCCCACCCCACTCCCGTGATCGCGCCGCGCCCGATGCCGGCCGAGATGGTCGACGCGCTGCGTGCGCGCTTTGGCGATCGCTGCTCGACCGCGATGGCGGTGCGCGAGCTGCACGGCCGCGACGAATCGCCCTTCGACGTGCCGCCGCCCGATGCGGTCGTCTACTGCGAATCCAACCAGGACGTGATCGACGCGGTGCGGCTGGCCGACCGCCACGCGGTGCCGGTGATTCCGTACGGCGTGGGCTCCTCGCTCGAGGGCCACCTGCTGGCGGTGCAGGGCGGGCTGAGCCTGGACCTGTCGCGCATGAACCGCATTCTCGAGATCAACGCCGAGGACCTGACCGTCACCGTGCAGGGCGGCGTGACCCGCACCCGGCTCAACGAGGAACTGCGCCACGCCGGCCTGTTCTTCCCGATCGACCCGGGCGCCGACGCCTCGATCGGCGGCATGACCGCCACGCGGGCATCAGGCACCAACGCGGTGCGCTACGGCACCATGCGCGAGAACGTGCTGGCGCTGGGCGTGGTCAGCGCCAGCGGCGAATGGGTGCGCACCGGCACGCGCGCGCGCAAGTCCAGCGCCGGCTACGACCTGACGCGCCTGTTCGTCGGCAGCGAGGGCACGCTGGGCGTGATGACCGAGATCACGCTGAAGCTCTACCCGCTGCCCGAGGCGGTGTCGGCAGCCGTCTGCCATTTCCCCTCGGTCGACGCAGCGGTGCAGACCACGATCGCGATCATCCAGATGGGCGTGCCGATCGCGCGCTGCGAGCTGCTCGACGGCCGCACGGTGGCGGCGGTCAACCGCCACGACCGCCTGAGCCTGCGGGAGCAGCCGATGCTGCTGATGGAATTCCACGGCTCGCCCGCCGGCGTGGCCGAGCAGGCGCGCACGGTGCAGGACATCGCCGCCGAGCTGGGCGGCGAGTCCTTCGAGTGGGCGACCACCCCCGAGGAGCGCACCCGGCTGTGGACCGCGCGCCACCATGCCTACTTCGCCGCGCTGCAGACCCGCCCGGGCTGCCGCTGCGTCACCACCGACACCTGCGTGCCGATCTCGCGCCTGGCCGAAGCCATCGGCGAATCGGTCGCCGAGGCCGACGCCGCCGGCCTGCCCTATTTCCTCGTCGGCCATGTCGGCGACGGCAACTTCCACATCGGCTACCTGATCGACCCGACGCAGCCCGAGGAGCGCGTGCTGGCCGAGACGCTCAGCGCGCAGCTGGTCGGCCGCTCGCTGCGCCTGGGCGGCACCTGCACCGGCGAGCACGGCATCGGCCTGCACAAGATGGGCTTCCTGCTCGACGAGGCCGGCCCGGCCGCGGTCGGCCTGATGCGCGCGGTCAAGCAGGCGCTCGACCCGAAGAACATCATGAATCCGGGGAAGATCTTCGAGATCTGATCCCGGGTCCGCGCCGCCTCAGTGCGTCGGCGACGGCACCGCCCAGCGCTTGGTGATGTCGCCCTTGGCGTTGGCGCTCTCGAGGTGGACCGCGAAGCCCCACAGCCGCGCGACATGCTTGAGCACCTCGCTGGCGCTGTCGGCCAGCGGGCGGTCCTTGTGCTGGAAGTGGCGCAGCGTCAGCGAGCGGTCGCCGCGCAGGTTGACGTTCCAGACCTGGATGTTGGGCTCGCGGCTGCCGAGGTCGTACTGCTGCGACAGCAGCTCGCGCACCCGGCGGTAGCCGCTCTCGTCGTGAATGGCGGCGACCTCGATCTCCGACTTCTTCTCGTCGTCGTGGATCGCGAACAGGCGCAGGTCGCGCATCAGCTTCGGGCTCAGGTACTGGCCGATGAAGCTCTCGTCCTTGAAGTTGCGCATCGCGTGGTCGAGCGCCGGCAGCCACGGCGAGCCCGCCAGCTCGGGGAACCACTGGCGGTCCTCCTCGGTCGGGTTCTGGCAGATGCGCTGGATGTCGTTGTACATCGCGAAGCCCAGCGCGTAGGGGTTGATGCCGCTGTAGCCGCGGTCGCCGACGCGCGGCTGGTAGACCACGTTGGTGTGCGACTTCAGCCACTCGATCATCACGCCGTCGGTCAGCCAGCCCTCGTCGTACATGGTGTTGAGCAGCTTGTAGTGCCAGAAGGTGGCCCAGCCCTCGTTCATCACCTGGCTCTGGCGCTGCGGGTAGAAGTACTGCGCGATCTTGCGCACGATGCGCACCAGCTCGCGCTGCCAGGGCTCGAGCAGCGGCGCGTTCTTCTCGATGAAGTACAGCAGGTTCTCCTGCGGCTCCTCGGGAAAGCGGCGGTTGGCGCTGATGTCGTCGGCCTTCTCGCTGCGGCGCGGCAGCGTGCGCCACAGGTCGTTGACCTGCTGCTGCGCGTAGGCCTCGCGCTCCTTGCGCTCGGACAGCTCCTGCGCGAGCGACTTGCGGCTCGGGCGGCGGTAGCGGTCGACGCCGTGGTTCATCAGCGCATGGCAGCTGTCGAGGAAAAGCTCGACGGTGTCGATGCCGTGGCGCTCCTCGCAGGCGGCGACATAGTTCTTGGCGTAGACGAGGTAGTCGATGATCGACGCCGCATCCGTCCACATCCGGAACAGGTAGTTGCCCTTGAAGAAGCTGTTGTGGCCGTAGGCGGCATGCGCGATCACCAGCGCCTGCATCGCCATCGTGTTCTCCTCCATCAGGTAGCTGATGCAGGGGTTGGAGTTGATGACGATCTCGTAGGCCAGGCCCATGTGGCCGCGGCGATAGTTCTTCTCGGTCGAGATGAACTCCTTGCCGTAGCTCCAGTGACGGTAGTTCACCGGCATGCCGACCGAGGCGTAGGCGTCCATCATCTGCTCGGCGGTGATGATCTCGAGCTGGTTCGGATAGGTATCGATGCCGAAGCGCGAAGCGGTGCGGCGGATGACCTCGTGATAGCGCTCGACCAGCTCGAAGTTCCAGTCGCTCTGGCCGGGCAGCGGCTCGGCCGGGCGCTCGCCGGCAGGCAGCGGGCCGTCGCGCAGGTCCTTCATCGCGATGAACGGATGGTTCTTCATGCGGCGGCTCCTTCCTTCTTGAACAGGTCGCGGAAGACCGGATAGATCTGGTCGGCGCTGGTGACCTTGCGCATCGCGAAATGCGGCCCCGAGGTCTCGGACAGCCGGGTGTACTCGTCCCAGAGGTTCTGCTCCGGCTCGGCCACCTGCACATAGGCGTAGTAGCGGCACAGCGGCAGGATCTTGTTCTGCAGGATCTCGCGGCAGCGGCCCGAGTCGTGGTGCCAGTTGTCGCCGTCGCTGGCCTGCGCGCCGTAGATGTTCCACTGGTCGCTGGGGTAGCGGGCGCGGATGATCTCCTCCATCAGCACCAGCGCGCTCGACACCACCGTGCCGCCGGTCTCGGTCGAGTGGAAGAAGCCTTGCTCGTCCACCTCCTGCGCCTGGGTGTGGTGGCGGATGAAGACGATGTCGATCTTCTCGTAGTGCCGGGTCAGGAACAGGTAGAGCAGGATGAAGAAGCGCTTGGACAGCTCCTTGCGCGACTCGTCCATCGAGCCGGAGACATCCATCAGGCAGAACATCACCGCCTTGGAGGTCGGCACCGGCACCCGGACCCGGCTGCGGAAGCGCAGGTCGATCGGGTCGAGAAAGGGAATCGCCTCGATGCGCGAGCGCAGCAGCGCGATGCGCTCGCGGGTCTGGGCGATCGCGTCGTCGCGTTCGGCATCCGCCGGCTGTGCCTGCAGCGTCTCCAGGTGCGCCTCAAGCTGGTGCAGTTCGCGCCGCTTGTCGGTGCCCAGCGCGATGCGCCGGCCCAGCGCGCCGCGCATCGAGCGCACCACATGCAGGTTGTTGGGCGTGCCGTCGCTGGTGAAGCCGGCGCGGTGCGACTTCCACTCCGGCGTCTCGGCCAGCTGGGTGCGGATCAGGTGCGGCAGCGCCAGGTCCTCGAAGAAGACCTGCATGAACTCCTCCTTGCTGAGGCTGAAGACGAAGTCGTCCTCGCCCTCGCCGGAGTCGCTCGCCTGGCCCTTGCCGGAGCCGCCGCCCCCGCCGCCGCTCTTCGGGCGCGCGATGCGGTCACCGGTCACATACTCCTGATTGCCCGGATGGACCATGTCGCGCTGACCGCCCTGGCCATGGTGGAAGACCGGCTCGCTGATGTCCTTCTTGGGGATGCGGATGTCCTCGCCACGCTCGAGATCGCGGATGCCGCGGCCGTCGATGGCCCGACGCACCGCCCCCTTGATCTGCTCCTTGTAGCGTCGCAGGAAGCGCTCGCGGTTGCCGATGGACTTGTTCTTCCCCGAGAGCCTGCGGTCGATGATCTGCTGCAACATGGTTCACCTTGCGATGTGACGCCACCCCGGCCCCTCCCGGCGCCGGGGCGACCGGGGGCTCAGCTGGACTTGCGCACGCGCAGGTACCACTCGCACAGCAGGCGGACCTGCTTGGAGGTGTAGCCCTTGTCGACCATGCGCTGCACGAAGTTCTCGTGCTTCTTCGCCTCGTCCGCGCTGGCCTTGGCGTTGAAGCTGATGACCGGCAGCAGCTCCTCGGTGTTCGAGAACATCTTCTTCTCGATCACCGTGCGCAGCTTCTCGTAGCTGGTCCAGACCGGGTTCTTGCCCTGGTTGTTGGCCCGCGCGCGCAGCACGAAGTTGACGATCTCGTTGCGGAAGTCCTTCGGGTTGGCGATGCCGGCCGGCTTCTCGATCTTCTCCAGCTCGGCGTTCAGGCTGGAGCGGTCGAAGACCTCGCCGGTGTCGGTGTCGCGGTATTCCTGGTCCTGGATCCAGTAGTCGGCATAGGTGACATAGCGGTCGAAGATGTTCTGGCCGTACTCGCTGTAGCTCTCGAGGTAGGCGGTCTGGATCTCCTTGCCGATGAACTCGGCGTACTTCGGCGCCAGCAGCTCCTTGATGAAGGCGATGTACTTCGACTCGGTCTCGGCCGGGAACTGCTCGCGCTCGATCTGCTGCTCCAGCACGTACATCAGGTGCACCGGGTTGGCCGCCACCTCGGTGGTGTCGAAGTTGAAGACCTTGGACAGGATCTTGTAGGCGAAGCGGGTCGAGATGCCGCTCATGCCCTCGTCGACGCCGGCGTAGTCGCGGTACTCCTGGTAGCTCTTGGCGCGCGGGTCGGTGTCCTTCAGGTTCTCGCCGTCGTAGATCATCATCTTGCTGAAGAGGCTGGAGTTCTCCGGCTCCTTCAGGCGGGTGAGGATGGCGAACTGGCTCATCATCTTCAGCGTGCCCGGCGCGCAGGTGGCCCCGGCCAGCGACGAGCCCTTCAGCAGCTTCTCGTAGATCTTCACCTCTTCCGAGACCCGCAGGCAGTACGGCACCTTGACGATGTAGATCCGGTCGAGGAAGGCCTCGTTGTTCTTGTTGTTGCGGAAGGTCTTCCACTCGCTCTCGTTCGAGTGGGCCAGCACGATGCCATCAAACGGGATGGCGCCGAAGCCCTCGGTGCCCTTGAAGTTGGCCTCCTGCGTGGCGGTCAGCAGCGGGTGCAGCACCTTGATCGGCGCCTTGAACATCTCCACGAACTCGAGCAGGCCCTGGTTGGCCAGGCACAGGCCGCCGGAGTAGCTGTAGGCGTCCGGATCGTCCTGGGCATAGGTCTCGAGCTTGCGGATGTCGACCTTGCCGACCAGCGCGCTGATGTCCTGGTTGTTCTCGTCGCCCGGCTCGGTCTTGGCGATGCCGACCTGCTTGAGGATCGAGGGATAGCGCTTGACCACCTTGAAGCGGCGGATGTCTCCGCCGTATTCCTCCAGGCGCTTGACCGCCCAGGGGCTCATCACCCGGTTGAGATAGCGCGACGGGATGCCGAACTCCTTCTCGAGCACCGGGCCGTCCTCGGCCGGATCGAACAGGCCCAGCGGCGACTCGTTCACCGGCGAGCCCTTGATCGCGTAGAAGGGCATCTCCTGCATCAGCTGCTTCAGGCGCTCGGCGATCGAGCTCTTGCCCCCGCCCACCGGGCCCAGCAGGTAGAGGATCTGCTTCTTCTCCTCCAGGCCCTGCGCGGCATGGCGGAAGTAGGAGACGACCTGCTCGATCGCGTCCTCCATGCCGTAGAACTCGGCGAAGGCGGGATAGACCTTGATGACCTTGTTGGCGAAGATGCGCGACAGGCGCGGATCGTTGCGGGTGTCGACCATCTTCGGCTCGCCGATGGCCTTGAGCATGCGCTCGGCCGCCGAGGCGTAGGCCAGGGGATTGCGCTTGCACTCGGCGAGATAGTCCTCGATGGAGATTTCCTCCTCGCGAGTACGTTCGTAGCGAGCGGCGAAGTTGCTGATCACGTCCATTGCAGGCCTCCTGTGAAGTCAGGCGATGGGCGACAGGACCAGTGTCGCGCCACCAGGGAAGATCTGATGGAGTCCCTGCGACCGATGTCCGGTCCGGGCTCGGAGCCGCGAGGCTCCATCAGAGCTTTCCGTTGGTCTGCTGCAGGCCGTTCGGGTGACGACGGGGAGAGGTCACCGTGATGGCTGCTGTGACTCGGCGTGGTCAGCTTCGTTCAACTTGAGCGGCGCGGTCCATGAAAGAACCCCGGCACGGCACGGCTTTTTCATCTGGCCGTCACACACCGCGCAATCCGTCACTGCGGACCGCGCACGCTGTCGAGCCATGCAATTGGCGTGCCGATGATGCGCACACGCTGAGCTGCAGGGCTCGAGAACATCCTGACGCATGACGTGCAGGCTATCAAGACCCCGGAACAGGTTGATCAGCCTGAAACAATCCCCCGCCGCCCGGGGGGCTTCGACAGGTCAGGGCCAGCTCAGCGCTCGGTGATACCGAGCCGGTCGAGCAGCGCGCCCAGGTCGTCGAGCGAGCCGAAGGAGATCGCCAGCTCGCCCTGGTCGCCGCGCTTGGTGCGCTTGCGGATCCGGATCTCGACCGGCACGGCCAGCAGATCGGCGAGCTGCTCCTCGAGGCGCAGCACGTCGCGCGACTTCGGCGGCGGCGTGCGGCCGGCGGCCGAGGCGGCGCCGGTGCGGATGGCCTCGTCCTCGTGCAGGCGATTGACCAGCCGCTCGGTCTCGCGCACCGACAGCTTGCGCGCGACGATCTCGTGCGCGCAGGTGATCTGGCGAGCCCGGTCGAGCGACAGCAGCGCCCGGGCATGGCCCATGTCGAGGTCACCGGCGGTCAGCATCTGCTGGACCGGCTCGACCAGGTTCAGCAGGCGCAGCATGTTCGAGACGGCGCTGGCCGAGCGGCCGATCGCCTGGGCCGCGCCCTCGCGGTTCAGGCCGAACTCGCTGATGAGGCGCTGCACGCCCTGCGCCTCCTCGAGCGGATTGAGATCCTCGCGCTGGATGTTCTCGATCAGCGCCATGACCGCGACCGCCTGGTCGGGCACGTCGCGCACCAGCACCGGCACCTCGGTCAGCCCGGCCAGACGCGCGGCGCGGGTGCGCCGCTCGCCCGCGATGATCTCGTACATCGGCAGGCCGTCGCGCGGCTCGACCTGGCGCACCAGCACCGGCTGCATCACGCCCTGGGAGCGGATGCTCTCGGCCAGCTCGAACAGCGAGCCCTCGTCCATGCGGGTGCGCGGCTGGTACTTGCCGGGCAGCAGCTGATCGAGCGCGATCGCCGCGGGCAGCGGATCGCGCCCGCCTCGCGCCGGCGCGCTGTCCATGACCTGCGGCCCGAGCAGGGCTTCGAGACCGCGACCGAGTCCTTTGGGCTTCTTGGTGACCATCCCGCGATTGTCCGCGATTCGTCGCGATCCGCGCGCGCTCAGGCCGCCTGAATCAGCCGCTGCAGCAGTGCCAGCCCTTCGGGCCAGTCGCCCAGGCCGGAGTCGGCGTTCAGGTGACCGCGCGGTCCGGCGTCGATGCGCTCGGCGCCCCAGTCGGCGCACAGACCGGCGGCGCGCTCGGGGCTGCAGTACGGATCGTCCGACGACACCACAGCGATCGCCGCGAAGGGCAGCCGCGGCCGGCGCATCGGCCGCCAGTTGTGCAGCTGCGGCGGCATGTCGGCGCGCTCGGTGTCGGGCGGCGCCACCAGCAGCGCGCCGCGCACCCGCGCGACATGGCGGCTGTGGTCGGCCCAGGCGGCGACGAGCTGGCAGCCCAGGCTGTGCGCGACCAGCAGCGCCGGGCGCGTGTCGGCCAGCAGCGCCGCATCGAGCTGCGCCATCCAGTCGCCGCGGCGCGGCCAGAGCCAGTCGTCCTGCTCGACGCGCGCGAAGCCGGGGCGCGTCGCCCAGTGCGCCTGCCAGTGGCCGGGGCCGGAGTCCTGCCAGCCCGGCAGCAGCAGCACCCGCAGGTCGGCAGGCAGATCCGCAGGCGGATCGAAGTGCGATGAGGTCATGTGCATGCCGTATTCTTCCGCGTCCAACCGTTCCACAGCTCCCCGAGGAAGATCCACCATGAAACACACCGTGTTCGTCGACGGTCAGGAAGGCACGACCGGCCTGCGCATCCACGAGTACCTGGCCGGCCGCGACGACATCGAGGTGCTGCGCATCGCCCCGGAACTGCGCAAGGATGCCGCCGAGCGCGCCCGCCTGCTCAACGCCGCCGACGTCGCCTTCCTGTGCCTGCCCGATGCGGCCTCGAAGGAAGCCGCCGCGATGGTGAGCAACCCCCGGACCTGCCTGATCGACGCCAGCACCGCGCACCGGACCGCGCCGGGCTGGGCCTTCGGCCTGCCCGAGCTCTGCGCCGGCCAGCGCGAGCAGCTGCGCGCCGCCAAGCGCATCGCCAATCCCGGCTGCCATGCCAGCGCCTTCATCCTGCTGATGCGCCCGCTGGTCGACGCCGAGATCGTGCCGCCGGCGCTGGCGGTCAGCGCGACCTCGCTGACCGGCTACTCCGGCGGCGGCAAGAAGATGATCGAGCAGTACGAGGCCGGCGGCGACCCGAAGCTGGCCTCGCCGCGCCCCTACGCGCTGGGCCTGGCGCACAAGCACATCCCGGAGATGATGGCCCACACCGGTCTGGCGACCAAGCCGCTGTTCCTGCCGGTGGTCGGCCCCTTCTACAAGGGCCTGTCGGTGACGGTGCCGCTGCACCTGGCGCAGCTGTCGGCCGGCGCCTCGGCTGAGCGCATCCACGCCGCCTTCGCCGAGCACTACGCCGGCGAGCGCTTCGTGCGCGTGATGCCGCTCAACGACGCCGCGACGATGGAGCACGGCTTCTTCGACGTGCAGGGCTGCAACGACACCAACCGTGTCGACATCTTCGTCTTCGCCAACGGCGACCAGGTGCTGCTGATGGCGCGCCTGGACAACCTCGGCAAGGGCGCCAGCGGCGCGGCGGTGCAGTCGATGAACGTGCACCTGGGCGTCGACGAAGGCCTGGGCCTGTGACCTGACGCTGCGGCGCAAGACGAAAAAAAGCCCGGCGGTGCCGGGCTTTCGTTTTCTCGGGGACCGCGCAGTCGGTCCGCCGAAGCCGGGATCAGGACAGCTGGTCGCTGATCAGCTTGGTCATCTCGAACATCGAGACCTGATCCTTCTTGAAGATCTTCTTCAGCTTGCCGTCGGCATTGATCATGCGCTTGTTCGCCGCGTCCTGGAGATTGTTCTTCTTGATGTACTCCCAGACCTTCTTGGTGACCTCGGTGCGCGGCACCGCGGTCTTGCCGATGACGGCCGCCAGATCCTTCGAGGGCGTCATCGGCTTCATGAAGGCCGCATTCGGCTTCTTCGCGGGAGCGGCTGCGGGTGCCTCGACGGCCGGTGCTGCGGCGACAGCGGTTTCTTGGGCAGGAGCCTTCTTTGCGGCGGCCTTCTTGGCAGTTGCCATGTGTGTTTTCTCCGTCTTGGATGGTGATGTGCCGGCGTCGGCACTGCGGGCGAATGGTACTGCGCCCCTCAGGCATTGAGAAGGCATCGCAAAGGGGAAATCAGGGGGGAAATGACGCCACGATGAAGCCGTGACGCCCCGCAGTCGCCTGCGCGTGCGGCACCCGCAGCGCCCGGGCTACGCATGACTACGCACGCGCAGCACCCCTCGATCACCCTACACTGCGCCCGCGGCGCACCGTGCGGGTGGCCGCCGGCCACCGCTGCCACACTTTCCTTTCTTCGCGGAACGCCACCGCCCTTCTGCCCATGGAACAGTTTATGACCCCCGAGTTCTGGCTTGCCGTCGGCCAGATCATCATGATCGACATCCTGCTCGGCGGCGACAACGCGGTCGTGATCGCGCTGGCCTGCCGCAAGCTGCCCGAGGCCCAGCGCCGCGCCGGCATCCTGTGGGGCACCGCCGGCGCCATCGGCCTGCGTGTCGTGCTGATCTTCTTCGCGCTGACGCTGCTGGCCCTGCCCTACCTGAAGCTGGTGGGCGCGGCGCTGCTGCTGTGGATCGGCATCAAGCTGCTGCTGCCCGAGGACGAGGGCGACCATGACATCCAGGCCAGCGACAAGCTGTGGGCCGCGGTCAAGACGGTCATCGTGGCCGACTTCGTGATGAGCCTGGACAACGTCATCGCCATCGCCGGCGCCGCCGAGGGTGCAGCCGACGGCCACCAGATGCCGCTGGTCATCTTCGGTCTGCTGGTGAGCATTCCGATCATCGTCTGGGGCAGCCAGCTGGTCATCAAGCTGATGGACCGCTTCCCCGTCGTCATCGTCGTCGGCGGCATGCTGCTGGGCTGGATCGCCGGCACGATGGCGGTGACCGATCCGGCCATCGTCGGCTACATCGCCGCCCCGGCCGCCGAAGGCGCCAAGCCGGAAGCCGGCGCAGCGATCCGCTATGGCGCGGGCATCGCCGGCGCGCTGCTGGTGCTGGCCGTCGGCAAGATGATGGCAGCCCGCAAGCCGAGCGCCGCCTGAGATCGGCCTGAACCGGCGCCGCGGGATGCACCTTCCGCGGTTTCCGGTTCTTTCAGTCGGGGCAGGGCGACATCTGATCTTCCTCCTCCCGGTCGCTGCGATACTGTCGGTCCGTCGACTCCCCTGCAGTGACCGCACCTCGCCATGCCCCGCACGCGACCGATCACCCGGCCCCCGGGAGGCGCCACGCCCTGGCTGCTGGCGACGCTGCTCGGCCTGGTCGGCTGGGCGCACGAAAGCACGCCGCTGGCCCAGCCGATGCAGCACTGGCTGCAGGACCGTGCCGTCGCCGATGCCCGGCCGATGGCCAGCACCGGCGTGGCGATGGTGCTGATCGACGAGGCCAGCCAGGCCCGCCACGGCCCGCTGCCCTGGCGGCGCGACCTGCATGCCCGTCTGATCGATCAGCTCTCCGGCGCGCGGGTCGTCATCGACACCGAGCCCTTCGGCACGCCCGAGAGCGAACGCGCGCTGGCCGAGCTGCAGAACATCCATGCCACCATCGCCGCCGATCCGGTGCTGGCGCGCCACCCCGAGCTGCCGGCGCTGATCGAGCGCAGCGAAGCCAGCCTGAACGGCGATGCGCACCTGACCCAGAGCCTGGAGCGCCACACCCGCGTGCTGCTGAGCCTGGGCCCGCCCGGCGACGGCCTGCCGCCGCTGCCCCGGCTGGCCAGCGCGGCCGCAGGCATCGGTCATGCCGTGACCGGCGCCGATGCGGACGGCGTGATCCGCCGCCATCCGCTGTGGCGCCACGGCAGCGCGCAGGACGCGCCCTCGCTGGCCGCGCTGGGCGCGGGCCTGTACCGCGGCGACAGCATGGCCGCGGTGGAGACCGGCCTGCGCGACCACCCGCCGCGGCTGGCCGGCCACAGCCTGCCCGACGACAGCGACAGCGGCCTGATGCCGCTCTGGCCGGTGCATGACGGCCCGGACGGCGCGCCGCCCAGCCTCAGCGCCCGGGAAGTGCTGGCGGGCTCGCCCGCGCTGGCCCGGCTGAAGGGCCGCATCGTCGTCATCGGACGTGATGACCGCAGCACCCCACGCCTGCGCCTGCCCGACCGGCGCGAGATCAGCCCGGCCGAGGCCCTGGCCCGGCTCTCGGGCGCGATGGCCGACGGCCACTGGGCACGCACGCCGGCTGCGCTGCAGTGGCTGCCCTGGGGGCTGCTGGTGGCGGCCGGGCTCTATCTCTGGCGCATCGTGCCGCGCCTGACCCGAAACTCCGCGCTGATGCTCAGCGCCTCGCTCTGCCTGGCGCTGGCGCTGGGCTCGCACGGACTGCTGGCCTGGGGCGGCATCTGGCTCGCGCCGACGCTGCCGATCTTCGCGCTGGTTCTCGGCCATCTGGCCCTGATCGCCCGAGACCGATGGCAGATGCATCAGCGCCGCAGCCGCGGCCCGCTGCTGACCACCACGCTCGACGAGGACACCGTCATCACCTCCTACGAGACGGTGACCGTCACCACCCGCGAGCGCACCGTGATCCGGCATGACGAGCCGGAGACGGTCCCCCAGGCCCCGCCGCGGCCTGCGCCGGCCACGCCGCCCGCAGTGGCCCGGACCGCCGCCTCCCCACGCACCACGCCCACCCCCAGCGCGCTGCCCAGCCATCTGCAGGACACCCAGGTGCTCGACGAGCGCCGGGCCTTCGTCGACACCCAGGTGCTGCACTCGCCCGACACGCTCGAGGCCACCCAGCCGCTGACCCGGGAGGAACTGGCCGCCTGCCTGGCCACGCCGGCGGTGTTCCGTCAGCCCCCGGTGCTGAGCGACACCGTGCGCCGCCAGCAGATGCTGGGCCCCTACTTGCTGGAGCGCGAGCTGGGCCGCGGCGCGATGGGCCGGGTGCATCTGGCCCGCCACCGGGACACCGGCGCGGTGGTCGCGCTCAAGACGCTGGCGCTGGGACGCGAGTTCGACGGCTTCGCGCTTGAGGAGGCCCGCCAGCGCTTCCAGCGCGAGGCGCTGGCCGCCTGCCGGCTCGATCATGCCGACATCGTGCGGGTGTTCGACAGCGGCGAGCAGGACGGCATCGCCTACATCGCGATGGAGCGGCTGACCGGGCAGGACCTGAGCCAGCACCTGGCACCGGAGCATCTGCTGCCGGTGGCCACCGTCGTGGCGATCAGCCGCCGCATCGCCCGGGCGCTGGCCCATGCGCATGCGCAGGGCATCATCCACCGCGACATCAAGCCGGCCAACATCATGGTCGACATCGGCCGCAACCAGGTCAAGGTGACCGACTTCGGCATCGCCCGCATCACCGATGCCAACCGCACCCGCACCGGGCTGGTGCTGGGCTCGCCGTCCTACATGTCGCCGGAGCAGCTCGCGGGCCGGCCGGTCGACGGGCGCAGCGACCTGTACTCGCTGGGCGTGCTGATGTTCCAGATGCTGACCGGCGAGCTGCCGCTCAAGGGCAACACGATGAGCGAGCTGATCGGCGCGATCGCCCGCACGCCGGCGCCCGACGTGCGCACGCTGCGCCCCTCGCTGCCTGCGGCGCTGGCCGAGGTGATCGGCATCCTGCTGGAAAAGCGCCCGGAGCTGCGCTACCGCGACGGCCTGGATCTGGCCGAAGATCTCAAGCTCGTGGCCGACACGCTGCGCCGCCCGACCCGCCCGGCCAGCGGCACTGCCGCTTCGGTGCAGGAATGCGCGCCCGGTCCCGCCAAGGACCAATCCCGGCCGCCCTTGCCCCGCGCTGGCGGGGCACAATCGCACCGCTGATTCCCGATGGACCGCCCGCGCGCCCTAGCCATGACCCTCGAGTTCCATTCCGCGACCGACCGTGGCCGCATCCGCAGCAACAACGAGGATTCGATCGCCATCGTCGAGGCGGCCGGACTGATGGTGCTGGCCGACGGCATGGGCGGCTACAACGCCGGCGAAGTCGCCAGCGGCATGGCCACCGCCTTCATCGAGAAGGATCTGGGCCGCTGGCTGCAGGAAACCCCGCCGGACACCGACGATCTGGAGGTCCGCCGGGCGATGGACATCTGCGTCGACAACGCCAACCGCTCGATCTTCGAGGCCTCCCACGCGCACGCGCAGTACGCCGGCATGGGCACGACCCTGGTGATGGGCGTGTTCCGCGGCGGACGGCTGCTGGTCGGCCACATCGGCGACTCGCGGGCCTACCGCTGGCGCGACGACCGGCTCCAGCAGCTCACCCGCGACCACTCGCTGCTGCAGGAGCAGATCGACGCCGGGCTGATCTCGCCCGAGCAGGCGGCCTACAGCCACCAGAAGAACCTGGTCACCCGCGCCATGGGCGTCGAGGACATCGTGCTGCTGGAGATCCACTCGCATGCCGTGCATCCGGGCGACTGGTACCTGCTGTGCTCCGACGGCCTGTCCGACATGCTCGATGACGCCCGGATCGCGGCGGTGCTGCGCGAGCAGGGCTCCGACGTCGGCAAAGCGGCACAGGCGCTGGTCGATGCCGCCAATCAGGCAGGCGGACGGGATAATATTGCCGTGATACTGGTCGCCGTCCACGCCGTGCCCTCGTCGGGTCAGCCGTGGTGGCCCTTCCGGCGCTGAGGATCAGGGGACAAAGGATCCCGGCTGCCAAGAACACTGAGGTCGCTCATGCCCAAACTCGTCGTTTCGCTGGACGGAGTCGTCATCAAGGAGGTTCAGCTCACCAAGGACAAGACGACCTTGGGACGCCGCCCCTACAACGACATCGTGATCGACAACCTGGCCGTCAGCGGCGAGCACGCCGTGCTGCAGATGGTCGGCCAGGATGTCTACATCGAGGACCAGAACAGCACCAACGGCACCTACATCAACGGTCGCGCGGTCAAGAAGCAGCTGCTGCAGTACAACGACACGATCGAGATCGGCAAGTACAAGATCAAGTACCTGGTCGAGGACAGCTCCGACTACGAGAAGACCATGATCCTGAAGCCGGGCCAGATGCCGCCCGGCATGGCCAGCCGGCCGACCGCGCCGATGCCGGGCAACTTTCCGGCCTCGGGCTTCGGCGGTCTGACCGGCGGTACCGTGCCCCAGGCCTCGATCCGCGTGCTCTCGGGCGCGGCGGCTGGCCGCGAGGTGGTGCTGACCAAGGTGGTCACCACCGTCGGCAAGCCCGGCGTGCAGGTGGCCTCGATCACGAAGCGCCCCGGCGGCTATGTCTTCGCCCATGTCGAAGGCAACGCACGTCCGACCGTCAACAGCATGCCGGTCCATGCCGAGCCGATCCATCTGAAGGATGGCGACGTCATCGAGCTGGCCGGCACGCAGATGCAGTTCGTGCAGCCCTGAGCGTCGCTGCGGTCTCACGCGGCCTCGTGGCCTTGTTCACGACCCTGCCGCCCCTGGTTCACGGGGATGGACAAGCAGTGCGGAAGTGCGCAGCAGCCGGCTTGCACCCGCATGACGCGGGGGGCAGCATGGCCGCCTGTTCTGCCTGCCCTCACCTGGAATCCCGATGAACCTGCGTGTCCTTGGCTGCTCGGGCTCGATCGCCCTCGACAACCGGACCACCTGCTTCCAGCTCGACGAACGCATTCTTGTCGACGCCGGAACCGGTGTCGGCGACCTGACGCTCGAAGAGATGGCCGGGATCGACCACATCCTGCTGTCGCACTCCCACCTCGACCATGTGCTGGGCATCCCGCTGCTGGCCGACAGCGTCATGCAGCATCGCCTGTCGCGTCCGGACTTTCGCCCGATCCAGGTCCATGGCCTGCCCGAGACGCTCGAGGCGCTGCGGGCTCACCTGTTCAACAACATCATCTGGCCGGACTTCACCCGACTGCCCAGCCGTGAGCGCCCGATCATCGAGCTGGTGCCCTTCCAGATCGGCGAGTGCCTGGAACTGGCGGGACTGACGATCGAGGTGCTGCCGGCGCATCACACCGTGCCGGCCTGCGGCTTCGGGGTCGACACGCCCTCGGGCTGGTGGATCTACACCGGCGACACCGGCCCGAACCCGGCGCTGTGGGAGCGGCTGCGCGGCCGCGCGATCGCGCAGCTGGTGATCGAGACCGCCTTCAGCGACGAGGAACGCGCGCTGGCCGAGATCAGCCGCCACCTGTCACCCTCGATGCTGGCCGAGGAACTTCAGCAGCTCGATCTGGACTGCGACACCTCGATCGCGATCACGCATGTCAAGCCGGGCGAGATGGCGGCGGTCACCGGCCAGCTCGCCGAGCTCGACATCCGCATGCCGGTCTTCGCGCTGACCCGCGGCGAGCGCTACCGCTTCTGAGCGCCCGGCTCAAAGCCGCAGCGCATCCCAGCCGGTGCGCAGGATCAGCAGGCTGACGACGGCGATGAAGATGCCGCGCACGAAGCCCGCGCCGTGGCGCAGCGCCAGCCGGGCGCCCAGCAGGCTGCCGATCACGTTGGCCACCGCCATCACCGCGGCCACATGCCACCACACATGCCCCTTGGCGGCGAACAGCGCGATCGCCGCCAGATTGGTCGCGGTGTTGAGCAGCTTGGCGCCGGCCGAGGCATGAAGGAAGTCGTAGCCCAGCCCGCGCACCAGCAGGAAGACAAAGAAGCTGCCCGTGCCTGGGCCGAAGAAGCCGTCGTAGAAACCGATGCCGGCGCCGATCGCGCTGCCGCGCATCGCCTCGCGGCGTGGCGAGAGATGCGGCGCATGCACCCGCCCGAGATCCTTGCGCCAGAGCGTGTAGAGCAGCACGACCAGCAGCACCAGCGGCAAGGCCTTGCGCAGCCCGGTGGCCGGCACCATCGTCACCAGCCAGGCGCCGGCGAAGCTCGCCAGCAGCGCGGTGACGGCCGCAGGCGCCAGCGTGCCCCAGTTCATCGTCACCCTGCGCGCGTACTGGCTGCAGGCCCAGGCGGTGCCGCCGATGGCGGCGGCCTTGTTGGTGCCGAACAGCGTCGCAGGCAGCGCGGACGGATGCACCGCGAACAGGGTCGGCAGCAGGATCAGCCCGCCGCCGCCGACGATGGCATCCACGAAACCCGCCAGCCCGGCGGCCAGCGTCACCCACAGCAGATCAAGCATCAGTCAGGACAAGCGCAACGCGACAACGCAGGTGGAGAAAAAAGAAGGCACCGGGATCAGGGATCGCCGGTGCCGTCGAATTGTCTCATCGCGCCACATGGCGCCGAATCTTCTGGAGCGTCTGAGTGGTGCCGCCGGATGTTGTGTGATGTGGGGGCGGCGTTTCTTGTTGCGCTACGGTGACCAGTCTCCTCAGTCCCTCACTCCTGCCCGCCTGCCCCTCGGGGCGGCGTCTGCGAGTGGCGAGACTGTAGGGTTTCGCAACAGTCCACCATATCCGGGGTTTCCCGCACCAGAACGATGCAGTCCCTGGCGATGCCAGCCCGTCCGGTCGCCGCGCCTCACGAAAGCTGCGCAGCGTCAAGAATCCAGCCTGCGGCCCGCTCGGCCAGCATCAGCGTCGGCGAGTTGGTGTTGCCGCTGGTGATGACCGGCATCACGCTGGCGTCGACGACACGCAGCCCGGCCACGCCGCGCACCCGCAGCCGCGGGTCGGTCACCGCCATCGGGTCGTCTGCGCGGCCCATGCGACAGGTGCCGACCGGATGGAAGATGGTGGTGCCGATGTCGCCGGCCAGGCGGGCCAGTTCCTCATCGCTCTGGTGCTGGATGCCGGGCCGGAACTCCTCGGGCCGGAAGGCCTGCATCGCCGGCTGCGCGACGATGCGGCGTGTCACCCGCAGCGAATCGGCCGCCACCTGGCGATCCTGCGCGGTCGACAGGTAGTTCGGCCGGATCGCCGGGGCCTCCTCCGGACGCGGCGAGCGGATGTGGACCTGGCCACGCGAGGTCGGGTTGAGGTTGCAGACGCTGGCGGTGATCGCATCGAAGCCGTGCAGCGGCTCGCCGAAGGCATCGAGCGACAGCGGCTGCACGTGGTACTCGAGGTTCGGCCACTCGAACTGCGGCGACGAGCGGGTGAAGGCACCGAGCTGCGACGGCGCCATGCTCATCGGGCCGGTGCGGCGCAGCAGGTACTCCAGGCCGATCATCGCCTTGCCCCAGGGCGTGGCGGCACGGGTGTTGAGCGTGCGTGTGCCCTGCACCTTGTAGACCGAGCGGATCTGCAGATGGTCCTGCAGGTTCTCGCCGACGCCGGGCAGCAGGTGCTGCACTTCGATGCCCTGCGACTGCAGCACCTGGCCATCGCCGATGCCCGACAACTCCAGGATCTGCACGCTGCCGATGCTGCCAGCGCTCAGCAGCACCTCGCGGCTCGCGCTCACCGTCTCGATGCCGGTCGGCGTGAGCACCTCGGCGCCGGTGCAGCGCAGCGCGCCGTCGGCGCCGCGCGCCAGCGTCAGGCGGCGCACCTGCGCGCCGGTCCACATCTCGAAGTTCGGCCGGCCGTAGCAGGTCGGGCGCAGGAAGGCCTTGGCGGTGTTCCAGCGCAGGCCCGACTTCTGGTTGACCTCGAAGTAGCCCACGCCCTCGTTGCTGCCGCGGTTGAAGTCGTCGGTGGCGGGAATGCCGGCCTGCTGCGCGGCCTGCGCGAAGGCATCGAGAATGTCCCAGCGCAGACGCTGGCGCTCGACCCGCCACTCGCCGCCGTGGCCGTGCAGGGCCTTGAACTCGGCGCTGGCCTGTGCGGCGTTGGCAGCATCGAGCCGCCAGTGGTTCTCGTGCTGCCGGAAGGCCGGCAGGCAGTGCTCCCAGCGCCAGGCCGCGTCGCCGGTCAGCTCGGCCCACTGGTCGTAGTCGCGCGACTGGCCGCGCATGTAGATCATGCCGTTGATGCTGGAGCAGCCGCCCAGCACCTTGCCACGCGGATAGCGCAGCTTCCGGCCGTTCAGGCCCGGATCGGGCTCGGTCTGATAGAGCCAGTCGGTGCGCGGGTTGCCGATGCAGTGCAGATAGCCGACCGGAATGTGGATCCAGTGGTAGTCGTCGCGGCCGCCGGCCTCGATCAGCAGCACGCGGGTGGCCGGATCGACGCTCAGGCGATTGGCCAGCAGGCTGCCGGCCGAGCCGGCGCCGATGATGATGTAGTCGAATATGGGCATGCTCTGTCCTGTCTCCTTGCTCAGCCCGACTTTATGGGCACCACTGCGCGGCGTGCACACTTTCGCCGCAAGCTGATTTCAGGATGTCTCAACTCGACTTGCGCCAGCTCGCCACCTTCGCTGCGGTGGCGGAAACCGGCTCGCTCGGCCAGGCGGCCGAACGGCTCAACCGTTCGCCGTCGGCGCTGTCGATGCAGCTGCGCGCGCTGCAGGACCGGCTCGGCCTGGTGCTGCTGAGACGCACCGGCCGCGGCCTGAAGCTGACGCCCGACGGCGAGCGGCTGCTCGCACAGACCCGCCCCGCGCTGGAGGCGATGCATCGGCTCGAGCACACCGTCCGCGCCCTGGGCCAGCCGAACCGCTGCGATCCGGTGCCGGCCGGCATCGGCACCATTCTCGATCCGGCCTTCATCCGCCTGGGCGACTTCATCGGCCGGCTGCAGACGGACACGCTCCAGCCGATCCGCCCGGTGCTGCGCCACGGCACCTCCGGCTGGGCGCTGCGCGAGGTGCGGGAGCGCCGGCTCGATGTCGGCTTCTATCTGGGCGAATGCGACGAGACGCTGTTCATGCGCCAGCCTCTCGCACCGGTGCGCTATGTGGTCGTCGCGCCGCGCGCGTGGCAGCACCGGCTGGCCGGCTGCGACAGCTGGACCGCCCTGGCGGCACTGCCCTGGATCGGCACGCCGACCGACTCGGTGCACGCCCGGCTGCTTGCACCGGTCTGGACACGCTGCGGCGCCAGCCCGGCGCCTGTGGCCGAAGTGGATCAGGAGGCCTCGATGATCGATCTGGTCGAGGCCGGCGTCGGCCTGTCGCTGGCCAGAGAGGCGCCGGCCTTGCGGGCCGCACACGAGCGGGGCCTGGTGCTGCTGCGACAGCTGGCGCTGGACACGCAGCTCGCGCTGGTGAGCCTGCGCGCACGCCAGCACGAGCCTCTCGTGGCGCAGCTGCACGCGGCTGCCCGCACAAGCTGGGGCCGCGGTGAGGCGACGATCCCGGCCCCCGTCAGGGCGCCAGATGCGAGGCCAGCACAGGAAAGAGCTTGATCAGGCCCTCGGCCATGATCTCCACCGCCAGCGCAGCCAGGATCAGGCCCATCAGCCGGGTCATCACGTTGATGCCGGTGCGTCCGAGCAGCCGTGCCACGCCGCCCGCCGCCGAGAACGCGACGAAGGTCGCCAGTCCGACGACCACGCCATAGCCCATCAGCACGCCCAGCTCCCACCAGTGGCGCGTCTTGTCGGCATAGATCACCATCGTCGAGATGGTGGCGGGCCCGGTCAGCAGCGGAATGGTCAGCGGCACCACCGCGATGCTGTCGCCCGAGTCGGCACGCTCGCGGCCCTCGCTGACATCGTCGGAGCGCGACTCGGCCGGCTGCGCGTTGAGCATCTGCAGCGCGCTGATCAGCAGCAGCGTGCCGCCACCCACCTGGAAGGAGGCCAGCGAGATGCCGAAGAACTCGATCACCTTCAGCCCGGCCAGCGCGCTGATCGAGATCACCAGGAAGGCGCTGAAGCTCGACACCCGGATGGTGCGGCGCCGCGCTGCGGCATCGAGATGCTGCGTGAAATGGATGAAGAACGGCACGACGCCGATCGGATTGACGATCGCCAGCAGCGCGATCAGCGGCTTGAGCAGGTCCATGACGTGATTCTGCGCCGGCCTCGCGCCTTCACCTCTCGGTTGAAGGCCCTGTTGCAACAGGCGGCTTCCGCACTCGATCTGACATATTCAAGGGTTAACCCGAAATTTTTGACTGTTGAAGATCACGGACAGATCAAAAAACTGCGCAGGCTTACAACACTTCTGCCAGAAGGGGTGTTCCCAGGGCTTGACGGTCATACATAATGGCCCCTCGTGATTGGACGCGGCGCCTTTTCTCTGTTCTATCGAATGAGTGCTGGCTGTAGCTCCGCCACATGGTCCCCTGGTACTCAACGTACCCTGTTTTGCTTGAAAGGCGCTCTTCCATGGGCAACAAACTCTACGTGGGCAACCTGGCCTACGGCGTTCGCGACGAAGAACTGAACGCTGCTTTCTCCGAGTTCGGCGCGGTCCAGTCCGCCAAGGTCATGATGGACCGCGAAACCGGCCGCTCGAAGGGCTTCGGCTTCGTCGAGATGGGCTCGGATGCCGAAGCCCAGGCAGCCATCAACGGCCTGAACGGCCAGGCGATCGGCGGCCGTGCCGTCGTCGTCAACGAGGCTCGCCCCCGCGAAGAGCGTCCGGGCGGCTTCCGCAGCCCGTACGGCGGCCGTCGTGACGGCGGTGGTGGCGGCGGCTTCGGCGGCGGCAATGGTGGCGGCGGCTACGGCGGCGGCGGCGGCGGCAACGGCGGCGGCTTCCGCAGCCCGTACGGCGGCGGTGGCCGTCGTGAAGGCGGCGGCGGCGGCGGTGGTCGCGGCGGCTACGGCGGCGGCGGCTACTGATCCGTGTCGCTGCGATCGGTGAGCTGAGCTGACAGGCTCGCGCCGCCGATCGACAGACGTCCAGAACAAGAGGGCGATCCCGCCAAGGGGTCGCCCTCTTGTCATTTCAGCGCGGATCGCCGCGCCGCTGCTTGCGGCCACGCCCTGCGGTCAGGCGGTCCCAGAGCCTGCGCGGCAGCCAGCGCATCAGCACGGTCAGCACGCCCATCGGCCAGGGAATGACCGCATGGCGGCGTCCCCGGTCGATCACCGGCAGCGCCCTGCGCGCGAATTCCCGAGGGCTCAGCAGAAAGGGCATCGCATAGCGGTTGCCGCGTGTCAGGGGCGTGTCGACAAAGCCGGGCAGCAGCGTGACGACACGAATGCCGTCGCTGCGCAGCTCGATGCGCAGGCTTTCGCAGTAGCTGACCACCGCGGCCTTGCTGCCGCAGTAGCCGCCATGCCCGGGCAGCCCCCGGATCGCCGCGACACTGGCGATGCCGACCAGGGTGCCGCGCCGCGCCAGCCGCATCGGCCGGATGAAGGGATGAAAGGTCGCGGCCATGCCGACGACATTGGTGGCATAGAGATCCTCGAGCACGGCCAGGTCCTCGCGCTCGGCGGTGTCGATGCCAACGCTGATGCCCGCATTGGCGATGACCACATCCGGCAGGCCCTGCTCGATCAGGCAGCGCATGCCCGCCGCGACGATCGCCTCGCGGTCGCGCACATCCGCAACATGCACCTGGGCCTGCGCGGGGCCGATGCCGGCTTCATCCAGCCAGGCCCGGATCACCTCGGCACGTCGCGCCACCAGCGCCAGGCGCCAGCCGCGTGCAGCATAGGCCTCGGCCAGCGCCCGGCCTATGCCGCTGGAGGCCCCGGTGATGAAGACCAGCGGCGCGCGCTCGCGTTCCAGCCTCTGGCGCTCCTCGGGGGTCATCGGGCGGGCAGGCGACCGCGCACAGCGCCCCGAAGCTCGAGCCGGGCGTCCGCATGCCAGTAGGTCAGCCCCCGGGCCTCGATGAGGCTGGCGCCCTGGCGCAGCACCACCGGACGGTCGCTGCGCACCTGGTCCTGACGCCGATCGAAGATCATCTCCTCGCTGCTGAACTGCAGCGGCGCGCTTTCGCCGGGCAGCCGATCGCGCTCCACGGTGGCGCCGCCCATCAGCCGCACCTCGCTGCCATCGCCCTGGGCGATCGCATGGGCGGCACGGGCGCGCAGCAGGTTGCCGGCGTCATCGCGCCAGCGCAGGCTCAGCCCGTCGATCTCCAGCGTGTCGGTGTCGGGATGGTGACGCACGACCTCGCCCTCGATGACCCCGCGGGCCGGCCCCGCCTGCCCGTAGTGCTGCACCGAGAAGCCATGCATCTCGTAGTCGGGCTCATGGGTAGGCGCCTGGGCTGCCCGGTCCGGCTCGGGCTCGGGCGTCTGCTGGACCAGCCACCAGGTGGCGCCCGCCAGCAGCGCCATCAGGAACAGCGGCAGATGGCCCAGCAGCGCCTGGCGCCAGCGCTCGCCGCGCGGCAGCGCCGGCCGGGCCGCATCGACCGCACGGGTGGCCACCAGCGGGGGCAGCGGCAGCGGACTGGTGTCGTCGTCGAGCGAGGCCACGCGATCGTGTCCCGTGTCAGGCCGTGGCGCCGTCAAGCGTGGCCAGATGGCCCGCCAGCAGCGCAGCGTACCGGCCGCTGGCGCACAGCAGCAGATCGCAGAACTCGCGCGCCGCGCCCTGCCCGCCCGGCACCGCGGTGACATGGTGGGCCGCGGCGCGCACCTCCGCATGCGCCTGGGCCGGCGCGCAGGCCAGCGCGCAGCGCACCATCAGCGGCAGGTCCGGCCAGTCGTCGCCGATGACCGCCAGCTCATGCCAGCCGAGCCCCAGCAGCGCCAGCATCCGCTCGGCCGCGGCCAGCTTGTCGTGAATGCCGTGAAAGGCATGCACGATGCCCAGATCGGCGCAGCGGCGGCGCACCGCCGGCGTGTCGCGGCCGGTGATCACCACCGGCTCGATGCCGGCGCGCGCCAGCAGCTTGATGCCGTGGCCGTCGAGCGTGCTGAAGGCCTTGACGCTCTCGCCGTGCTCGCCGATGTAGATGCGCCCGTCGGTCAGGCAGCCGTCGACGTCGAAGATCGCGGCGCGCACACCCTGCGCCGCCAGCAGCAGCTCCGGCGCGAAGTTCAGCACCGGCGAGATCGGGCGCGGCCAGGGCGTGGCGGCGGCCATCGGGGTCGGGTCGCTCATCAGATCACCTTCGCGCGCATCAGGTCGTTGGTGTTGAGCGCGCCGACCAGGCGGCCCTCGCCGTCATGCACCAGCAGCGTGGTGATGCAGGCGTCTTCCATCAGCGTGGCGGCCTCGACCGCCAGCGCATCCTCGCCGATGCTGCGCGGGCGGCTGCGCACCAGGTCGGCGGCAGACAGCGCGCGCAGGTCCGTGCCCTGCTCGACCGCACGGCGCAGGTCGCCGTCGGTGAAGATGCCGATCGCACGGCCCTGGGCGTCGACGATCGCCGCGGCACCCAGGCCCTTGGCGCTCATCTCGCGCATCACCTCCAGGCAGCTCGCCGCGGGCGACACCCGCGGCACCGCCTCGCCCTGGCGCATGATGTCGCGCACATGGGTCAGCAGCTTGCGCCCGAGCGCACCGCCCGGGTGCGAGCGCGCGAAGTCCTCGGGGCGGAAGCCGCGTGCGTCCAGCAGCGCCACCGCCAGCGCGTCGCCCAGCGCCAGCTGCGCGGTGGTGCTGGCCGTCGGTGCGAGATTGAGCGGGCAGGCCTCCTGCTCGACCCGGTTCGACAGCACCCAGTCGGCATGCGAGGCCAGCGTCGAGTCGGGCCGGCCGGTCATCGCCACCAGCGTCACGCCCAGGCGCTTGAGCGCCGGCAGGATCGCGGCGATCTCGTCGCTTTCGCCGGAGTTGGAGAGCGCCAGCACGATGTCGCCCGGCGTGACCATGCCCAGGTCGCCGTGGCTGGCCTCGCCCGGGTGCACGAACATCGCCGGCGTGCCGGTCGAGGCCAGCGTCGCGGCGATCTTGCGTCCGACATGGCCGCTCTTGCCCATGCCCATCACGACCACGCGGCCGCGGCCGTTCAGGATCGCGTGCACGACGCGCACGAAGCTCTCGCCCTGCTGGTCCTGCAATTGCATCAGCGCCTCGGCCTCGATGCGCAGGGTCTGGCGGGCCATGCGCAGCACGCGCTCGGCCTCGAAGCGGGGGGGCGCGCTGGCGGCGGTGGCGGCTGGGATGTCGGTCACGGGATCGGGAGGCCGGAAGCTGAATTACGATTGCCGGATTCTAGGATGGTGAATGGCCAGCACTCTCGACATTGCCCTGCTCTACCTTCTTGCCGCGGTCGCCGGCGTCGTCGGCTGCCGGCTGCTGAAGCTGCCCTCGATGCTCGGCTATCTGCTCGTCGGCGTGCTGATCGGCCCGAACGCGCTGGCGCTGGCCAAGGACTCGGCCGGCATCCGCTACCTGGCGGAGTTCGGCATCGTCTTCCTGATGTTCGTCATCGGGCTGGAGTTCAACCTGCCCAAGCTGCGCAGCATGCAGCGGCTGGTCTTCGGCCTCGGCGCCGGGCAGGTGCTGCTGACGCTGGCCGGCGCGGCCATCGGCAATCTGATGCTGATCACCGCCTTCTCGCTGCTGGGCCGGGCGTGGGAGCTGAGCTGGCAGGGTGCGGTCGCGCTCGGCGCGGCCATGGCGATGTCGAGCACCGCGATCGTCGCGAAGATGATGGCCGAACGGCTCGAGCTGGAAAGCGAGCATGGCCGCAATGTCATGGGCGTGCTGCTGTTCCAGGATCTGGCGGTCGTGCCGCTGCTGGTGCTGATTCCGTCGCTGGCCCAGGGCGGCGGCGACCTGTGGGAGACGCTGGGCCGCGCGACGCTGAAGGCCGCGGTGCTGCTGACGCTGCTGCTGTGGGGCGGCCAGAGGCTGATGCGCTGGTGGCTGACGCTGGTGGCGCGCAGGAAGAGCGAGGACCTGTTCATCCTCAACATCCTGCTGATCACGCTGGGCCTGTCGTGGCTGACGGAACACGCCGGGCTGTCGCTGGCGCTGGGCGCCTTCGTCGCCGGCATGCTGATCGCCGAGACCGAGTTCAAGCATCAGGTCGAGACCGACATCCGGCCCTTCCATGACGTGCTGCTCGGGCTGTTCTTCATCACCATCGGCATGAAGCTGGACTGGCGCCCGGTGCTGGACCAGTGGGTGCTGGTGCTGCTGCTGAGCACGCTGCCGGTGCTGGCCAAGGCCGGCATGGTGGCGCTGCTGGCCCGCGCCTTCGGCTCGGCGCCCGGCGTGGCGATCCGCACCGGCCTGTACCTGGCCCAGGCCGGCGAGTTCGGCTTCGTGCTGCTGACGCTCAGCGCCCAGGTCGACCTGGTCGCCGACCGCTGGCTGAGCCCGGTGCTGGCCTCGATGGTGCTGTCGATGCTGGCCACGCCCTTCATCATCATGGGCAGCAACCGCATCGTCATGAAGCTGTCGGCCACCGACTGGCTGATGCAGTCGGTGCAGCTGACCTCCATCGTCAAGAAGTCGATCCGCACCGAGGCGCACCTGATCATCTGCGGCTACGGCCGCAGCGGCCAGAACCTGGCCCGGCTGCTCGACAAGGAGCGCATTCCCTACATGGCGCTGGACCTCGACCCCGACCGGGTGCGCCAGGCGGCAGCGGCCGGCCAGAGCGTGGTCTTCGGCGATGCGGCCAAGCTGCCCAGCCTGATCGCCGCCGGCCTGTCGCGCGCGACCGCGGTGGTCGTCACCTACAACGACACGCCCTCGGCGCTGAAGGTGCTGCAGCATGTGCGCGAGCATGCCGCGCATGTGCCGGTGGTGGTGCGCACGCCCGACGACACCGATCTGGAGCGGCTGCGCGCCGCCGGTGCCACCGAGGTGGTGCCAGAGGCGCTGGAGGGTTCGCTGATGCTGGCCAGCCATGCGCTGGCCCTGGTGGGCGTGCCGATGCGCCGGGTCATCCGCATCACCCAAGACGCCCGCGACGCCCGCTACGGCCTGCTGCGCGGCTACTTCCACGGCGCCGACGACGACACCGTCGAGGAGCTGCAGCAGGCCCGGCTGCAGTCGATCGGCCTGCCACCGGGTGCACCCTGCGTCGGCCGGCGTCTGGGCGACCTGACGCTGCAGGTGATGGGGGTGTCGGTGGTGTCGGTGCGCCGCGCCAGCGGTCAGGTGCTCGAGGTCGACGACGACTTCATGCTGGCCGGCGGCGACGTGCTGGTGCTCAGCGGCCTGCCCGAGACCCTGGCGCTGGCCGAGGCCCTGCTGCTGAAGAAGGGCTGAGCCGGCTCAGGCGACCGCGACCCGCTGCGCCAGATTGGCGCGCAGCCGCGCCACCATGACCGCACCGGCCGCACGCAGCACCTCGTTGGCGAGCGTCGGCGCCCGGGCGGCCAGCTCCTCGTAGCGCGGCAGATGCAGGGCCCAGACGATGGTCGGCGTCATCGCCTCGACGCTGGCCGAGTGCGGCTGGTCGCTGAACAGGCCGGTCTCGCCGACCAGCGCGCCCGGCCGCATCAAGGCCACCCGGAAGGCGCCGGGCGCCGCGCCCTGGACATAGACCTGCAGACTGCCCTGGCCGACGAAGTAGGCGGCCCGGTCGCACTCGCCCTGCTTGATCAGCAGATCGCCGGCGCGCAGCTGGTAGGGCGTCAGGTAGGCGGCGAAGTTGCGCCATTGCGGCAGGTTGAAGCGGGCGCGAAAGGCGTCGTCAGCCCGCAGGGACTGCACCGCCTCGATCAGTTCATCCATTCCCATCGCCGTTCACCTCTCGCACTTTCCGCAGGGCAGGAGCATAGCCGGCCACCCGGGCCGGCATGATGCTCCGGCAGGTGGCACAAAAGGTTTACGAAAATAACACTTCCGGCGATTCGTGAAACATGTCACGCCATGACACCAGCGAGCACGATCATGCCCCCCCTCGCCGCCCGTCCTATTTGCCGATGCAGAAGCGCGAAAAGATCACGCCCAGCAGGTCGTCGGCCGAGAAGGCGCCGGTGATCTCGCCCAGCGCGTCATGCGACAGGCGCAGCTCCTCGGCGAACAGGTCCAGCGCCTCGTCGCGGCGCGCGGCCCAGCCCTCGGCCAGCTCGAGGTGCTCGCGTGCGCGGCGCAGCGCCGTCAGATGGCGCTCGCGCGCGATGAACACGCCGTCGGGCGAGGCATGCCAGCCCGCCAGCTCCAGCAGCAGGCGGCGCAAGCCCTCCAGCCCGTCGCGGGTCTTGGCCGAGAGCGTGAGCGCCCGCTCGCCGTCCGGCACGCCGGCCAGCACCGCCGCCCGGTGCGCGGCGTCGACCCGGTCGGTCTTGTTGAAGACATGCACGCGGCGCGAGCGGTCGGGCAGCCGCGCCTCGATCGCACGATCGGCCGCGGCGTAGTCCGGGTCCAGGCAGCGGGTCAGGTCATGCAGCATCAGCACCGCATCGGCGCCGGCGATCGCCTCCCAGCTGCGCGCGATGCCGATGCGCTCGACCTCGTCGGCCGCCTCGGCGTCGGAGCGCAGGCCGGCGGTGTCGATCACATGCACCGGCACGCCCTCGATCTGCAGCGTCTCGCTGACCCGGTCGCGGGTGGTGCCGGCGATCGGGGTGACGATGGCCAGCTCGGCGCCGGCCAGCGCGTTCAGCAGGGAACTCTTGCCTGCATTGGGCTGGCCGGCGATCACCACCGTCAGGCCTTCGCGCAGCAGCGCGCCCTGGCGCGCGGTGTCGAGCACCACATCGAGCCGCTCGGCCAGCCGCGCCAGCCGCCCGCGGGCGTCGGCCTTCTCGAGGAAGTCGATCTCCTCCTCGGGAAAGTCCAGCGTCGCCTCGACCAGCATGCGCAGCTCGACCAGTCCGTCGCGCAGCGCCTCGATGCGCCTGGAGAAGTCGCCTGACAGCGAGCGGGCCGCGCTGCGCGCCGCCGCCTCGGTGCTGGCGTCGATCAGGTCGGCCACCGCCTCGGCCTGCGCCAGGTCGAGCTTGTCGTTCAGGAAGGCGCGCTCGGTGAACTCGCCCGGCTCGGCCGGCCGCAGCCGAGGCAGCAGCTCGCCCTCGGCCGCCGCCTGCAGGCAGCGCGCCATCAGCAGCTGCAGCACCACCGGGCCGCCGTGGGCCTGCAGCTCCAGTACATCCTCGCCGGTATAGCTGTGCGGCGCCGGGAAATAGAGCGCCAGGCCCTGGTCGATCGGCCGGTCCTCGGCGTCGAGAAAGGGGCCGTAGGTGGCCACGCGCGGGGCCAGATCGCGGCCGGTCAGGCGCCGGGCCAGCGGGGCCAGACCGCGGCCGGAAACACGCACGATGCCCACGGCGCCGCGGCCGGGGGCGGTGGCGATCGCCACGATCGGATCCTGATGTCGAGCAAGCATGGCGCGCATTCTCGCCGACGCCGCACGACCGACCTGCGCCATGAGAAACGCCCTGTCGGCAGCCGGGCCGACAGGGCGTCAGGGTGTTCGCGCGGAGGGGAGCCGGCTCATCGCCATCAGCCCCCGGAGCCGGGCCTGTGGGGGCGAGCCTCCCGGCCCGTCTTCTGCTGGCTTGCAAGCCTGCCACCACAATCCCGGGGTCACGCCCCGCAGAACGAATGATGCGGGCCGTCCGTGACAGACTCAAGGCAGCCCTTGCAACCGGCGGCAAAGGCCGTGCCACTTGTCGCGTCCGAATTGCACAAAGCAACAAGGGTCGCAAAAGAGGTGCATCGCACCCCCTTCACGACCCTTGCAGGTCACCCGCCCGCAGGCAGGCGTCGACGCGGCGTCAGCGGTTCAGGCCGAGCTGGCGGTTGATCATCCACTGCTGCGCGATCGACAGCAGGTTGTTGACGAACCAGTACAGCACCAGACCTGCGGGGAAGAAGATGAACATCACGCTGAACAGCAGCGGCATGATCCACATCATCTTGGCCTGGACCGGATCCGGCGGGGTCGGGTTCAGCCAGGTCTGGAACAGCGTGGTGACCGTCATCAGCGCCGGCAGGATGTAATACGGGTCCTGAACGCTCAGGTCGGTGATCCAGCCGATCCACGGCGCACCGCGCATCTCGACCGAGGCCAGCAGCACCGAGTACAGCGCGATGAAGAACGGCATCTGGATGAAGATCGGCAGGCAGCCGCCCAGCGGATTGACCTTCTCCTCGCGGTAGATGCGCATCATTTCCTGCTGCATCTTCTGCGGGTCGGCCTTGTAGCGCTCGCGGATCTCCATGATCTTCGGGTTGACCGCCTTCATCTTGCCCATCGAGCGATAGGCGCTGGCATTGAGCCAGTAGAAGGCGATCTTCAGCAGCACCACCAGCGCCACGATCGACCAGCCCCAGTTGCCGATCAGGCCATGCAGCTTGTCGAGCAGCCAGAACAGCGGCTTGGCCAGCATCGTGACCCAGCCGTAGTCCTTGACCAGCTCCAGCCCGGGCGCCAGGGCCTCGAGCTTGTTCTCTTCCTGCGGGCCGGCGTAGAGCGTCGTCTCGACCGTCTTCGTCGCGCCCGGCGCGATCGCGTCGACCGGCAGCGTCATCGCCACCGAATAGAGATTGGTGCCTTCGCGCTTGGTCTGGAAGCTGCGCGCGACCTTGTCATTGAAGATCCAGGCACCGACGAAGTGGTGCTGGACCATCGCGATCCAGCCGTTGTCGGCCGACTTCTCGTGATCGGCCTTGGACTTCTCGATGTCGGCGAAATCGACCTTCTGGAACTTCGCCGCGTCGGTGTAGACGGCCGGGCCGGTGAACGCAGCCGGCCCCATGAAGATCGAGGTCGAGGGCACCGTGCCGTCGCGCGCCAGCTGCAGGTAGAGCTGCGCGGCCACCGGCGCGGCCGAGGTGTTGACCACCTCATGGCGCACCCGCACCGCATAGTCGCCGCGCTTGAAGACATAGGTCTTGCGCAGCTTCACGCCGCCCTGCTCGGCCGACTCGAAGCTGACTGCCAGCTCGTTCTGGCCGTCGGCCAGCGTCAGCGGACCCGGCACCAGCGTCATCGGCGTGGTGTGGTTGGGCAGCGCGGCCTGACCGGCCAGCTGCGGGATCAGGCCGGAATCGGCCTGGTAGACACGCTGGGCCGAGCGGTCGAACAGCATCACCGGCTTGCTGGTGTCATGCTCGTCGCGGTAGCGCGGCAGCGTCAGGCCGACCAGGCTGGCACCGCGGGTGTCGATGCTGGCACGGACCAGATCGGTGCTGATGTCGATGGTGCGCGAGGGCTCGCCGCCAGCGGCCAGGCCGGGCAGCGGTGCCACGCCAGCCGGCTGGGCCGGCGCGGCAGGCACGCCCGGCGCGCTGCCTGCAGCCGCTGCCGAGGCGGCGACCGGCGGAGCGAACATCGACGGCTGGCCGTTGTGCTTGTTCCAGCCGTCCCACAGCATCACGAGCGAGACGGAAAAGATGCCCCAGAGCAGGGCACGCCGCGTGTCGGTCATACAGAGGTCTTTCGATTGGCGAGCGAACGCGCCCGGTCGGGCGGGGCCGCAGCAGGATCGTCATCCTGCTGCGTCCGCTCGTCGGAGCGCTCCAGAAGAGAGGTGAACAGCCGCCGCGACGGCGGCGACCGGTCAGGGACCGGATCATGCCCGCCTTGGCACCACGGATGGCAGCGCGCGATGCGCCAGAGCGTCAACGCGCCGCCTCGCCGGGCACCGTGACGTTCCAAGGCAACAAGTCCGTAGGCCGAGCAGGTCGGCTCGAAGCGGCATGACGAGCCCAGCCAGGGGCTCAGCAGCAGGCGGTAGGCGCGGATCAGCCCGATCAGCGCGGCTGACGGCCACCGGCGAAGCCGGGTCCGCAACGAAGAATCGGGATCGGACGCCGGCAGCACGGTCACGGAGGTCCGGATCAGGACGACGGCGCGGCGCAATGCCGGGCCGTGCGACGCATCGCGTCGGCCAGCAGGCGATCGATCTCGGCGCGCAGTTCGGCCGCCAGCGCCTCGGAGCGCGCGCTCGGGAAACGCGCACGGTCGATCGGCGCACGCAGGCGCAGCACCCAGTCGCCGGGGGCGAGGTGCGGAAGATGGCGTCGCATCGCGTCGCGGAGCTGGTTCTTGACCAGCGTGCGGGTCACCGCGCGCCGGGCATGCCGTTTCGGCACGACCAGACCCAGCCGGAGCGACGCCGACTGACCGGGAACGAACAGGTTTTCCACAACCTTTTCCACAGATTCATCCACAGACTTTTCCACAGAGTTATCCACAGCCGGAGCGATGGCATGTCCGTCAGACTTGTCCACAGGCAAAACCATGCCGGAGGCCACCGGATCGATCTGATCGATCGGTGCTGGCATGGGCAGCGGAAGGGGGAGGTGGTGGACCATGAAACGGGCAGTGCGCGCGCAGGGCCGCACTGCCATCACGGCCTCGAAGCGGGAGGGGCCGCTGAGCCGGTCGAACCGACGCGACTCTGAGGGTCCGCTCACGCCCGGAAAGGACCTGAAAGCCCTGGAATCAGACGGCCAGACGCTTGCGGCCCTTGGCGCGGCGTGCATTCAGCACGGCACGGCCGCCACGGGTCTTCATGCGGACCAGGAAGCCATGGGTGCGGGCACGGCGGGTCTTCGACGGTTGGTAGGTGCGCTTCATGATGAATCCTCTTGCCTTGACGTGTGAGCACCCCGAAGGCGCCCTGATTCGGGAAACCCTCGATTACAGCACGCGACTTGCCGATGAGTCAATGCTGAACCCGGATCGTCGACTCGTCAGGGGGGATTGACCCTGCCGGCGAATCTGTGGATAACCTCACCCGGGCCGCTTCGATGTCGATACAATCGCGCCCCTTCGCTCGAAGTTGTCCACAATTTTCAGCACATGCAAACGGACCTGTGGGATAGAGGCCTCGAACGCCTCGCCGCCGAGCTGCCGCAACAGCAGTTCAACACGTGGATCCGCCCGCTTCCCCCGGCCGACGTGACCGTGGACGGCGCGGCGGTTCGCGTGGACCTGTGCGCTCCCAACCGGTTCAAGCGCGACTGGATCCGCTCGCAGTTCGGCGAGCGCATCGAGCGCACCCTGAGCGAGATCGCCGGCATGCCGGTCCGGCTCGAACTGCATATCGCGGGCGCGCGCGAGGCGGCACCTGCGCCTGCGCCCGCCCCCGTGCCCGCGCCTGCGAGTCCGCCGCTGCCCGCCGGGCCGCCGGCGCTGGTCGCACCGACCCCGCCCCCAGCCGACACGCCGGTCCATGATCCGGTGCAGATGTCGATGCTCGACCTGCCGCCGGCAGGCGCACGGAGTTCGGCCACATCGGCGGCTTCAGGTGCGCGTGCTCGCACGCGCGCAGGCGCGCGGAAGGTGGCCGAGCCGGCCACGCCGCTGGTGCTGGCCGCCGACCTCTCGCCGCTGGCCGAATCCCCGGCGCTGGCCCGGCTGGCGGCGGATGCGGCGGCGGCAGCGTCCTTCATCTCCGGCCGGCTGGACCACACGCCACCCGCAGCGCTGCCGGATCTGCCGGCCGCCGCGCCGGCCACGCGCACCCGCCCGCCGCTGCCGAAGCCCGTGCCTCGCACCGCACTGTCGGAGCATCTGCCTGATCTGCCCGACCTGCCGGCGCTGCCCGACATGGATGCCGAGCCGCCGGTCGAACCGGCGCCTTCGGCCGAAGCCCCCACGAGACCGGCCGCCGCAGCGGCGGTCGTCGCAAGCCCGGCT
>NZ_BQWE01000011.1:0-229238 GCF_023706025.1 Sphaerotilus sp. FB-3 | reverse complement strand
GCGCCGAGGACTCGCCCTCGCCCGCCCCGGCGCCCGCCGCCTCGTCCGGCACATCATCCGCCCGGGCCGCCGCACCGGCGCCGATCGTCGCCCGGCAGGTGCCTCCGGCGCCGGCGCCCGCTCAGGCCGGCCTGGCTGCGCCGGCGCTGCTGATCCCCACCGTGCCGCCGCCCTCGGCGCCGACCAACACCCGCGGGCGCATCAACCCGCTGCTGACCTTCGACACCCTGGTGCCGGGCCGCGCCAACCAGATGGCGCGCACCGCCGCGCTGCATGTCGTCGGCTCGCCCGGCGGCATGTACAACCCGCTGTTCCTGTACGGCGGCGTCGGCCTGGGCAAGACGCACCTGATCCACGCGGTCGGCAACGCGATGCTGCGCGAGCGCGCCGACGCGCGCGTGCTCTACCTGCATGCCGAGCAGTTCATCTCGGACGTGGTGCGCAACTACCAGCGCAAGACCTTCGACGAGCTGAAGGCCAAGTACCACTCGCTCGACCTGCTGCTGATCGACGACGTGCAGTTCTTCGCCGGCAAGGACCGCACGCAGGAGGAGTTCTTCAACGCCTTCGAGGCGCTGGTGTCCAAGCGCGCGCACATCGTCATGACCAGCGACACCTACCCCAAGGGCCTGGTGGACATCGACGAGCGCCTGACCAGCCGCTTCGACTCGGGCCTGACGGTGGCCATCGAGCCGCCGGAGCTGGAGATGCGCGTGGCCATCCTGATGAAGAAGGCCGAGGCCGAGGGCTGCGCGATGCCCGAGGAGGTCGCCTTCTTCATCGCCAAGAACGTGCGCGCCAACGTGCGCGAGCTCGAAGGCGCGCTGCGCAAGGTCGTCGCCTACTCGCGCTTCAGCCACAAGGTGATCAACATCGCGCTGACGCGCGAGGCGCTGAAGGATCTGCTGTCGATCCAGAACCGCCAGATCTCGGTCGAAAACATCCAGAAGACGGTCGCCGACTTCTACAAGATCAAGATCGCCGACATGTACAGCAAGAAGCGCCCGTCCAGCATCGCGCGGCCACGCCAGATCGCGATGTACCTGGCCAAGGAGATGACGCAGAAGAGCCTGCCCGAGATCGGCGAGCTCTTCGGCGGGCGCGATCACACCACGGTGCTCTACGCGGTGCGCAAGATCGCCGAGGAGCGCCACAAGAACACCGAACTGAACCAGCAGCTGCATGTGCTCGAGCAGACCCTGAAGGGCTGAGCGAGTCCACAGGACGGAACCACCCCACCGCAGAGACCCACCTCATGATCGTCTTGAAAGCACCGCAGGACAAACTCCTCGCCGCCCTGCAGGCGGTCTCCGGCATCGTCGAGCGTCGCCACACGCTGCCGATCCTGGCCAATGTGATGCTGCGCAAGCAGGGCCCGGAATGCGAGTTCACCACCAGCGATCTCGAGATCCAGGTGCGCACCCGCGCCGAGATGGGCGGCGACGCCGGCGACTTCAGCATCACGGTGGGCGCGCGCAAGCTGATCGACATCCTGCGCACGCTGCCCGGCGACCAGATCGTCACGCTGAGCGCGGCCCAGAACAAGCTGACGCTGCAGGGCGGCAAGAGCCGCTTCACGCTGCAGACGCTGCCCGCCGACGACTTCCCGCTCGTGCAGGAGGCGGCCGACTTCGGCCCGACCTTCAGCGTGCCGCAGAAGACGCTCAAGCACCTGATCGACCAGGTGCACTTCGCGATGGCGGTGCATGACATCCGCTACTACCTCAACGGCATTCTCTTCGTCGCCGAGGGCCACACGCTGACGCTGGTGGCCACCGACGGCCACCGCCTGGCCCTCGCCCAGGCCACGCTCGATGTCGAGATCCCGAAGCAGGAGGTGATCCTGCCGCGCAAGACGGTGCTGGAGCTGCAGCGCCTGCTCAAGGACAGCGGCAAGGCGGCCAAGGACGACGAGGGTGCGCCGATCGAGATGGGCTTCGCCACCAACCAGGCGCGTTTCGTCTTCGGCGGCATGGAGTTCGTCACCAAGCTGGTCGAGGGCAAGTTCCCCGACTTCAATCGCGTCATCCCGAAGAACCACCGCAACCACGTCACGCTGGGCCGCGCCGCGCTGCTGACCAGCCTGCAGCGTGCGGCCATCCTGACCAGCGAGAAGTTCAAGGGCGTGCGCCTGAACTTCGAGACCGGCCTGCTGAAGATCGCCTCCAGCAACGCCGAGCAGGAAGAGGCCAAGGAAGAGCTGGAAATCGACTACGACGGCCCGACCATCGAGATCGGCTTCAACGTCACCTACCTGATGGACGTGCTGTCCAACATGGACCAGGAGATGGTGACGCTGTCGCTGCAGGACGCCGGCAGCTCGGCGCTGTTCACCCGTCCGGACGACAGCGGCTTCAAGTACGTGGTCATGCCGATGCGCATCTGACCGCCCCGGCGGCCCGGTCGGCGACAATGTCAGACCGACCGGCATGGCGTGAACCCATCACCCGAGCGGGCTCCGGCCCGCTCCGGCCTTTCTGCAAGAGCGACATGAGCGACCTGAACCTGCCCTCCCCCACTCCGATCCCGGCCACCGCGGACGCCTCCGCCGCCTACGGCGAGGGCAGCATCCAGATCCTGGAAGGGCTGGAAGCGGTGCGCAAGCGCCCGGGCATGTACATCGGCGACACCTCCGACGGCACCGGCCTGCACCATCTGGTCTTCGAGGTCGTCGACAACTCGATCGACGAGGCCCTGGCCGGCCACTGCGACGACATCGTCGTCACCATCCACACCGACAACTCGATCTCGGTCATCGACAACGGCCGCGGCATCCCGACCGGCGTGAAGATGGACGACAAGCACGAGCCGAAGCGCTCGGCCGCCGAGATCGCGCTGACCGAGCTGCATGCCGGCGGCAAGTTCAACCAGAACTCGTACAAGGTGTCGGGCGGCCTGCACGGCGTGGGCGTGTCCTGCGTCAACGGCCTGTCGAAGTGGCTGCGCCTGACGGTGCGCCGCGACGGCCGGGTGCACCAGATCGACTTCCGCAAGGGCGTGCCGCAGGACCGGGTGATCGAGCTGCGCGACGGCGTCGAGACCAGCCCGATGCGCGTCACCGGCGAGACCGACAAGCGCGGCACCGAGGTCCACTTCCTGCCCGACACCGAGATCTTCCAGCAGAACAACGAGTTCCACTACGACATCCTGGCCAAGCGCCTGCGCGAGCTCTCGTTCCTGAACAACGGCGTGAAGATCCGCCTGGTCGACGAGCGCAACGGCGGCAAGGAGGACAACTTCGCCTACGCCGGCGGCGTCAAGGGCTTCGTGGAGTTCGTCAACAAGGGCAAGAAGGTCCTGCACCCGAACATCTTCCACGCCGTCGGCGAGAAGCAGAGCGACCAGGGCACCACCATCGGCGTCGAGGTGGCGATGCAGTGGAACGACGCGTTCTCCGAGTCGGTGCTCTGCTTCACCAACAACATCCCGCAACGCGACGGCGGCACCCACCTGACCGGCCTGCGCGCGGCGATGACGCGCGTCATCAACAAGTACATCGAGGACAACGACATCGCCAAGAAGGCGAAGGTCGAGATCAGCGGCGAGGACATGCGCGAGGGTCTGGCCTGCGTCGTCTCGGTGAAGGTGCCGGAGCCGAAGTTCAGCTCGCAGACGAAGGACAAGCTGGTGTCGTCGGAAGTGCGCGCGCCGGTGGAGGACATCGTCAGCCGCCTGCTGACCGACTGGCTGCTGGAGAACCCGACCGACGCCAAGACCATCTGCGGCAAGATCGTCGACGCCGCGCGCGCCCGCGACGCCGCGCGCAAGGCGCGCGAGATGACGCGCCGCAAGGGCGTGCTCGACGGCCTGGGCCTGCCGGGCAAGCTGGCCGACTGCCAGGAGAAGGACCCGACGCTGTGCGAGATCTACATCGTCGAGGGTGACTCCGCCGGCGGCTCGGCCAAGCAGGGCCGCGACCGCAAGTTCCAGGCGATCCTGCCGCTGCGCGGCAAGATCCTGAACGTCGAGCGCGCGCGCTACGAGAAGCTGCTGTCCAGCAACGAGATCCTGACGCTGATCACCGCCCTGGGCACCGGCATCGGCCAGGGCATGGGCGGCGACGACTTCAACCCGGACAAGCTGCGCTACCACCGCATCATCATCATGACCGACGCGGACGTGGACGGCGCCCACATCCGCACGCTGCTGCTGACCTTCTTCTACCGCCAGATGCCCGATCTGGTCGAGCGCGGCCACATCTACATCGCGCAGCCGCCGCTCTACAAGGTCAAGCACGGCAAGCAGGAGCAGTACCTGAAGGACGCCGCCGCGCTGGACGAGTACCTGGTGCGGGTGGCGCTGGACGGCGCGGTGGTCGAGCCCGGCGAGGGCCGCGAGGCCATCCGCGGCGAGGCGCTGGACCGGCTCGCCGGCCAGTACGTCAAGGCCGCCAACGTCATCGACCGGCTGTCGAACTGGATGGACGTCGAGGCGCTGCGCGCGATCAGCGACGGCCTGACCCTGGACCTGGAGGACGCCGCGCGCGCCGCCGCCAGCGCCGAGGCGCTGAAGGCCGCGCTGCACGACGCCGAGGTCAGCGCCGAGATCGACCCGCGCAGCGACAAGCCCTACCTGCGCATCAGCCGCCGCCACCACGGCAACGTCAAGAGCAGCGTCATCACCGCCGACTTCGTGCACGGCGCCGACTACGAGGCGCTGAGCGAGGCCGGCCGCACCTTCAAGGACCTGCTGACGCCCGAGGCGGTCGCGCGCCGCGGCGAGGGCGAGCGCCAGAAGGAGATCCGCGTCGCCGACTTCCGCGCCGCGATGGCCTGGCTGCTGCAGCAGGCCGAAAGCTCGGTCGGCCGCCAGCGCTACAAGGGCCTGGGCGAGATGAACCCCGAGCAGCTCTGGGAAACCACGATGGACCCGACGGTCCGCCGCCTGCTCAAGGTCCAGATCGAGGACGCCATCGAGGCCGACAAGGTCTTCACGATGCTGATGGGCGACGAGGTCGAGCCGCGGCGCGACTTCATCGAGAGCAATGCGCTGAGGGCGGCGAACATCGACGCCTGACGTTCACGGTGGCCTTCACCCTCGACCTCACCCCGCTGCGCCGCGCCCTGACCTCGCTGGAGGACAGCCTGCGCGTCACCGAGGACGTGGCGTGGCTGCAGGCGCAGTCGGACGCGGTGCGCAACACGCTGTTCGCAGGCGTCATCCAGAACTTCGAGTTCGTCTACGAGCTGGCGACGAAGATGCTGAAGCGCCAGATCGAGGCGGAAGCGGCCACGCCGGGAGAGACCGACCAGCTCGGCTTTCGCGACCTGCTGCGGGTCGGGGCGGAAAAGGGGCTGGTGCGGGATGTCGAGGCCTGGTTTCGCTACCGGCAGATGCGCGGCACGACCTCGCATACCTATGACGTGGGCAAGGCGCGGCAGGTCTATGAAGGCATCCGCCCCTTCGTGGCCGATGCGCGCGGGCTGCTCGAAGCGCTGGAGCGCCGGGGATGACCGCGCCGGCCAATGAGGCGGCTCTGGCAGCACGGCTGTCGATCGAGCCGCACCATCTGGCCCTCGTCCGGCAGATCCTGGCCCGGCTGCTGCCCGGACGGGAAGTCTGGGCCTTCGGTTCACGCGCCGGTGGCGGCGCGCATCCGCCCAAGCCTTGGTCGGATCTCGATCTGGCCGTGATCGGCGCCCATGCGCTCACGCTGGACGAGCAAGCCGCACTGGCGGAGGCATTCTCCGAATCCGATCTGCCCTGGCGGGTCGACGTGGTCGACTGGACCACGCTCGACGAGGCTTTCAGGGCGCGGATCGCTGCGGCGCGGCTGCTGCTTCTTTCGGGATCGCAACGGTCCGGTTCTCGCTGAACCGCGCGCCCTCATCGGCTCGATTCTTTTGGGCTGGGCTGCATTCTCGGGTTTCTGCTGTCTACTTGTAGGAGAGCTTACGAGGGAACCTAGCTCAGTTCGCTCGTCGCAAAGTTTTGTTGGCCAGAGGCACGTTTAACAACTGGCTAGGGCCGCCGTGTTCCCGTGAGCTGTTGATCAAGACCCTTTGTGTAGCCCGACTGGCACCGAGGTAGACGCGTGACACGTATCGCCGACGGGCCCCTTGTCCTTGGCCTTCGTCATAGTCCGCGCTATCAGCATGGATGAGGAACACGGTGTGGAACTGCAGCCCAGCGACGTACTCGGGCATACTGAAGACGCATTTGTTCTTGGCGTAGCGCAGTTCTTTCAGGTCTTCACGCGTAGTGATCGCCACGAACTTTTCCTGCACTCGGCCGGCGACACGGATCTTGTCGAACAGCGTCTCGTTTAAGCACAGTACCGCCACCTGACTGCCGCCGCCATCGATGCTGCGAGCCTGGCGCGTGGCCTGATCGAAGACGCTATCGACAAGCTTGATGTCGGTGTCGTACACCGCTAGGGTCGGCGTCTCGCCGTCGCCCTGCTGCGACTCGGCGACGTAGGTTGCATACTCACCCTCCAGATCTATTGCCGGGAAGGATGCGTCGATGTCGCGCAGGAAATCCGTGATCTGAGGCGTTGATCGATACACCTGCTTGAGTTCATTCAGCACCGACTCGCCAACGCCCGGATTGCGAAATTTCTCCATCCCGCCGCTTATGGCAACGTCACTGGACCCTTGCTTGATGTCGTACGCCATGAGCAGCGGCCACCGGCCGGTGACCTGAGCCCGCGATTTGAATAGGTTGTGAAGCAGCATGGCTTCTACACGGGTGAAGTAGTGGTACTCATCGACGAACACGAGGTCAAAACCATCACGTTCACGTAGGGCAGTCCACTCATGAGTGCCAAGATAGCGCGCAAAGTCCGCCACCATCTGATCCAATCCCAGCATCTTCTCCTCCATCAACAGAGTCCGGTAGACGTCGTGGATTTCGAGAACAACGTACCGGTGGGCCTCAGTTGGCAAGACCATCTGCCAAGCATCCCTGGAACCGCGCGCGTAGCGATGGGCTTCTTGGGTGCCCTTCTTGATGGAATCCAGATCCAGCACGCAGGCAAACTCGTTCATGAGCTCGTCAACGAGGGAAACGTCTTCGGAAAAATTCCGCAGGCGCTTCTCCAAGTCTTGACAGCGGGGAAAGAGGTCAAGCACGATGCGAGGTTCTTGCACAACCACGCGAATGGCCTGTTCGATGAGCATCCGTTGGTAATCACGTCCATCACGGCCGTCCAGCGACAGCGGCCTCAAACCCTTCTTTTCGTAACCCAGTTTCTCCTGCGCAAGTTCGTAGATAGTGCCGATCCACAGTCTAGGTTGGCCGGAAGGTGTTTTCAACGACGACCACCGTTCTGTGGGGTCCAGCGCATGGAGCATGGACCGCACCACCGTATGAGCCAAAGCCGAACTGTGGGTCAGGAAAGCGAACGTCTTGTCGCCGTCCGCGTCGGCATACAGATCGCGCAAGCACTTCACCGCCATAGACTGTGTCTTGCCAGTGCCTGCGGCACCACGCAGCCTCACGGGCCCGTCATGCGGCTGATCGACGAATTTGCGTTGCTCGCGGTTCAGGCGTTGGTCGTACCACTCCTGCAGCGTCCCAGAACTTGACAACCGAACGCCGAGCGGTTCGGAAAGCAAGACGCCGAAGTTTCCAACGGGTGGCGGGGCCGAGGGCTCCGTCAGCAGGGCATCGCAGAGGCCATCCATCGCGCGCTCAAACAGCGCACGGTCCTCAGGTACGCCGGCCAGGTCTTCCGGGTTCTCTGTGACGGCAAATGCATAGAGATTGCCATCCACGTCTGGCGCCTGATCAAAATAAATGCGTTGCCTGACGTTACGAGAGGACTGCCCGTATACCGAAAGCCGGGAGCCCATGTGATAGGGTTGCCATTGGATCGGAATTGCAATGCCGCGCTCGAAATGTCGTAGCGCAACGCGGATCACCCGATCGAAGGCAATACGCGGCTTAGCCAATCCAACAGTATTGGCGAAAATTTCGGTGTTGATGACCAAGTAGCCGCTTTCGAGCTCGGCTTCCTCGGACAGCAGGTAGACGATGTCACCGGATTGCACACGGCGAAGGCCGTCAGTGTTCTGCGGCACTTCAAATTTCCGAAACCAAATATCTTCTACGAACCCCCGGTCCAAAATTCGGATAGCCTTTTTATCGATGACGACAGCAGAGATGATGTCGCTATTGCAATCATTCATAGTCACACCTCCTTGATGTGCTTCTTGAAGAATTCTTCAACCGTGATTTCGGTCGCTGCCTCGCAGGCGGACTCGAATGTCGTAGGCATGCCAATACGAGAAAACAAGAACGCAAGCTTCTGGGTGATCGCAAACCGGATACCATCGTTGAGGCGGCCGACACGATGGAAGGCACCTGGGTGGCCATCGATACGAGCGTCCTGCTCAGTGAGGTAAAGCTCCGGCGCCATAATGGCCCACATCGAACGCAGCATCACCACGAATCCAAGACCGCTCTGCCTGGGCAACTCCGGGAGTACGAAGTAGTCTTGGAAGCCACCACCATCCTTGAAAGCGTTGCGAACACTGTCCTGTTGAGTCTTCTCGTCGGTGCCAAAAAGCTTCCAGGCATCTTTCAGCCGATCGAAAGCGCTAGTGCCTTCCTCGGCGATCACCGTGAGCGCGAAGCCTTGGAGGTCGCGCAGCTGCTTGGAATCCGGCGATGGCTTCTGGCCAGTGGTGCTAGTCAGAATTTCTGCAGCGGTTTTGTCGCGCAGCCACTGCACAAGGGATTCATGGGTCAGATCTGCAACGTCAACTTTCAGCTTGCGTATCTGCCCCGTGAGTTGCTGACAAATCGGTTTCGAACGCTTCTCGGAAAGCTTGCGCAGCTGCTCCTGCGCCCAAGGCCCCTCGATATAGGCGGCCATCGGCATAATTTCCAACAAAGTGTAGCGATCTCCGGCCTTCCTATTTGCGATATCGCAATCCGCCGTTATCACGACCCCCAGCTTTTTTACCACGCCCGTCTTAGTAGGATCGAGCTGGCGGATTATGTCGCCTTGACGCACATCTTCTGTATCATCGATTGACGTGAAGAAGTCGTTCATCTGTATTTTCCCGGATCAAAAAATCAGATAATAAGAGGAACAAGCCCAGCCGATACCGGGGCTTCACCACGCACCACCCAAAATCGGCAAATTTACACACAAACGACACGACTCATCCGTTTCAAAGCACAGCGCAAGCCTCGAAAAAGCATGAGCAGACCTGTGGTGACCTTGATGTCAAAGCCACGGCCCTGACAAGCAAAGCCGACTGACAGCACCGTCTATGTGGACAAAATTTTCTTTTTTATTAAACCGGCAACTATTTACATGACATGAATCCGATGTTTTCCCCTGCAAATCAATTACTTACAAATTTTCCAACATAATGCCTTTAATTGCCGGTTTAATAAATCAAAAACTTAAGATCATCCGTAGCCATTGACAGCCATCGCAACGAAATGTCTACCATGGGTCAAAGTACCGACTCCGATCCTGAAAACTCACGGTCATGCTTCCGCAGCGATTGGCGAATACCTCACCGTGACACCCGCCCGCGCATCCAGCCCGAGCGCAACCCGCTCCACCGCCCCCGACTCCCCACACGCCCCCAGCACCAGCCGATACGTCGCCCGCGTCATCGCCACATACAGCAGGCGCCATTCCTCCTCCTCGCTGTGGTGCGCGTCCGGCACGGCCTGCAGCCCGACGATGGCGACGGTGTGGAACTCCAGCCCCTTGGAGGCGTGCAGCGTGGTGAGCTTGACGCTGTCCGGCTCCCACGTTCCCGCGCGCTGCAGGCGCTGGGTGCGGATGCCGCGCAGGTGCAGCGCCTTTTCCACCGGGTCGAGCAGGTCGTGCCGGCGCGCCAGGACGCCCATGTTGGCCGGGGACACGCCGTCCGCCAGCGCCTCGGCGAGGCGCTCGGCGACCAGCTCGGCCTCCTCGCGCGGCGTGCGTCCGCGCAGCAGTTCCGGCGCGGGGCCGCTGCGGCCGGCGCCGAGCGGGGTCTGCTGCACGATGTCGCTGTCGCCCTCACCTGGGCCGTCCACCGCCCCGTCCGGCTCGCCGCCGCGCAGCAGCTGGCCGGCGGTCGCGGTGGCGAGCTTCAGCACCTCGGCCGTGTTCCGGTAGTTGACCTTCAGCACGCTGGTGCGCCCGCGCGCCTCGATGCCGACGCTGGCGAAGCTGAACTTGCGGCGCGGCTGGCGGTAGATCGACTGCGCGTCGTCGTAGAGCACCAGCAGCGAGTTCGTCGCCGGATCGACCAGCTGGGGCGCCAGCCGCAGCCACGCATCCTCGAAATCGTGCGCCTCGTCGATCATCAACGCCGCGTACTGCGCCCGCGGGATGCGGCCATGCGCCACCGCCTCGACCACCCGGTCGGCCAGCGCGTCGTAGTCCGGCCGGAAGCCCTTCTTCGGGATGCCGAGCTGGTAGGTGTCGGCCATGTCGTAGCACCAGCCGTGGAAGGTGCGCACCTGCACCCGCTCGTCCAGCCCCCGCTGCCGCATCAGCGCGTCGATGCGCGCCGCCAGCGGCCGGTTGTAGCAGAGCACCAGGATCGGCCAGTCCGGCCGCGCCGCGGCGGCGAGCTGCTGGGCGCGGTAGACCAGGATCATCGTCTTGCCCGACCCCGCCACGCCGTGAATGACCCGGTGCCCCTCGCCCATCGAGCGCGCGAGCTGCTCCTGCTGCAGGTCCATCACCAGCATCAGCGCCTCGCTCGGCGACGGCGCCGCCGCAGCGCCGGGCTCGCCCGCGTCGTCGCCGTCCTCGTCCAGCAGCGAGGCCTGCGTCTGCAGCCGGATCTCGGGAAAGAGGTGCCAGCGGATGCGGTCGCGCTGCGGCAGCGTCAGCGCCGTCTTCAGGCGGAACTCCACCGTGAACATGCCCCACAGCCGTTCCTGGAAGACGGCCGGATCCAGATCCTCGGCCAGATCCTCGCGGGTCAGCGTGGTGGCCGGCGGAAAGAACTCGTCCCAGTGCGGATCGGTGATGCGCTGGCGCTCGATGTTGGCGAACACCACCCCGCTGCCCCAGGGCACGGCCAGATTGCCCTTGTGGCGCCCCTCGGTCTGGCACAGGCAGGGATCGCGCTGCATCTGGTTGACCAGCTCGATCGCGTAGCCGCGCGCCTGCAGGCCGGGGTGGATCCGGCTCACCCGCCCCTGACCGTTGGCCAGGTTCAGCTCGACATCGTGGCGCGAGACCTGGTGCAGCGCGCCGGCCCGCCAGCCCTTGACCTCCAGCACCAGCAGGCCGCGGCCCGGATGCAGCACCACGAAGTCCGGCAGGCGCCCCTTGTTGCCCACCGGCACGTTGTGCCAGACGAGATAGTCGTCCTCCAGACAGCGCTGGAGCTGCCGCAGCACGCGCCGCTCGGCGCCGCCGTCCTCCGTGTTGCGGCAACGCGCCGCGATGTTCTGGTATCCCTGTGGAAAGATGGCCACGTCCGTACCCCTGAAGCGTGAATCGCTTTTTCTTGTTCAGGCTGGAAGCAGACCATAGCTACCGAACGGGAGCGGAATGCAGGCTCACAGGAGCCACACAAAAGCGGGCCATTTTTCACAGAACGGCCGTGGGGTACCACCGCGCCGCATCGAGATGCGGCGGCGCGTCGCCGCTCCCGTCATGCCCGCGAAGGCGCACCGGGCATGATGGCAGCCGATGCCGCCCACACCCACTCCCCGCCGCCCCCTGCCACGCATCGACCCCGCGCGCTGCACCGGCTGCGGCTGGTGCGTCGCGGTCTGCCCGCCGCATGTGCTGTCGCTGCAGGTGGTGGCCTGGCGCAAGCGCTCGGTGCTGGAGGACGAGGCCGGCTGCACCGGCTGCTCGAAGTGCGAGCCGCGCTGCCCCTTCGGCGCGATCCGGATGGAGCGGCCTCAGCGGCCCGACAGCGGCAGCGGCGAGGGATCCGGGTCGAGTTCTTCCATCTCGTAGGCGTCGGCCACATAGGCCGGGCCCTTCATCACCCGGACGATGAAGCAGCCGACCGCCAGCGTCAGCAGCAGCGACCAGTGCAGCACGACCAGGCCGATCATCTTGTAGGTCCAGATCATCAGGTCGCGTTCGGCCTGCGCGGTGGTGCCGCCCTCGCCGATCAGGTGACGCGCCAGCACGATCAACGCCGGCAGCAGCGTGCCCCACAGCAGCAGCGCCGGCAGCCGTCGCCACAGCGCCCACTCCAGCCCGGGCGCAGCCCGGACCGAGCCGGGCAGTCGTTTCAGCATGTCCATCGCCGACGACCTCCTCGCGGCCGACTGTAGGGGCCGCAGGACCCCATTCTTCGCCCGGGGTCAAGGGGCGTCGATCCGGGGGCACCACGAGCATCGCGATCGCCGAGGCGCAGCCGCGGTGATTTGTCAATGCGTGCGCCTTGGGCCGTCCTGAACAGGCGGCCGCACAAGGACCGGAACATGATCGATCTCATGTTCCCGTCGCGTCAGCCGGTCTAGATTGGGGCCATGAAGATCGCAACTGCACGCCCCTCTGTCTCGCTGCTGCCGGCCCTGCTGGCGGCCCTCGTGATCACCGCGGCTCCGGCCGCCCAGGCCGCCGATGGCTGGCAATGGCTGCCGGCGCTGAACGATCCGGCCTGGAAGCCCGATGCGACGCTGGCGCTGACCGGCAGCCGCATCGACCCGGATCCCGGCCGCAGCGCCAACGCCTGGGGTCTGGAGCTGGCGCTGCAGTGCGGCCTGATGCAGACGCCGGACCGCCGCATCCGCACCCATCTGAACTACAGCCACGCCTCGCGCGAGGGCACGCGCTTCGACACGCTGACGCTGTCGCCGCGCTACACCGTGCCGCTGGGTGACGGCCTGTCGATCGGCGCCGGCCCGAGCCTGGGCCTGTTCCGGGTCGAGGCCCCGAGCGCCGCGCGCACGCTGCCGGGCCTGGGCGTGGCCGCCGGCCTGAACTGGCGCATCGGCGCGCTGCTGACCGGCGTGGATGTGGGCTGGCACGGCACGCGCGAGCGCGGCGGCCTCGATCAGGATCCGCTGACGGTCGGCGCGAAGATCGGCTTCAGCTTCTGAGCTGGTCCTGGCCGCTCAGGGCGTAGCGCCGCAGCAGCTGCAGCGGCGCGCCGACGCTGGGCTCGACGAACAGGCTCAGCGCGTCGCAGCGCCAGGGCTGCTCGAGCGCCGGCGCGAAGAAGGTGCGCGCCAGCTCCAGCCAGACCGCACGCTCGCCCTCGTCGGGAATCAGGTCGCTGAGCGTGCAGTGGAAATGCCAGCGCTCGAGCACATGCGGACAGCCCCAGCGCGACAGCAGCGCCTGCTGCTCGTCGTCGAGCGGCGCACGCACCCGCCAGCGCGCCAGATCGGACGGGGTGGCGGGCTCGCGGAAGACATCCAGCTCGGTGATGCAGCGGTCCGCCAGGTCGCGCAGCGGATGGGCCTCGGCCAGCGGGCCGGCCGTCTGCAGCACGATCAGATCCTCGAACAGTCCCACCTCGAGCGCCGGCATGTCGAAGGGCGCCACGGTGCGCACCAGCGCGCACAGCGCCTGGTGCAGCGACTGCAGCGAGCAGCCCTCGGCCAGCCGCATCGGCGTCTTCAGCGTCGCATGAAAGCCGTAGCGCCACGGCGCGGCCCGGCGCGCCGGTGCCGCCGGCGCCTCGTCACCGGACGGATCTCGGCCCAGCCAGGTGCAGCCGGACTGCCACAGCGGGTGGTCGACAGGCGGAGTCAGGTAGATCGCGTAGCGGGCACTCATCGAGGCAGGACAACCGGGACAGACGGGAGATCAGGTTCGGACAAGGCCACATAGACTACCTTGTTCCGGCAGGTCGTGACATCCCACCGTGAGAGATTTGCGAATTCAATACCGCTGCGTACCTTTCCGGAAGCTGTGAATCGTGCACATCCGCGCACAAGCAACGGCGGTCACACTCGCGAACATGCAAGATTCACTCATGCAGGGAGAAAAAGTCCTGACCGGCGCACGGCTGGTGCTGGCGGATCAGGTCATGCTCGGCAGCGTGCGGCTGCGCGACGGGCGCATCGTCGACATCGATGCCGGGCGCATGCGGCTGCCGGGCGCGATCGACCTCGAGGGCGACCACCTGCTGCCCGGACTGGTCGAGCTGCACACCGACAACCACGAGCGCCACGCGATGCCGCGCCCGGGCGTGCAGCAGCCGGCCTGGAGCGCGGTGCAGGCGCATGACGCCGAGATCGCCGCCGCCGGCATCACCACCGTCTTCGACGCGATCGGCATCGGCGATCCCTACCGGCGGGGCTTTCGCGGCCGCGACCAGAGCGAGATGCTGGCGGTGCTCGATGCGCTCGACGAGGCCGGCGTGCTGCGCGCCGACCACCGGCTGCACCTGCGCTGCGAGCTGCCGGCCGACAATGCGCTGGAGCTGTTCGAACCCTATGCCGGACACCCCCGGCTCGGCCTGATGTCGCTGATGGATCACACGCCCGGGCAGCGCCAGTGGAGCGATCTGGTGCGCGCGCGCCTGTACTTCACCAGCAAGAAGGGCTGGAGCGGCCAGCAGTTCGATCAGGAGATCGCCCGGCCGCACGGCCCCGGGAGCGAGCGCGGCCGCCGGGCCGAGGCCAATCGCGGCGCCTTCGTCGCGCTGGCCCGGGCGCTCGGGGTGGCGCTGGCCTCGCATGACGACACCACCGCCGCGCATGTCGACGAGGCCCATGCGCTGGGCGCCTCGATCTGCGAGTTTCCGACCACGCTGGAAGCCGCCCGGCGGGCGGCCGATCTGGGTCTGCTGACCCTGGGCGGCGCGCCCAATCTGCTGCGCGGCCATTCGCATGCCGGCAACGTGCCGGTGGCGGCGCTGGTCGAGGCCGGCGTGCTCGATGCGCTCTCCTCCGACTATGTGCCGGCGACGCTGCTGGCCGCGGCCTGGACGCTGGCGCGCTGCAGCCTGGCGCAGCCGGCCGATGCGGCCCGGCTGCCGCAGGCCATCGCCAAGGTCAGCCGGGCCCCGGCCCGCGCCGTCGGCCTGCACGACCGGGGCGAGATCGCGCCCGGCCTGCGCGCCGACCTGGTGCGGGTGCGCGAGGTCGCGGGTCAGCCGGTGGTGCTGGGCGTCTGGCGCGGCGGGCGTCGGGTGGCCTGACACGAAACCCGGCAGGACCGGAGCAGCCCGGATGCCGGGCGCGCGGGCACTGCGTCATCATCGGGCCATGACCGCCGCCACCCTGCCCGACTTCCGCTCGCCCGATGTCCTGCGCGCGCACATCCGCCACACGATGGCCTTCTACGACGGGCGCTGCATCGACCCGTCCGGAGGCTTCTTCCATTTCTTCCGCGACGACGGCACGGTCTACGACCGGCGCACCCGCCACCTCGTCAGCAGCACCCGCTTCATCTTCAACCACGCGATGGCCTGGCGCCACCTGGAGCGCCGGCCGCAGTGGCTGGAGGCGGTGCGCCACGGCCTGCGCTTCCTGGACGAGGCGCATGCCCAGCCCCAGGGCGGCCACGCCTGGGTGATCGAGCACGATCCGGACCGCTCTGCCGGCGGCGCACCGGGCGCCCGCCCGCGGGTGATCGACGGCACGAACCACGCCTACGGCCAGGCCTTCGTGCTGCTGGCGCATGCGCACGCGCTGATGGCCGGCGTCGAGGAGGCGCGTGCCGGGCTGGAGACCTGCTTCGCGCTGATGGAGACGCGCTTCTGGGAGCCCGCGCACGGCCTGTACGCCGACGAGGCCTCGGCCGACTGGCAGACGCTCTCGTCCTACCGCGGCCAGAACGCCAACATGCACGCCTGCGAGGCCTGCCTGGCCGCGTGGGACGCCACGCAGGACGCCAAGTACCTGCAGCGCGCGCTGACGCTGGCGACCTCGGTCACGCAGCGCCTGGCCGCGCAGGCCGCGCCGCAGGCGGCCGACGGCGCGCTGGTCTGGGAGCACTGGCAGCGCGACTGGACGCCCGACTGGGACTACAACCGCCACGACCGCAGCAACATCTTCCGCCCCTGGGGCTTCCAGACCGGTCACCTGACCGAATGGACCAAGCTGCTGCTGCAGCTGGAAAGCCGGCTGCCCGCCAGCCAGCGGCCCGACTGGATCGTGCCGACCGCGCGGCATTTCTTCGAGGTGGCGATGCGCCGCGGCTGGGACGCGCAGCACGGCGGCCTGGTCTACGGCTTCGCGCCCGACGGCACGGTCTGCGACGCCGACAAGTATTTCTGGGTCCAGGCCGAGAGCCTGGCCGCAGCCGCGCTGCTGGCGATCCGCACCGGCGACACCGCCCTGTGGTCGGCCTACGATCGGCTGTGGACCTACAGCTGGACGCACCTGGTCGACCACCGCCACGGCGCCTGGTTCCGCATCCTCACGCCCGACAACCGCGCCTATTCCGACGAGAAGAGCCCCGCCGGCAAGACCGACTACCACACGATGGGCGCGTGCTGGGATGTGCTGCGGGCGATGGGGGCGTTGCAGACAACGTAGGATGCGTCCGGCCTCCAGAGCCGGTCTGGCCTGACGCGCGGATTGCAGCCGGGTGCGCATCATCAGGACACCCCAACCCACCGCCTCCGCCAGGAGGTCACAAGGAGTCCCGCATGAACTCGCCCTACATGACCACGCCGTCCTCCAGCCAAGGTGCCCGCATCGTCGGCGAGGGCCTGTCCGACACCAGCGGCCCCGGCCCGGAGCTGATGACCGCCGCCACGCTGACCGGCAACACCGTGGTCAACACCGCCGACGAGACGCTGGGCAAGATCGAGGAGATCATGCTCGACGTGCCGGGCGGACGCATCGCCTATGCCGTGATGTCCAGCGGCGGCTTCCTGGGCCTGGGCGAGAAGCTGTTCGCCATTCCGTGGGGCGCACTGACGCTCGACACCAATCGCGAATGCTTCGTGCTGGACGCGCGTGCCGAGACCTTCGAGAACGCCCCCGGCTTCGACAAGGACCACTGGCCGACCCAGGCCAGCGATCTGCAGTGGCACCGCGACGTGCATGCGCACTACGGGCAGAGCGTGACCCCGCTCGGCAGCGTCGTGCGCTGACGAACGCACAGCCGGCCTGGCGTGATGAAGCCCGTGCAGCCCGCCCGGCCTGCGATCGACACGCGCACGGCGCCGCTGCATCTGATCGTCAATCCGCGGGCCGGCGGCCGCCGTGGCGGGCCGGATGAACTCACCCGCCAGCTGACCGAAGCGCTGCCGCCCGGCACTCGGCGCTGGCATGTCCACCCGCCACGCTCGCCGGCCGAGCTGCCCGCGCTGGCGGCACGGGTGGTGGCGCGGGCCCGGAGCGACGGCGGCGTGATCGTCGCGGCCGGCGGCGACGGCACGCTCAACACCGTCGTGCAGGCGCTCTGGGAGCACCCGATTCCGTTCGGTGCGCTGCCGCGTGGCACCTTCAACTTCTTCGGCCGCCAGCACGGCCTGCCGACCGACACCGACGCGGCGCTGCCCCACCTGCTCGCCGCGATCGAGGCGGGCGACATGCGTCCGGTGCAGCTCGGCCGCATCGGCGACCGCATCTTCCTGGTCAATGCCAGCCTGGGCCTGTATCCCGAGCTGCTGGAAGAACGCGAGGCAATGAAGCGCCGCCATGGCCGCAGCCAGTGGATCGCGCGGCTGGCCGGACTGGCCAGCCTGATGCGACCACGCCGAAGCTGGCGGCTGCACCTGACCCGCACCGACCTGGACGGCCAGCGCCACCGCGAGCAGCGCGAGGCCTCCACCCTCTTCATCGGCAACAACCCGCTGCAGCTGCGCGAGGTCGGCCTGTCCGACGCGGCGCTGCACCAGGGCGGCCTGGGTGCGCTGACGCTGGCGCCGGTCGGCCGCGCGGGCATGCTGGGCCTGATCCTGCAGGGCCTGATCGGACGCCTCGGCCGGGCGCAGGCGGTGCAGGACTTCGCCTTCTCCCGGCTCGACATCGACCTGCCGGGGCGCCGCCAGGTCCGCATCGCGATCGACGGCGAGCGCATCCGGCTGCCGCTGCCGCTGCGTGTCGAGGTCGCGCCCCGGCCGCTGTGGCTGCTCGGCGCCCGCGACACGGCCGATTCAGCCTGATCCAGAAGGCATGAGCCGGCTGCTGCACCTGTCCGACACCCATTTCGGCACCGAGCTGCCCGCGGTGCTGAGCGCGCTCGAGCGGCTGGTGGCCTGCGTGCGCCCGGAGGTGCTGGTGCTCTCGGGCGACATCACCCAGCGCGCGACCGCCGCGCAGTTCGCCAGCGCCCGCGACTGGCTGGCGCGCCTGCCGGTGCCGCACCGGCTGGTGATCGGCGGCAACCATGACATTCCGCTGTTCGATCTGGCCGAGCGGCTGCGCCATCCCTACCGGCGCCTGAGCGCCGCCTTCGGCGCGGAGCGCGAGCCGCGGCTCGACCTGCCCGACTGGCAGGTGCTGACGCTCGACACCACCCGCTGGTGGCGCCACCGCGACGGCACGCTCTCGCGCAGGCAGATCGCACGCACCGCCGACGCGCTGCAGGCGGCCGCACCGGGCCAGATCCGCGTGGTCGTCACCCACCATCCGCTGCAGGTCACCCGCAGCGGCGACGAGGTGCACCGCCCGACGCATCACCGCGAGGCGCTGTCGGCCTGGGCCGGCGCCGGGGCCGACCTGCTGCTGAGCGGCCACATCCATCTGCCGGCCGTCGTGCCGGTGGCGGTCGAGCCGCTGCCCGCGCCCCCGGGCGCCGAGCCCCGGCCGCCGCGCCGGGTCTGGAGCATCCAGGCCGGCACCGCCGTCTCGCGCCGCCTGCGCGAGGGCATCCCGAACACCGTGATGCTGCTGGAGGCGCTCTCCGGCGAGCGCCACGGCCGGCTGTGCCGCTGCGAGACCTGGCAGTGCCCGCCCGAAGGCGGCGCCTTCCGGCGCGTGGCCTCGCAGCTGCTGGCGCTGTCGCCGCTACGCGGCTGAAGGCGCCTGCTCCAGCCACAGCACCGCCCCGTCGGCCAGCGACTCGCGCAGCACGATCTCGCCCGGCTGCAGCCGGCGCGCCGCCGGTCCGAGCTCGCGCGCCAGCCGCCCGCCCTCGCCGGCGCGCACCACATGCAGCGTCAGCCGGCGGCCGTCCAGCGCCAGCCGCAGCGTCGCCTGCGGCCAGTGCGGCGGCAGGCAGGGCTCGAGCGCCAGCGTGCCGGCGCGCAGCTTCAGGCCGCAGAAATGCTCGAGCGAGGCGCGCAGCAGCCAGGCGGCCGAACCGGTGTACCAGCTCCAGCCGCCCCGCCCGGCCCACGGCGCCTGGCTGTAGGTGTCGCCCGCCATCACATAGGGCTCCAGCGCGTACAGCGGCCCGAGCCGGGCATCGTTCCAGCGGTGCGCCGGGCTCAGGCCGGTGTAGACCGCCCAGGCGCGGTCGGCCTGGCCGAGCCGCAGCATCGCCATCAGGCCCCAGACCGCCGCATGGCTGTACTGGCCGCCGTTCTCGCGCACGCCCGGCGGATAGGCCTGGATGTAGCCGGCGTCGGGCTGGTGGTGCTGCAGCGGCGGGTCGAGCAGCACCAGCAGGCGGTGCTCGGCGTCGAACAGGCGCGTCCAGGCGCTGTCCATCGCCTGGCGGGCGCGCTGCGCGTCGCCCGCGCCCGACAGCACCGCCCAGGCCTGCGCGATCAGGTCGATGCGGCATTCGTCGTCCGCCGCGCTGCCCAGCGGCGAGCCGTCGTCGAAGAAGGCGCGCAGGTACCAGCGCCCGTCCCAGGCGCGGCGCTCGAGCGCCTGCGGCCAGCCCTGCAGCGCCTGGCGCCAGTGCGCGACGCGCGCGGCGTCGCCGCGGGCCTCGGCCCAGGGCAGCGCCAGCCGCACCACCTCGCACAGGAACCAGGCCATCCAGACCGACTCGCCGCGGCCCTGGTGGCCGATGCGGTTCATGCCGTCGTTCCAGTCGCCGGTGCCCATCAGCGGCAGGCCGTGCGGGCCCAGCCGCAGGCTGCGGTCGATGGCGCGCGCGCAGTGCTCGTAGACGCTGGCCGGGGTGCCGCCGACCTGCGGCGTCTCGAACAGATCCTCCGCGCCGGGCGGGATCTCGCCGCCGATCAGGAAGGGCAGCCGGCGGTCGAGCACCGCGGTCTGGCCGGTGCGCTCGATCAGGCGCGCGCAGGCCAGCGGCAGCCACAGCAGATCGTCGGAAAAATGCGTGCGCACGCCCGCGCCGCCCGGCTCGTGCCACCAGTGCTGCACGTCGCCGGCCTCGAACTGGCGCGCGGCGTGGATCAGGATCTGGCGCTCGAGCAGCTCCGGCGCCAGGTGCGTCAGCGCCATCGCGTCCTGCAGCTGGTCGCGGTAGCCCATCGCGCCACCGGCCTGGTAGAAGGCGGCGCGCGCCCACATCCGGCACGCCAGCGTCTGGTAGGGCAGCCAGCGGTTGGTCAGCATGTCGAACAGCGGGTCCGGCGTCTCGACCGTGACCTGGCCGAGCAGCGCGTCCCAGCGCTGGCGCGCCTGCGCGGCGCGCTCGTGCGGATCGCGCTGCCGGGCCTGCCTGGCCAGCGTCCGCGCCGCGGCCAGGTCCTCGCCGTGGCCGAGCAGCAGCACCAGCTCGACCGCGCGGCCGGGCACCAGCTCGACATCGAGCGCCAGCGCCGCGCAGGCGTCCAGCCCGGCGCCGCTGCGCCCGCCGGGCTGCTGCGGCAGGCGCATGCGCCCGTGCGCGTCGAAGAACTCGGTGCGGTCGCAGGTCCAGCCGGCCGGCTGCACCGCGTCGGCGTCCTGCGCGCGCGCCGGCTGCAGCAGCACGAAGGCGGTCGCGCCGCCCTGGCCGCCGAGGTGGTCGAGCTGGGTGCAGGCCAGCACCGGCCCGCCCGGGCCTTCGGGCTCCAGCATGCCGGTGCGCAGCGACAGCCGCTCCTGGCGCGCCGAGCCCATCAGCCACTCGACCCAGCCGGTCAGCCGCACCCGGCGCGCCGGGGCGCCCGGCGCCAGCGTCAGCCGCAGCAGGCTCTGGCGCAGCGGCGCCTCGGCATCGACCACCACCTGCAGCAGCGTGTCGACCGCGCCGAAGCGCTGGCCGATCTCGCTCCAGCCCTGGCCGTGGCGCACGCGGCGCAGCCCGCCGCCGTCGAGCGTGCGGCCGATCCAGCGCGCGCGGCCGTCCTGCTGCGGGTCGACCAGCAGCAGACCGTCGGACGGCGGATCGAGCAGCGCGTCATTCGACCAGGCAGTGATCATGTGCATGCGGCTGTTGCCGGCCCAGACATGCCCGCCGCCCGCCTCCGACACCAGCGTGCCGAAGCCCGGATTGGCCAGCACGTTGATCCACGGCCGCGACGGATGACGCTGTGCGTCGACCTCGAAGGCAAACGCGCCGGTGTCGGTCTCGAACCGGCCGTCCGGGGGCTCCGCGGCGGCCGCGGGAGCCGCGCCGGACGCCGGCGGCAGCAGGTCCGCCAGCGGCCAGGCCGGCTGCTCGCGGCGCTGGCGGTCCTGCTGCGCCAGGCGTGCGGTCCAGCGCTGCATCTGCTGGCCCAGCGTGCGGCTGTCGGCCTGCAGGTGCAGGCGCGCCAGCGTCTGCAGCGTGAACAGCTCGTCCTCGGTCAGCGCAGCGCGCGCCAGCGCATGCAGCGTCGAGCGCCGCACCGCTGGCAGCGCCGGGTCCTGCTGCGCCTGATGGCGCTCGCGCATCAGGTTGAGCTCATGCTGGACCGGGCTGAGGTAGGACGCCGGCTCGGTGTTGACCACCACCAGGTCGACCGCCAGGCCGCCCTGCGTCCACAGCCGCAGCGCGCGCTTGAGCGTCTGCACCAGCGCCAGCCCGGCCAGGTCCGACACCGTCGCCAGCAGGATCGGGCGGTCGCCCGAGATCGCGTGGCGCCACAGCAGGCGCCGGTCGCAGCGCAGCGCCGGCGCGCCCGGTCCGCCGCGCGGCGCCTCGCGCGACAGCGGCGCGGTCAGCGCGGTGGTCAGGCGCAGCAGCGCGGCCCAGCTCTCGGCGTCGAGCTGCATCTCGCGCAGCCGGATCGCCGCCATCGTGTGCGACATCGCCGCGACCCGGTCGACGATCGTGGGCTGGCGGTACTTGTCGACCAGCGCATCGAGCTGCTCGCGCGAGGCCGCCGCCGCGGTGGCGAAGGTCAGCCGCACCCGCGCGCCCGGCGCCAGCGTCAGCCGCACGCCGATCGCCGCCACCGGGTCCAGCCCGGTGTCGAGCGCACCGCCCGGCCCGGCCGGCTCGGCGCCCTCGGCGGCGCGCGGCCGGTGCGGCTCATGCCAGCGCCCGAGCCAGCGCGCGCGGTCGGTGGTGAACTGCGGCGGCTCGTCGAGCCCGGCCGGCGCACCGGCGAGGAAGTGAACCGCGTGCACCTCCGCCTCGCCCTGCAGCCGCGGCTTGCGGCGCAGGTGAATCGCCGCGTCGCCACGGTCGACCGCCGCCTCGACGAAGAGATTGGCGAAGGCCGGATGCGCCTCGTCGGCGCGCGGCTCCGACAGCGTCGCCTCCAGGCTCGAGACCAGGCGCAGCGGCAGCGGTCGATCGCCCAGATTCTCCAGCTCGACCTGGCGCAGCTCGAGATCGTCCTCCGGGCTGACGCGCACCTCGACGCGGCTGAGCAGGTCCGGGCGCTGCGCCTCGAACACCACCCGGTCGCCGTCGAGCGTGGTGCGGTAGCGCGCCGACGGATCGGGCGCGGGCATCGCGGTCAGCGTGGTCGGCGCCGAGGGCGGGCCGTCCTCGCGCATCAGCCACAGCACCGTGCCGGGCGAGCCGCGCAGCGCGTCGTCGCGCCAGCGGCTGATGCCGACGCCCTGCCAGCGGCTCCAGCCGCCGCCATGCGCGCGCAGGCCCACGCTGTAGCGGCCGTTGCCCAGCAGCTGCGTCGCCACCGGGCCGTCCTGCGGCACCTCCACCGTCAGCGAGGTGCGCTCGATGCGCAACCGGCGCGGCGGCGGCAGCGGCAGCGGCTCGCCCAGCGGCGGCGCCTCGCGCGGGGGCGCCTCGTGCAGCAGCGGCCGCACCGCGCGCATCAGCGCGTCGCGGCCCAGCCAGCGCCGCGGTGCCTCGTCGAGCAGCACCACCGCCAGCGCCACCAGCGACATACCCTGATGGTGCGCCATGACGGTGTCGACCCGCACCGGCTCGCCGGGCCGCTCCTGGCGCGAGACGGTGAAGTCCAGCGCCTCGATGAAGCCCAGCGGGCCGCGGGCCTGCAGGTCGCCCAGGCGCTGCAGGTTGGCCATCGCCTCGGGCAGGTCGACCATCAGCGCCATCACGGTCGCGTAGGGCGCGATCACGCGCTCGTCGGGCGGGGTGCGCCGCAGCGCCAGCCGCGCCGCGCCCTGCGGGCCGTACTGGTAGGCCAGCGTGTGGTCGCGCGCCGCATGCGCGGACTCCGACACGCCCCAGGGCAGGCCGTCGCGTGCGCCCTGCGCCCGCTGCTCCCGCACCGCCGCGTGGGCGGCCTGGTCGAGCACGCTGCCCTGCGGCTCGTCGAGCACCAGCGAGGGCATCAGGTACTCGAACATCGAGCCCGACCAGGAGCGCAGGCCCACCTGGTCGCCGATCGCCGCGAAGGGCCGGCCCAGCGCCGACCAGTGCCGCACCGGCACGTCGCCCTTGGCGATGGCCAGCAGGCTGGTCAGGCGGCATTCCGAGGCCAGCAGGTCGTAGTGGCTGCCGTCGAGCTGGCCGCTGTCGGCGCGCAGGCCGATGTGCAGCAGCCGGCGCACCGGATCGAAGAGCATCGCGTAGTCGGGCGCCAGCGCCAGCGTGCGGCAGCGCGCCGCCAGCTCGCGCAGCCGGCCCTCCAGCGAGGCCGGCGCGCGCAGGTCCTCCAGCAGCGCCTCCAGCGTGTCGAGGTGGTCGCGCAGCAGCCACAGGCTGCGCTCGTCGCCGCCCGGGGCATCGACCTCGGGCACGCGCTGCCACAGCGCGTCGAGCTCGGTGCGGGCCTCGGCCAGCCACTGCGGCAGTAGCGCGAAGTCGGCCTCGTCGACCGGCGGCAGCTCGCGCATCGGCGCCAGCTGCGCCAGACGATGCGTCACCCGTCCGGCCAGCAGCGCCGGCCGCAGCGGCGCCAGGCGCTGCGCCGATTCGCCCAGCGCCAGCCGCAGCATCGGCTGGCCGTGCCAGAGCTGCGGCTGCGTCGCCAGCTCCTCGCAGGCGCCGGCCACCGCCAGCAGGTGGCCGCCGAGGTTGCCGCTGTCGACCGTCGAGACATAGGCCGGCGGCAGCACCGCGAGCGTGCGGGTGTCGTACCAGTTCAGGAAATGGCCGCGGTGGCGCGGCAGGCGCTCCAGCGTCGACAGCGTCGCGTCGAGGCGGCGCACCATGTCGCCGACGCCGATGAAGCCGAAGGCCCGCGCGGTGGCCACGCCCAGCAGGTACATGCCGATGTTGGTCGGAGAGGTGCGCGAGGCGATCATCGGCTGCGGGCTGAGCTGCAGGTTGTCCGGCGGCAGGTGGTTCTCCTCCGCCGTGACGGTGCGCAGGTAGAAGCGCCAGGTGTCGCGCGCCAGATGGCGCAGCGACTGGCGCACCGGCTCGGCCAGCGGCGCCGGCGGCGGCCCCGGCACCCGGGCACCCCAGGCGACCCAGACCGGCGCCAGCGCCCACAGCAGGGCCAGGCCGAGCGCCCAGGGCAGCGTCGCCGCCGGGCCGGCCAGCGCCAGCGCGCCCGCCAGCGCGGCGGCGGCCAGCGTCGTCGGCGCGTGGCGGCGCGCCAGCGCCGGCAGCGCGGTGCTGGCAGCCGCGGCCGCAGACGCCGCGGTCGTCCATTCCAGCAGGCGCCGGCGCGACACGCACTGGCGCCACAGCGCCCGCGCGATCGCGTCCAGCGACAGCAGCGCCTGGTCGAGCAGCAGCGCCAGATGCCAGGCGCCGGCCCCCAGCGCGCGGCTCATGTCCGCCAGGCCGCGGCGCCAGAACAGGCCCAGCGAGATGTCGTCGCGGCTCGGCGCCAGACCGGCGACCGTGCCCAGCAGCGGCCCGATCGCGTGCGCCAGCAGCGCCAGCAGCAGCACCCGGCCGGGCGGCAGCACGCCGGTGGCCAGCGCCAGCACGATCAGCGCCAGCGTCGCCGGCGCCACCAGCGAGCGGCGCAGGTTGTCGACCATCTTCCAGCGGCTGATCAGCGCCATCGGCCAGCGCCGCGGCGCCAGCAGGAAGGGCAGCAGCTGCCAGTCGCCGCGGGTCCAGCGATGGATGCGCGAGGCCGCGACGTCCGGATGCCCGGGCGCGTCCTCCACCAGCGTCACATCGCTGACGCCGGCGCAGCGTGCGATCGCGCCCTCGAGCAGGTCATGGCTGAGCACATGGCCTTCGGGCAGGCGCGCGCCCAGCACCGCGTGCAGCGCCTGCACATCGAGCAGGCCCTTGCCGGTGAAGGTGCCCTCGCCGTGCAGGTCCTGGTAGATCTCGGAGCTGGCGGCGCTGTAGGGATCGATGCCGCCCTGGCCGGCGAAGAGGCGGTGGAAGCGGGTGCGCGCGGCGCGGGCCGCCAGCGGCAGCGCCACCCGCGGCTGCAGGATCGCGTGGCCGGCGACGACGCGCCGGTGCTGCGCGTCAAGGCGCGGCCGGTTGAGCGGATGCGCGGCGATGCCGACCAGCTCGAGCAGCCGCCCCGGCGGCATGTCGGTGTCGCTGTCGAGCGTCATGACATGGCGCACCGGATGGCGCACCTGCGTCAGAGCGTCGAGCGCCAGGAAGGGCGAGGCGGGCGGCACCGCGCCGCGGCCGGCCTCGTCGAGCCAGCCGACGAGCTGCTCGAGCTTGCCGCGCTTGCGCTCGTGGCCGATCCAGCGCGCCTCGGTGCTGCTGTAGCGGCGCATCCGGTGCAGCAGCAGGAAGCGCGGCGCGGCTGGCGCGTCGCGGTCGGCCGCACCGCCGGCCGGGCCGTGCACCCGGTTGAGCGTGCGCAGCGCCTGCTCGGCATGCTGCAGCAGCGCCTCGTCGTCGGCGGCATGCGGCGTGGAGGCGTCGGCCCAGTCGCTCAGCAGCGCGTACTGGACCTGCGGATCGCGGGTCGAGAGGTGATGCTGCTCGAGCTGCGCGACCAGCTCGTCGGTCTGCGCGTCGGACGAAAGCATGCACGGGATGACCACCAACGTGCGCCGCTGCGGCCCCAGGCCCTCGTCGAGCGCCAGCCGCGGCAGCCGCGCCGGGGGCACCGACTCGCTGATCAGCCGGTTGACCAGGCTGACGACCAGCTCGCTGACCGGAAAGGCCAGCAGCAGCGCGGTCAGCGCCAGCAGCCCGGCCGACCAGGGCACGGCGGCCGCGCCATGCGGCATCAGCCAGGCCACCATCAGCAGCGTCGGCAGGCCCAGCGCCGCCAGATGCAGGCCGGCACGCCAGCGCCGGCTGGCGGCCAGCCGCTCGGTGAAGCCAGCCGGCGGCAGGCCGAGCGCCTGGCGCAGCGCCTCGCGCCCGGCGCCCAGGCACCAGTGGCCCGGCGCCGCCTCGGGCGCGTCCGGCGCCGGCGCGGCGTCGACGCGGCGCATCAGCTCGGCGGCGACCCGCGATTCGGGCAGGCCGCCGTCGAGCGCCAGCTGCTCGACCGCGCGCAGCGTCTCGTCCTGCGTGTCCTGGCGCTCGGCGGCGAAGACCGGCGAGCGCGCCAGCGTGCGCACCGTGACGCTGACGCCGGCGATCAGCTCGCGCCACTCCAGCCGGTCGATGCCGCGCAGCGAGGTGATGGCATTGCGCACGCTCTGGTGGTCGCGCGTCATCTCGTCGTGCAGCTGCGCCTGCGCCGCGGCCGGGTCGGGCAGGTGCGTGTCGAGCCAGACCTGCAGCCCGGCATGCAGCGCATGCGGCACGTCGGCCTCGCGCAGCGACAGCTGCAGCGCGAAGGCCTGCAGCACGCCGCGGCGCGACAGCGCCTGGCCCAGGTGCTCGAGCTCGGCCAGCGCCGCCGGCGCATGCGCCTGCTCGAGCCACGAGTGGGCGCGCTCGCGTGCGTCGAGCATCGCCGCGGTGCGCTCGGCCAGACGGCGCAGGTTCTCGATCAGCACCAGGCGCAGCGTCGTCGGCAGCGCCCACAGCTCCGCCAGCGACAGCTCGCGCTCGCGGTCATAGGCCTGCAGGCAGGCGCACAGCAGCTCGGCGTCGAGCCCGCTGTCGCTGTGCGCGACCCAGGCCCAGGCGATGCCGTAGATGCGCGGCAGCCCGTCGAGCGGCTCGCCACACAGCACCGGCAGCCGCGCGAAGTAGCGCGCCGGCAGCTGCCGGCGCACCTCGTTGACCTGCTCGTCGATCAGGCTGGCGTTGTCGAGCAGCCATTGCGCCGCCGGCCCGAGGTTCAGCCCGTCGCGCGACAGGCGCTCCAGCGCCGCCACCGCGCCGCGGATCACCGCGATGTTCTCGTCGAGCCGCGGGAAGAAAGGCACCGCGGCCGGCGCACGCACCGCACGGCATTCGTGCGAGAGCGCCAGCCGCGCGGCGTGCTGCTCGAAATGGCCTCGCCCGAACAGCACCGAGCGGATCGGCGGCTCGATCGGGAGGGGAACGGGGGCCGCGGTCGTCTCGACCGCCTCGCTCGCCGCTGCAGCCATCCGTCAGGACCAGGAAGCCGCCAGCGGCAGCACCGCCACCGCGACCATCACGGTCGTCACGAAGCGGCCGGCCACGCGCGCATGGACCCGCTCGGCCAGGCAGCCCAGCGCGAACATCGGGCCGCGCGCATGGCGGCACTGCCCCAGATGGGCGCGCAGCGTGTGCAGATGGTCTTCAAGCAGCAAGGCGGGGGTCAGGGCGCTGGCCGGTCGCGTCGGTGTCATGGAATCTCCCTGGCGTGTCGTGTTGGATGTCGTTCCGGATGTCGTGTCGGATGAGGTCGGGTCAGCCCTTGGCGACAACCAGGCGGTTGTCGACCGCGACCACGCCCTTGACCGCCCGGGCCAGATCGCTGGCACGGCGGCGCGAGCTGTCGTCCGGCGCCGTGCCCTTGAGCTCGACGCGGCCGTTCGAGGTGTCGACATCGATCTTCAGCGCGCTCAGCTTCGGGTCGCCGGCCAGCGCGGCGTTGACCGCGACGGTGATGCCGGCGTCATCGACGCTGGCGCGGGCTTCGGCGGTGGCTTCCTTGGCGTCGGCCTTGACCTCGGCGGCCGCATCGCGGGCTTCCGCCTTGGCCACTTCGGTGCGCTGCTCGGCCGCGGCGACAGCGCCGTCGATCTTCTGGCCGACGGTGCGATCGTCATCCGGCTTGCCGCAGGCGGCCAGCGCCAGACCCAGCACCGCCGTGGCGGTGAGGGTCAGCAAGCGGCGGGCGGCGGGGGTCGAGAGGGAGAGCATGTGGGAGAGGCGGGAGGCGTTGCGCGGGGTGTTCATGTCGGGCTCCTGGAATGGGGGCGGGGGTGGGTTCCCGCCTGCGCGGGAATGACGGGAATGGCGGGGAACGAAGGGAGTGGCGTGGAACGACGGGGCTGCCGGGGCGACTCAGGCCGGGTCGTCGCGGGCATCGGCGCGGGCCGGCAGGCACAGCGCCAGCAGGGCACCGGCGGCGGCAGCCAGCGCCACCGCCTTCAGCGGCTCCTCGCGCACCCAGGCCAGGGCCTCGTCCTGCATCCGGGCCAGCAGGCCGGACAGGTCGGGTCCGGCCGACGGATCGAGCGGGCTCGGCGGGCCGACAGGATCGACCGGATCAAGCGGATCGGAGTTCATGCGTCGTCCTGCGTCAGGTGCGGCGGATCAGGCCCATCACGAAGCTGACCAGCGCCATGACCAGGAAGACGATGAAGAGGATCTTGGCGATGCCGGCCGCACCGGCGGCGATGCCGCCGAAGCCGAACAGCGCGGCGATCAGGGCGATGACAAAGAAGACGACGGCGTAGTGCAGCATGGCGGGCTCCTGGGGCAGAAGGTGATTCCGGGGGTTCGGGGGGTGCCGGCGATGCGCCGGGCATGGAGCCACTTTAGGAACGCCACCGGCCTGCGACCATCGGGCCGCAGCCGCGTCGCGGTGTGGGCCTGAGGGCGTGCGCCCTGTAGGAATGCGCCGACTGCGTCGGCCGCACATCGGCCCTAAACTGCGTGAAGCCGTTCACGCGCCACCGCGCTCGGCACCGAATCCACCAGGAGAGCCCCATGATCCGTGTCGCCATCGTCGACGACCACGCCATCGTCCGCGCCGGACTGAGGCAGTTCTTTTCCGAGCAGGTCGACCTGCGCGTGACCGGCGAGGCCGCCAACGGCCGCGAAGCGGTCGATCTGGTGCGCCGCGGCGAGGTCGACGTGATGGTGATGGACCTGTCGATGCCCGAACACGGCGGCGTCGACGCGCTGGCCGCGATCCGCGCGCGCGCACCCGATCTGCCGGTGCTGATCCTCAGCGGCTTTCCCGAGACGCACTACGCCACCACGCTGCTGCGCCAGGGCGCCAGCGGCTATCTGAACAAGGAATGCGATCCGGAGGAGATCGTCCGCGCGATCCGCACCGTCTACCGCGGCCGGCGCTACATCACCGCGCCGGTGGCCGAACTGCTGGCCGACAGCCTGGGCGGCAACCCCGACAAGCTGCCGCACGAGCAGCTCTCCGAGCGCGAGTTCCAGGTCTTCCTGCGGCTGGCCAAGGGCGAGACCATCGGCAACATGGCCGACAGCATGTCGCTGAGCCGTCAAGACCGTCAGCACCTACCGCACGCGGGTGATGGAGAAGATGAAGCTCGAGTCCAACAGCGACCTGACCTACTACGCGCTGAAGAACGGCCTGATCGTCTGACCCGGCCACGCCGGGCCGGGGGCCTCAGGCCTCGCGGTCGCGCAGCGCCGCCTCCAGCGCGTCGACGAACATCGCCGCCACGTCGAAGCCGGTCTGCTGGGTGATCTCCTGGAAGCAGGTCGGGCTGGTGACGTTGATCTCGGTGACGCACTCGCCGATCACGTCCAGGCCCACCAGCAGCAGGCCGCGCGCGGCCAGGATCGGGCCCAGGTGCTCGGCCAGCTCGCGGTCGCGGCGCGACAGCGGCTGCGCCACGCCCCGGCCGCCTGCGGCCAGATTGCCACGCACCTCGCCGCCCTGAGGAATGCGCGCCAGCGCGAAGGGCACCGGCATGCCGCCGATCAGCAGGATGCGCTTGTCGCCCTGCGCGATCTCCGGCAGGAAGCGCTGCACCATGATGGTGGTGGCGCCGTCGTCGGTCAGCGTCTCGATGATCGAGCCCAGGTTCATGCCGTCCGGGCCGACGCGGAAGATGCCCATGCCGCCCATGCCGTCGAGCGGCTTGAGAATGATGTCCCGGTGCTCGGCGTGGAAGGCGCGGATCGCCTCGGGCTGGCGGGTCACCAGCGTCGGGCCGATCAGCTCGGGAAACTCCAGGATCGCGAGCTTCTCGGGATGGTCGCGCAGCGCGGACGGCCGGTTGAAGACCCGCGCGCCCTCGCGCTCGGCCTGCTGCAGCAGGTGGGTGGCGTAGATGTACTCGGCGTCGAAGGGCGGGTCCTTGCGCATCAGCACCGCGCCGGTCTCGGCCAGGACGCATTCGCCCTCGGCCAGCACCTCGAACCAGTCGGCCTGCTCGCGCCCGGTCAGCGCCAGCGTGCGCGCACGTCGCGCCACGACGCGGTGGCCGCGCACCCACACCAGATCGCTCGGCTCGCAGACGATCAGGCGGTGGCCGCGCCGGGCGGCCTCGCGCATCATCGCGAAGGTCGAGTCCTTGTGGGTCTTGAACGTTTCGATCGGGTCGGCGACGAAGAGCAGGTCCATGGTCGTTCAGGCCGCGGGCGCGGCGCTCGGGTGGGGTTCGCGGCAGTGTTGCACAGGCCGCGCGGCCCTGCCGTGACCCGGCTCAGCCCGCGCGCAGCCGCATCACCGCCACGCACAGCGTGCCGGCGACCACGCCCCAGAAGGCCGAGCCGATGCCCGCCATCGACAGGCCGCTGAGCGTGACCAGGAAGGTCACCAGCGCCGGCTCGCGCCAGGTGAGATCGCCCATCGCCGCAGCGAGCCCGCCGCCGATCGTGCCCAGCAGCGCAAATCCCGCCACCGCCAGCACCAGCGCCTTCGGGAAGGCGCCCAGCAGACCGGCCACCGCGCCGGCCGCCAGCCCCACCGCCAGATAGAACAGCCCGGCCATCACCGAGGAAGTCCAGCGCCGCGCCGGATCCTCGTGCGCCTCGCGGCTCATGCAGATCGACGCGGTGATCGCCGCCAGATTGAGCGCGTAGCCGCCGAAGGGCGCCAGCAGCAGCGTGGCCACGCCGGTGGTGGCGATGACCGGCGAGACCGGCGTGTCGTAGCCGGCGGCCTTCTGCGCCGCCACGCCGGGCAGGTTCTGCGAGGCCATCGTCACGACGAACAGCGGCAGCGCGACGCTGAACAGGCCGCGCCAGGTGAATTCCGGTGCCATCCAGACGGGGGCGCCCAGGCGCCAGTCGACCGCCTCCAGGTGCATGCGCCCGGTGCCGGCGGCCACCAGCAGGCCCGTCAGCAGCACGCCCGGCACCGCGTAGCGCGGCCACAGCCGCCGCCCGAGCAGATAGGCCAGGAACATCGAACCCACCAGCAGCGGATCGCCCGGCATCGCCGCGAAGGCGTCCAGCGCGAAGCGCGCCAGCACGCCGCCGAGCAGCCCGGCGGCCAGCGGCTGCGGAATGCGGTCCATCACCCGCGCGAACAGGCCCGTCGCACCCGACAGCGCGATCAGCAGCGCCGAAACCACGAAGCCGCCGATCGCCTCGGGCAGCGTGACGCCGGCGGCGGCGCTGACCAGCATCGCCGCGCCCGGCGTCGACCAGGCGGTCAGCACCGGACGGCGGTACCAGAGGCTCAGGCCCAGGCTGGTGAGCCCGGTGCCGACGCAGGTGGCCCAGATCCACGAGGTCACCTGCGCCGCGTCGGCGCCGAGCGCCTGCGCGGCCTGGAAGACGACGACGATGGAGCTGGTCACGCCGACCAGCATCGCCACGAAGCCGGCGACCACCGCCGACACGGAGAGGTCGCGACCGAAGGCCGTCAGGCGGTTCACTGCGGCGTCCGGGCGGGCATCAGAAGGTGTAGCCGTCCTCGGCCTTCACGTCGCCGATCTGCTCGAGCAGGCGCGCCAGCGGCGTCAGCACCGAGTAGCGCATCGCCACATGGTGCGCGTAGCGCCAGACCAGCGGCAGGTCCTTCAGGTAGCCGTCCTTGCCGTCGCGGTGGGACAGGCGCGCGAAGATGCCCAGCACCTTCAGATGGCGCTGCAGGCCCATCCACTCGAGGTCGCGCCAGAACAGGCCGAAGTCCTCCTGCACCGGCACGCCGGCCTTGCGGGCACGCTCCCAGTAGCGCGCGGCCCAGTCGATCTGGATCGCCTCGTCCCACTCGATGTAGGCGTCGCGCAGCAGCGAGACCACGTCATAGGTCACCGGGCCCCAGACCGCGTCCTGGAAGTCGAGAATGCCGGGCCGGGTCGCGTCGCCCTCGGCGTTCACCATCAGGTTGCGGCTGTGGAAGTCGCGGTGCACCAGCACGGCCGGCTGGGCCTCGCAGGTCTTCAGGATGAGCTCGAAGCATTTCTCCAGCTGTTCCTTCTGCCTGGCGTCCAGCGTCACGCCGCAGTGGCGCGCGACATACCACTCGGGGAAGAGATCGAGCTCGCGGCGCAGCAGCGCGCGGTCGTAGGCCGGCACCTGCGCCTGCGCGTCGATCTTCTGCAGCCCGATCAGCGCGTCGAGCGCGCCGCGGTACAGGGTGTCGGCCGCCTTCAGGCCCTCGCGGGTGGCGAAGTCCTGCGCCTGCAGCTCGGCCAGCAGCGTGCGCGCGCCCAGGTCGGTCAGCAGCAGGAAGCCCTGCGCCTCGTCCCAGGCAAGCACCTCGGGCGCGTTCAGCCCGGCCGTGCCCAGCAGGCCGGCGACCTGCACGAAGGGGCGGCAGTCCTCGTGGCTGGGCGGCGCGTCCATGATGACCAGGCTGCGGCCGGAGCCGTCGGCCGCATCGACGCGGAAATAGCGGCGGAAGCTCGCGTCGGCGCTGGCCGGGCGCACGCTGGCGGCGTCCAGGCCGTGCGCGGCGGCCTGCACGGCCAGCCACTGCGCGAAGGCCGCGCGGCGCGCGTCATCGCTCCAGGCGATCTCGGTGGAGGAGGACGACGGAGCGGGCGAGGTGGGCAGGGAATCGGCGGTGGTCACGGGCGGAACGGGGCTGCGTGAAATAATCGGCTGATTCTAGCGAGCCGCCCTTGCCGCCCCTGCCGACTTCCCGCCCCTGCTCTCGTCCGCTGCCGCGCCCGCGATCGCTCTCGCCGGTGGCCCGGGCCTGTGTCTGCCTGCTGCTGCACGGCCTGGCCGCGCCCGTCATCGCCCAGGAGGCCACCTGCCGCCCGGCCGCGCCGGCCTGGGTGCGCGAGGGCGGCCTGCAGCTGCCCTGGGTGAGCCCGAACGCGGCGGAACCCTCTGCCGAGGCGGCAGCCGGCGGCGAGGATCCGATCCTGGTCGAGGCCGATCGCCTGATCGGCCAGACCGGCCAGTCGCTGCGGGCGGAAGGACGGGCCACGCTGCGCCGCGGCCTGCTGTCGCTGCAGGCCGACCGCATCGAGTACCGCCAGGACGACGACCGGGTGCACGCGCTCGGCACGGTGCGGCTGCAGCGCGAGGACAGCCATTTTCTCGGCACCGAGCTGGACCTGCAGACCGAGCATCAGGAGGGCTACTTCCTGTCGCCGCGCTTCTACCTGGGCCGCACCCAGGCGGGCGGACGTGCCGAGCGGGTCGACTTCATCGGCCGCAACCGCATGGTGGTGAGCCGGGCCAGCTACAGCAGCTGCGATCTGGTCGACGGCGAGACGCCGGCCTGGGAACTCAGCACCCGGCGGGTGCGGCTGGACTTCGACGCCAACGAGGGCCTGGCCGAAGGCGCGGTGCTGCGCTTCCAGGGCGTGCCGATCCTGGCGCTGCCGGTGATGAGCTTTCCGGTCACCGACGCGCGCAAGTCCGGCTGGCTGCCGCCGATGATCAGCACCTCCAGCACCACCGGCCTGGGCGTGTCGGCGCCCTATTACTGGAACATCGCGCCCGAGCAGGACATGACGCTCACGCCCACGCTGATGAGCAAGCGCGGCGCGGCACTCGAGACCGAGTACCGCTACCTGCAGCCCGGCTGGAGCGGCGAGGCCAATCTGTTCGCGCTGCCCAACGATCTGCAGACCGGCCAGCAGCGCTGGGCGCTGCGCTCGGAGCAGCGCGGCGCCTTCGCCGCGGCCGGCGGCCTGCGCTACGACTGGAGCCTGCTGCGGGTCTCGGACGGCGACTACTGGAAGGACGGCCTGCGCGGCGCCGAATCGCTGACGCCGCGGCTGCTGTCGAGCCGCGGCCGGCTGGAACAGCGCCGCCGCCTGCGCGCCACCCCGCTGGGCGAAGTCGACCAGCAGCTCTACGCCCGGGTGCAGCGCTGGCAGCTGCTGCAGGACAGCGGCTCGAGCACCCGCATCGTCGCGCCCTACCAGCGCGCGCCGCAGGCCGGTGCGCGCTGGAACGATCCGGGCGGCGGGCCGCTGCAGTGGTCGCTGCAGACCGAGGTCAACCAGTTCGTGCATGCCGACGCCGACCGGATCCAGGGCAGCCGCGCCCACCTGCTCGGCCAGATCGCGCTGCCGCTGGGCGACGCCGGCTGGCGGCTCACGCCGCGCCTGAGCCTCAACAGCGCCGCCTACCAGACCGACCGGCCGATGAGCGACGGCCGCCGTCGCGCCCACCGCACCATTCCCGGCTTCAGCGTCGACAGCGCCTGGACGCTCGAGCGCGAGACCGCCGCCTTCGGCCGCGCGCTGGTGCAGACGCTCGAGCCGCGCCTGCTCTATGCGCTGACCCCGTGGCGCGACCAGTCGGCGCTGCCGGACTTCGACAGCGCGGCGCTCGACTTCAACGCCACGACCGTCTTCTCGGACAACATCTTCTCCGGCATCGACCGGGTCTCGGACGCCAACCAGGTCACCGCCGGCCTGACCACCCGCTACCTGGACCGGGCCAGCGGCGCCGAGCTGGCGCGCTTCGGCATCGCGCAGCGCTACCTGCTGCGCGACCAGCGCATCACCGCCGACGGCGTGCCGCTGTCGAACCGCTTCTCCGACCTGCTGCTGCAGGCCTCGATCGGGGTGGTGCCGGACTGGACGCTCGACACCTCGGTGCAGTTCAACCCCGACACCGACCGCCTGGTTCGCACCATCACCAGTGCGCGCTGGTCACCGGGGCCGCTGCGCACGCTCTATGCCAGCCACCGCCTCAAGCGTGGCAGCAGCGAGCAGCTCGCGCTGGGCTGGCAGTGGCCGCTGGCCGATCTGGGCCGTCCGCTGGCCGGACTGCTGGGCAGCCGTGTCGCACCGGCGGCATCCTCGGCCGGCGACTGCCGGGGCCGCGTCTACGGCGTCGGCGCGCTCGACTACAGCCTGCGCGACCGCCGGCTGAGCGGCGCCATCGTCGGCTTCGAGTACGACGCCGGCTGCTGGATCGGCCGGGTCGTCGCGCGCCGGCAGTCCACCAGCGCGCAGAACGCCTCGACGCAGCTGATGCTGCAGCTCGAGCTGGTCGGCCTGTCCCGGCTCAGCGCCGGCAGCAACCCGCTGTCGATCTTGAAGGACAATATCCCCGGCTACCAGCTGCTGCGCGACCCGCGCGGCGCAACCGCCGACAACTCCGGTGCCCCCTGATCCCGCCATGTCCGAGCCGACGTTCCCGCCTTCCGATCCGCGCCGCACGGCGGCCTCGCCGTGGCAGCGCCGCCTCGGTGTCCTGCTGGCCACCGCGCTGCTGTGCGGAGCCCTGCCGGCCCAGGCCCAGAGCGGCGGCAGCACCCGCAAGCCCGCGCGCACGCCCGCCACGCCCAAGGTCGCCCCGGCCCCCGCCCCGGTCACGCCTGCTGCACCCACCTCACCCGCCACACCGGCAGCGGCAGTGCCTGGGGCTGCAGCCGCCGAGGCGGCCGCCGCGCCGGCCAGTCGCCGTGGCGGCGACCACATCGTCGCGATCGTCAACCGCGAGCTGGTGACCAACAGCGAAGTCCAGCTGCGGGTGGCCCGCATCGAGCAGGAAGCCGCCCGCAGCGGCACACGCCTGCCCGACCGCGACACGCTGCAGCGCGAGGTGCTCGACCAGCTGATCGACGAGCGCGCCCAGCTCAGCCAGGCCCGCGAGAGCGGCACCCGCGTCGACGAGGCCGAGATCGATCGCGCGCTGGCCAATGTGGCCGCGCAGAACCAGCTCAGCGTGGCGCAGCTGCGCGAGCGGCTGCGCGCCGAGGGCATGGACTACGTGCGCTTCCGCGAGACGCTGCGCGACCAGATGCTGCTCGAGCGGGTGCGCGAACGCGAGGTGCAGGGCCGCATCCGCATCGTCGACGCCGACATCGAGAGCTGGCTGACCGAGCAGCGCCAGAAGAACGGCGCCGCCACCGAATACAACGCCGCGCAGATCCTGCTGGCGCTGCCGGAGAACGCCACGCCCGACCAGGTCGCGCAGAAGCGCCAGCTCGGCGTGACGATCCTGCAGCGCCTGCGGGCGGGCGAGGATTTCGCCGCGCTGGTGCGCGAGTTCTCCGACGCGGCCAAGGACAACGGCGGCGAGCTCGGCCTGCGCCGCGCCGACCGGCTGCCCGATCTCTTCGTCGACGCACTGACCCCGCTGCGTGCCGGCGAGGTCGCGCCCCAGGTGCTGCGCTCGGGCGCCGGCCTGCACATCCTGAAGCTGGTCGAGCGCCGCGACGCCGCGCTGACGGTCACCCAGCAGCGTGCGCGCCACATCCTGCTGCGCCCTGGCGCCGGCCTGACGCAGGAGACCATCCTGCGCCGCATGGCCGGCTGGAAGCGCCAGGTCGAGGCCGGCAGCGCCCGCTTCGAGGACCTGGCGCGCCAGCACTCGGAAGACGGCAGCGCCGCCCAGGGCGGCGATCTCGGCTGGGCCGGTCCCGGCCAGTTCGTGCCGGAGTTCGAGCAGGCGCTGTCGGCGCTGCGCCCGGGCGGCCTCTCCGATCCGGTCGTCTCGCGCTTCGGCGTGCACCTGATCCAGCTGCTGGAACGCCGCGAGGTGCGCCTGGACGTGCGCGAGCAGCGCGAGCTGGCCCGCAACGCGCTGCGCGAGCAGAAGTCCGAGGAGGCCTATGCCGAGTGGGCCCGCGACGTGCGCGCCCGCGCCTATGTCGAGCTGCGCGACCCGCCGGGGCCGTGATGTCGACCGCCTGCCCTGCCTGACCACCCTGCACGACCGCCCGCCTGCGCGGGCTCCCTCCCTTGAAGCACATTCCCCGCAAGCGCTTCGGCCAGCATTTCCTGACCGACACCGGCATTCTCGACGCGATCGTGCGCGCCATCGACCCGCGCCCGGACGAGATCCTGGTCGAGATCGGCCCCGGCATGGGCGCGATGACCGATCCGGTGGTCGAGCGCTGCGAGCGCCTGACCGTCATCGAGCTCGACCGCGACCTCGCCGCCCGGCTGCGCCGCCGCCCCGAGCTGAACGTGGTCGAGTCCGACGTGCTGAAGGTCGATTTCCGCGCGCTGGCCGAATCGCTGGGCGCGGCCCCGGGCAGCGGCCGGCGGCTGCGCGTGATCGGCAACCTGCCCTACAACATCTCCAGCCCGATCCTGTTCCACCTGCAGGATGCGGTCGACCTGATCGAGGACCAGCATTTCATGCTGCAGAAGGAGGTGGTCGACCGCATGGCCGCCGCGCCCGGCAGCAAGGACTACGGCCGGCTGTCGGTGATGCTGCAGTGGCGCCAGGAGGTCGAGTCGCTGATCGACGTGCCACCGGAATGCTTCGATCCGCCACCGCGGGTGGATTCGGCGGTGGTGCGGGTGGTGCCCAAGGCGGTGGCGCCGGCACTGGACGCCGCGCTGCTGGGCGAGCTGGTGACGGTCGCCTTCTCGCAGCGGCGCAAGGTGCTGCGCAACACGCTCGGCCGCTGGCTCGAGGGCCGCGAGGGCGTGCCGGACTTCGACCTGCAGCGCCGTGCCGAAGAGGTGCCGGTGGCCGACTACATCGCGCTGGCCGCAGCGCTGTCGCCCCGCCGCTGACCCCGGGTCGGCGCTGGATGCCGCGCTGAAATGCGCAGGGCCCGCACGCGGCGGGCCCTGTCCATGGATGGCGAATCCGGCGGGTCGGCGTCAGCCGACCCCTTGCGTCAGTGCAGGCTCATGCGGCCACGGCGACCAGCGCCGAGGTGTCGAAGGCACTGCTCATCACCGGCATGTGCGGCGCGAAGGCCGGCGCGGCGTTCTTGCTTGGCCGCGGCGGCGGCTTGACCGGCTCCTGGGCGACTTCCGCCCGCTCCCATTGCCCGTTGTCCTGGGAGCGGGCTACTGAAAAGAATAGAAGCACCGGAAGGGAATCTTCCGTTCGGCCCAGAAATCGGCCGTGTCGCGGAAGACATCGAGCAGCTGCTCGCGTCCCTCGCGGTCGAACTTGGCGCTGTCGGGTAGCTGCTCCAGCACCACGACGAAGCCGGGCTGCGTGCCCGACTTGCAGACCAGATCGGTCATGCAGTCATGCAGCGCATCCAGGTTCTTGCCGAAGTGGGCCGGGAACAGGAAGGCCCGGGCGATCGTCTCCAGCACCTCCTGCTTGGTGGTGGCGCCGGAGAGATTGGCGTACAGGAAGTGGTGGCCCAGATCCTGGGCCGCCGACATGAGGTCGTCCACACGGAAGGCGCGGATCGCCTGCACGATGTTCGGACGCACGGTCTGCATAAGCATGGTGGATGGTCCCTTGGGGCTCTCGATCCTCGAGGAACTCACGGCGCGATGCGGCGGAAGCTCGCGTAGTGGTCCTGCGTGTAGTAACAAACATCCGGAGTCTTCGGCTCTCTGCCGCCGCACACGATGCGCCGCGCGCCCCGGTCGCGCGATCCCGGAGTCGGGACGGTGTATTCTCTGTAGTATCCTCGCGTCTGTCGCGGCAGCAGCCTTTCCCGGTTGCCGAAGACGCTGCCGTCCTTCTCCGGATGGCGGAAGGGCCCGCCGGCCAAGATCTGCCGATGCACCTCGCCGGCCTCTTCCGGCAGCTCGGTCAGCGACACGGCCGCCGAAGCGGCGGACTCGGAGAGTTCCTGCGAGGACCGCGCCAGAGCGGGCGGAGACACGGCCAGCGCGCCAGCCAGCATGGAGCCGGCCACCAGCACATGGAGCGCCGCAGCAACGAAACGCCCGCGAGTTGCCCTGGCAAGCCATGGAACCGCAGGTCGAGCCTGATCTGACACGGGTTTTCCTGAATCGTGGAGGGGCGATGGTAGCGAATCGGGGCCCCGATCTCAAGCCTTCTGCCTCAATTTTCAGCATGCCGACAGGGACAAGCCCCCTGGCGCGGGACGCCGAGGGGGCTTGTCCGGGCGGAATCCGGACCGGATCCGCAGGAATCATGCAGGCGATGCCACCGGGCCGGATCACCCGACCCGTGCCGATCAGCGCGTTGCGTTGGCGTCGGCGACCGTCAGCGCGGTCATGTTGACGATGCGGCGCACGGTGGCCGAGGGCGTCAGCACATGCACCGGCTTGGCCGCGCCGAGCAGCACCGGGCCGATCGCGATGCCGCCGCCGGCGGTCGTCTTCAGCAGGTTGTAGCTGATGTTGGCCGCGTCGATGTTGGGCAGCACCAGCAGGTTGGCCTCGCCGACCAGCGTGCTGCGCGGCATCAGCTCGGCGCGATAGGCCGGGTCGAGCGCGGCGTCGCCGTGCATCTCGCCGTCGACCTGCAGGTCGGGCGCGCGCTCGCGCAGCAGCGCCAACGTCTCGCGCATCTTCACCGCCGAGGGCTGGTTGCTCGAGCCGAAGTTCGAGTGCGACAGCAGCGCGACCTTCGGGACGATGCCGAAGCGGCGCATCTCCTCGACCGCCAGCAGCGTGATCTCGCAGAGCTGCTCGGCGCTGGGGTCGTAGTTGACATGGGTGTCGACCAGGAAGACCTGGCGGCCCGGCAGCACCAGGCCGTTCATGCAGGCGTAGGTCTTGACACCAGGGCGGCGGCCGATCACCGGGTCGATGTACTGCAGGTGGTACGAGGTCGAGCTCCAGGTGCCGCAGATCATGCCGTCGACCTCGCCCTTGTGCAGCAGCATCGAGCCGATCAGCGTCATGCGCCGGCGCATCTCGATCTTGGCGAGCTGCTCGGTGACACCCTTGCGGTCCATCATGCGATGGTAGGTTTCCCAGTAGTCGCGGTAGCGCGGATCGTCGTCGATGCTGACGATCTCGTAGTCGCGACCCTCCTCCAGGCGCAGGCCGAGCTTCTCGATGCGGGTGCGGATGACCGCGCTGCGGCCGATCAGCACCGGGAAGGCCAGACCCTCGTCGACGACGACCTGCACCGCGCGCAGCACCCGGCGGTCCTCGCCCTCGGCGTAGGCGACGCGGCGGGCCTTGGCGCGCTTGGCCAGCGCGTAGATCGGCTTCATCACCGTGCCGGCGGCATAGACGAAGGCGCGCAGCTTCTCGACATAGGCGTCCATGTCGGCGATCGGGCGCAGCGCCACGCCGCCCTCGGCCGCCGCACGCGCCACCGCCGGCGCGATCTGCATCATCAGGCGCGGATCGAAGGGTTTCGGGATCAGGTAGTCCGGGCCGAAGGTCAGCGTCGCGCCACCGTAGGCGGCCGCGACCACGTCGTTCTGCTCGGCCTGCGCCAGCTCGGCGATCGCGTGGACCGCGGCGATCTCCATCTCGTCGGTGATCGTCGTGGCGCCGCAGTCCAGTGCACCCCGGAAGATGTAGGGAAAGCACAGGACATTGTTGACCTGGTTCGGATAGTCGGTGCGGCCGGTGGCCATGACCGCGTCGTCGCGCACCTCGCGGACCTGCTCGGGCATGATTTCCGGGTTCGGGTTCGCCAGCGCGAAGATCAGCGGCTTCGCTGCCATCGAGGCCACCATGTCGGCCTTGAGCACGCCACCGGCCGACAGGCCCAGGAAGATGTCGGCGCCGGCGATCGCCTCGCGCAGCGTGCGCAGCTCGGTCTTCTGCGCGAACTCGGCCTTGTCCGGGTCCATCAGCTCGGTGCGGCCCTCGTAGACCACGCCGGCCAGGTCGGTCACCCAGATGTTCTCGCGCGGCAGGCCGAGCTTGACCAGCAGGTTCAGGCAGGCCAGCGCCGCCGCGCCCGCACCCGAGGACACCAGCTTGACCTCCTTGATCGACTTGCCGACCACCTTCAGGCCGTTGAGCATCGCCGCGCCCACGACGATGGCGGTGCCGTGCTGGTCGTCGTGGAAGACGGGGATCTTCATGCGCTCGCGCAGTTTGCGCTCGACATAGAAGCAGTCCGGCGCCTTGATGTCCTCGAGGTTGACGCCGCCGAAGGTGGGCTCCAGTGCCGCGATGATGTCGACCAGCTTGTCGAGGTCGTTCTCGGCGATCTCCAGGTCGAAGACATCGATGCCGGCGAACTTCTTGAACAGGACGCCCTTGCCCTCCATCACCGGCTTGGACGCCAGCGGACCGATGTTGCCCAGGCCCAGCACCGCGGTGCCGTTGGTGACCACGGCCACCAGATTGCCGCGGCTGGTGTAGCGGAAGGCATTGGCCGGATCGTCGACGATCTCCTCGCAGGCGGCAGCCACGCCCGGCGAGTAGGCCAGGGCCAGATCGCGCTGGTTGACCAGCTGCTTGGTCGGCGCGATGGCGATCTTGCCGGGCGTCGGGAACTCGTGGTACTCGAGCGCGGCGCGGCGCAGTTCGGCTTGTTTCTGTTCGGACATGGTCATGGGCGGATTCCGCGGGGAGAGAGTCGGGCGTCTCGATCTCGGGGTCGGCACGGTGACCGATCCGGAGCGGCTGGCGATTGTAGGAAGCGGGGGGCCATCATGCGCGGCCCGGTCTGACCGCTCGTCGCATGGGGCCATGCGCGACGTGCATGAGCCGGACCCCTGCTTCTCGGCAGCGCCGGGAGGCGGCCATGATGCGCCTCTTGGGCGGACGGATTCATCCGAGAAACTGCGTAGCCGCCCCCCCGGGGCAGGCCGGGAATACTGCGATCATGTCCGACATGCCGCTGCCCGACCCGCAATCGATGATCTTCGGACTGTCGCGCCGCTGGCGTGGCACGCCGCTGTGGGTGGCGCTGGTGGCATTGGTGGCCCTGGTGCTGGCCGCGCTGCTGTGGATGACCTGGCAGCATGAGCAGGCGCAGGTCCAGGAGGCGACCGACACCGCCGCCCAGGCCGCCGCGGCCGATGTGCGCCAGCGCCTGGGCGACGACATGCAGGCGCTGCAGCGCCTGCTCTGGCAGAGCGCCGACGGCCCCGGCTGGCACCTGCAGGCCGAGGCGCTGCTGCGCGCCAGTCCCGAGATCATCCGGGTCGAGCGGCGCGACGAGCGCTTCACGGTGATCGACGCGGTGCGCTCGCCGGCCTATCCGCAGCAGTTCAGCAGCATTCCGCGCAGCGCGATGTCGGTCGATGCGGAGATCGCCTGCGCCACCGCGCGGCGCTTCTCGGCGCCAGCCTTCTCGCGCAGCTATTTCCTGCCTTCGGCCGGCGGTCTGGGGCTGGAGGTGGTGGACCTGTGCGTGCCGCAGTCGGCCGATGGCCGCGCCGACACCACGCTGGTGGCGACGCTGGTGCTGCAGGACCTGCTGCGCGAGGCGGTGCCGGCCGAGGTGGCGCGACACCACGAGGTGCTGCTGGTCGAATCCGATGGCACCCGGCTGGCGCGCACCGGTGCACGACGCGGCGCCGGCGTCTTCGTGGCCGACCGGCTGGTCGACATCTCGGGCTTCACCGTGCTGCTGCGGCTGGACAACCTGGGCGGGCGCCCGCCGCTGATCCCGAACCTGAGCGCGGCGCTGGTGGTGATGCTGTCGGTCGCGCTCAGCGGCGTTCTGGTGGTGCTGCTGCACGATGTGCGCCGGCGCACCGCCGCCGAGCAGGCGCTGGCCGAGGCGCTGGCCTTCCGCAAGGCGATGGAGGATTCGCTGGTCACCGGCCTGCGTGCACGCTCCTCGGACGGGCGCATCACCCATGTCAACGCCGCCTTCTGCCAGATGGTCGGCTTCAGCGCCGAGGAGCTGCTCGGCGCGACGGTGCCGCCCTACTGGCCGCCGGAAATGGTCGAGACCTACACCCGCCGCCAGGCCGAGCGCAACGCCGGCGACACGCCCCCGCGCGAGGGCCACGAGACGCTGTTCATGCGCCGCGGCGGCGAGCGCTTCCCGGTGCTGATCTTCGAGGCGCCGCTGGTGGACGCACGCGGCCGGCGCAGCGGCTGGATGAGCACGGTGCTGGACGTGAGCGCGCAGCGCCGCATCGAGGAACTCTCGCGCCAGCAGCAGGAAAAACTGCAGGCCGCCGCCCGGCTGGCGACGATGGGCGAGATGGCCACGCTGCTCAGCCACGAGCTCAACCAGCCGCTGGCGGCGATCGCCAGCTACGCCACCGGCTCGCTGAACCTGATGCCCGCCACCGAGGACGAGCCTGCCGCCGACCTGGAGACGCAGCTGATGATCCGCCAGGCGATGGTGCGCATGGCCGAGCAGGCCGAGCGCGCCGGGCGGGTCATCCGCAGCGTGCACCAGTTCGTGCGCCGGCGCGAGCGGCTGCGCGAGAACGTGCGCACCACCGAGCTGATCGAGGCGGTGCTGCCGCTGGTGCGCCTGGCCGCGCGGCGCAGCCACACCCGCATCGAGGTCGACATTCCCGAGCCGCCGCCGCGGGTGTCGTGCGACCGCACGATGGTCGAGCAGGTGCTGCTGAACCTGGCGCGCAACGGCATCCAGGCGATGGAGGACGAGGCGGTGGCGCCGGCCGGGCGCGAGCTGCGCCTGGAGGTGCGCGCCCAGGGCGAGCGCTGGGTCGAGCTGCGCATCATCGACCGCGGCCCCGGCATCCCGGAGGAGATCGCGCGCCAGCTCTTCACGCCCTTCTTCACCACCAAGCCCGAGGGCATGGGCATCGGCCTGGCGATGTGCCGCACGGTGGTCGAGCAGCACGGCGGCGCACTCGACTTCGAGGCCGGCCCCGATGGTCGGGGCACGGTGTTCCGGTTTACCCTTCCGGCCTCGGCGCCGGCGGCGCCTCCTTCGTCCAGCACCTGAGTCATGACCCAAAGCGCACGCGTCCAGCACACCAGCGGCACCGTCTTCGTCGTCGATGACGAGGAGGTGCTGCGCGACGCCCTGTCGTGGCTGCTGCGCTCGCGCCGGCTGCTGCCGCGGGCCTTCGCCTCGGCCGACGACTTCTGGGCCGCGGCCGAGCGCGGCGACGTGAGGCCCGACTCGCCCGCCTGCCTGCTGCTGGACATGCGCATGCCCGGCATGAACGGCATGGCGCTGTTCGAGCGCCTGATCGAGAACGGCTGGCTCGGCCTGATGCCGGTGATCTTCCTGACCGGACACGCCGACGTGGCCACCGCGGTGATGGCGGTCAAGCGCGGCGCCTTCGACTTCGTCGAGAAGCCCTTCTCGGACAACGCGCTGGTCGACCGGGTGGTCGAGGCGCTGGCGCGCAGCGCCGAGGCGCTGGCGCAGCGCCACGAGCGCGAGGGCCTGCGCCGCCACCTCTCCGAGCTGACCGAGCGCGAGCAGGAGGTGATGCGCCTGGTCATCGCCGGCCGGGCCAACAAGCAGATCGCCGACGAGCTCGACATCAGCGTGCGCACCGTCGAGGTCCACCGCGCGCGGGTCTTCGACAAGATGGACGTGAAGTCGGCGGTCGAGCTGGCCAACCTGCTGCGCGGCGCCGGCCTGGACTGAACAAGGCCTCACCGCGCGACAGCGGCGAGAATGCGCACATGGCCCTCGGAGAATTCGACCTCATCGCCCGTCACTTCACCCGCCCGGTTCGGCGCAGCCCGCTGGGCGTGGGTGACGACTGCGCCCTGATCGCGCCGGCCGCCGGCATGCAGCTGGCCGTCTCCAGCGACATGCTGGTGGAGGGGCGGCATTTCCTGTCCACCGTCGCGCCCGAGCGGCTCGGCCACAAGGCGCTGGCGGTCAATCTGTCGGACCTGGCGGCCTGCGGCGCGCGGCCGCTGGCCTACACGCTGGCGCTGTCGCTGCCGCGCGCCGACGAGGCCTGGCTGGCCGCGCTGGCCTCGGGGCTGCACGCGCTGGCCGACCGCCACGACATCGAGCTGGTCGGCGGCGACACCACCGCCGGGCCGCTGAACCTGTGCATCACCGTGTTCGGCGAGGTGCCCGCGGGCGACGCGCTGCTGCGCAGCGGCGCGCGGGCCGGCGACGATCTGTGGATCAGCCACCCGGCCACGCCGGACGAGCCCGGCTGGCTCGGCGAGGCGCGGCTGATGCTGGAGATCTTCCGCGGCACGCCGGGCGTGCGCACCGAGGGGATCGACCTCGACCGGCTGCGCCTGGCGATGGAATGCCCGCAGCCGCGGGTGGCGCTCGGGCTGGCGCTGCGCGGCGTGGCGCGCAGCGCGATCGATGTCTCCGACGGCCTGCTGGGCGATCTCGGCCATGTGCTGCGCCGCTCCGGCGGCCTGGGCGCACGCATCGAGGCGGCGGCCCTGCCGCGCAGCGCGGCGATCCTGCGGCAGCACGAGGCGCTGCAGCTCGAATGCCTGCTGGCCGGCGGCGACGACTACGAGCTGCTGTTCAGCGCCGACCCGACCGACCGCGACACCGTGTCCGCGCTGGCTGCGCGCGCCGGCTGCGGCGTGACCCGCATCGGAACGCTCGGCGCGGCGGGCACGCCGCTCGAGGTGGTCGACGCCGACGGCCGGCCGCTGGCCACCGCCTGGGCCTCCTTCGACCATTTCCTCAGCCGGTGATCCTGAGCCGATGAGCATCGATCTGCGTTTCCTGATCGCGCATCCGGCGCACTTCATCGCGCTGGGAGCGGGCAGCGGACTGAGCCGCATCGCGCCCGGCACGGTCGGCACGCTGTGGGCCTGGATCGGCTTCGTGCTGCTGTCGAACTGGCTCGACGCCACCGCCTGGGGCTGGACGCTGCTGGCCGGCCTGCCGCTGGGCTGGTGGGCCTGCACGCTGACCGCCCGCCATGCCGGCATCGACGATCCCGGCTTCATCGTCTGGGACGAGGTGCTGGCCTTCTGGCTGGTGCTGTGGGTGCTGACGCCCGCCACGCCGGTGATGCAGCTGATCGCCTTCGGGCTGTTCCGCTATTTCGATGCGGCCAAGCCCGGCCCGGTGCGCTGGGCCGACCGCCGCTTCAAGGGCGGCGGCTGGCGCGGCGGCTTCGGCATCCTGTTCGACGATCTGGTCGCCGCCGGCTGCACCCTGTTCGTGATCGCCACCGCGATCACCTTCGCCCGGCTGCTGCACGGCCAACTCGCGGGATGATGTGATGACCGACGCCTCTTCCTCCGCCCTGCCCCAGGACCCTCATCCGGACCCGCATCCGGACCTGGACGCGCTGGCGGCCGCGCTGCGCGGCCGCGGCTGGCGCCTGGCCAGCGCCGAGAGCTGCACCGGCGGCCTGATCGCCGCGGCCTGCACCGATCTGGCCGGCTCGAGCGACTGGTTCGAGCGCGGCTTCGTCACCTACAGCAACGCCGCCAAGACCGAGCTGCTGGGCGTGCCGGCCGCGCTGATCGAGGCGCACGGCGCGGTCAGCGAGCCGGTGGCGCGCGCGATGGCCGAGGGCGCGGCGCGCCACGCGCCGGTGCAGTGCACGCTGGCGGTCACCGGCATCGCAGGCCCCGGCGGCGGCAGCGCGGCCAAGCCGGTGGGCACGGTCTGGTTCGGCTGGACGCGGCCCGGACGCAGCTGGACCGAGATGCGCCGCTTCGACGGCGACCGTGCGGCCGTGCGCCGCCAGACCCGCGACCACGCGCTGACCGTGCTGCTGGACGCGCTGCGATGAGCGTCCTGCTGGCCTGCGACTTCGACGCCGCGGACTGGGCGGCCTGGCTGCCCGCGCTGCAGGCGGCGCTGCCGGGCGAGCGGCTGCTGCTGCCGCAGGACCTGGCCGCGCAGCCCGCGCTGCGCGAGGACATCGATGTGGCCATCGTCGCCAATCCGCCGCCGGGGCAGCTGGCCGGGCTGCCGCGGCTCGGGCTGATCCAGTCGCTGTGGGCCGGCGTCGACCGGCTGCTGGCCGACCCGACGCTGCCGGCCGAGGTGCCGCTGGCGCGCATGGTCGATCCGGCGATGAACACCGCGATGGCCGAGACCGCGCTGTGGGCGGTGCTGACCCTGCACCGCCATTTCCATCTGTACGCCCGCCAGCAGCGCGCAGGCGTCTGGCAGGCGCTGCCCCAGCTGCGCGCCGACGAGATCAAGGTCGCCGTGCTCGGCCAGGGCCAGATGGGCGGCACGGTGATGCACGCGCTGCGCCAGCGCGGCTACCGCGCCGCCGGCTGGCGCCGGGGCGAGCCGCTCGAGCCGGTGCTGGCCGACTGCCGCATCGTCATCAACCTGCTGCCGCTGACCGCCGACACCCGCGGCCTGATCGACGCGGCCTTCCTGGCGCGGCTGCCCGCGCGCGCCAGCCTGGTCAACCTGGCGCGCGGCGCGCACCTGGTCGAGGCCGACCTGCTCGCGGCGCTGGATGCCGGGCAGATCGCGCATGCGGTGCTGGATGTCTTCCATCAGGAACCGCTGCCGCCGGCGCACCGCTTCTGGCGCCATCCGGCGGTCACGCTGCTGCCGCACGCCGCTGCGCAGACCGATCCGCGCAGCGCAGCGCGCATCGCCGCCGCAGGCATCCGCGCTTGGCGCGAGGGCCGCACGGTGCCGAACCAGGTCGAGCGCAGCCGCGGCTACTGAGCGGCGATCGCGCTGCGGTCAAAGCAGCTGGAAGTCGGTGTCGAGCTTGACCGCGCCGGTCTGGGGCGCCTGCCAGCGCTCGACCCACGGCAGCCAGTCGTCGATCGGCATCGGCCGGGCGATGCCGTAGCCCTGGGCCTCGTCGCAGCCGAGATGCTCGAGCATGGCCATCAGCTTCGGGTTCTCGACGCCCTCGGCCACCACCGTCAGCCCCAGCGTGTGCGCCAGGCCGATGGTCGAGCGCACGATGCGCGCATCGTCCAGATCGCGCTCCATGCCCATCACGAAGCTGCGGTCGATCTTGAGCTCGTCGACCGGCAGCCGCTTCAGGTAGGCCAGCGAGGAATAGCCGGTGCCGAAGTCGTCGATCGACAGCTGCACGCCCAGCTCGCTCAGGCGCTGCAGCGTCTGCAGCGCGCGGGTGGGGTCGTCCATGATCGCGCTCTCGGTGATCTCCAGGCACAGCCGGCCGGCCGGCACGTCATGCCGGCGCAGCAGGCTGTCGACCCGCTCGACCAGATCGACATCGAGCAGGTCGCGGGTCGAGAGATTGATGCTGAGCTTGAGCGGCTGGCCCAGCTCGGCCCAGCGCGCCATCTCGCGCACGCCGGTGGCCAGCATCCAGCGGGTGATCTCGCGGATGAAGCCGGTCTGCTCGGCAAACGGAATGAACTGCATCGGCGGCACCATGCCGCGCGCCGGATCGACCCAGCGCACCAGCGCCTCCGCGCCCAGCACCCGGCCGCTCTTCAGCCCGACCTTGGGCTGCAGGAACAGGCGCAGCTCGTTGCCGAGCACCGCCCGGCGCAGCTCGCTGAGCAGCGACAGCGAGACGCTGCTGCGGCTGTCCATCGACGGCTGGTAGACCAGCACGCCGGCCAGCCGGCGCTTGGCCTCGTACATCGCCACCTCGACCTGGCCGAGCAGGGCTTCGGGTTCGGTGCCGTGCTCGGGCGCCAGCACGATGCCCAGTCCGGCCGAGCAGTCGACCATCTGCTCGTCGATGCGCAGCGGCTGCTGCAGCGTCGCCAGCACCGCACGCGCCACCTCGCAGGCGCGCGCCGCATCGGCCTGCGGCAGCATCAGCCCGAACTCGTCGCCACCCAGCCGCGCCAGCAGCCCGCCGGAGGCCTGCGCCGCCGGCTCGAGCCGGCGCGCCACCTCGCACAGCATGCGGTCGCCGAAGCCATGGCCCAGGCCGTCGTTGACATGCTTGAAACGGTCCAGGTCGAGCATCAGCACCGCCAGCGGCCGCCGGGCATCGGCCGTGGCCAGCAGCGCGCCCAGCCGCCCGACGAACTGGGCCCGGTTGGGCAGACCGGTCAGCGTGTCCCAGTAGGCCAGCCGGCCGATGTGCTGCTCGCGCTGCTGCACCGCCTGGCGCATAGCCTCGAAGGAGGCCGCCAGGCGCAGCAGGTCCTGCGGCGTGCGGGTCGGATCAGGCAGCGCGACCGGCGTGTCGATCTCGCCGGCGCCCAGGCGCTCGGCCGCCCGGCACAGCGTCAGGATCGGCGCGCTGAAGCGTCGCGCCAGCGCCAGGCTGCCCAGTGCCAGCAGCACCAGTGCAACCGCGGCCAGCTGGATCTGCTGGCGCTGCAGATCACGGAAGGGCAGCAGTGCCGGCGCGATCGCGCGGGCCAGCACCACATGCAGCGTCTGGCTGTCGGCCGGCGCATCGGCACGGGCCGAGGCCAGCCGGATGCGGAAGTCGCAGGCCTGCCAGTCCTCGCCATGCAGCTGCAGCAGCAGGTCGCAGCGCACATCCTGGAGCGGCGCGGCCGGCAGCGGCGCATCGATCGTGCTGGCGATCACCTGGGAAGCGCCCGGACGATCGAGCGCCAGCGCCACCCGCAGCCCGGTGATCTCGCCCATGCGATCCAGCAGGGCCCGGTCGAGGCTGAAGCCCATCAGCACCCAGCCGATCAGCCGGGGCGCGCGCACCGGCACCGCGACGATCTGGTAGGGCCGGCCGCCGACCATGACCAACCCGGGCACCTGCATCGCCTCACCCGCGCCGGCGGCATCGCTGCGGGCCTGCTGCAGCGCCCGGGCCTCGGCCAGCAGCGGCGCGATCTCGGCGGCATCCAGCGGGGTGGTGGCCACCGCACGCCAGTCCGGATCGGCATACAGCGCCAGCGCCGCGCCGATGCGCTGGCCCTGGTTGAGCAGGGCATCCTGCAGCGTCGAGGTGTCGCCGCTGGCGATCGCGGAGCGAAAGCCGTAGTCGCTCGACAGCAGCCGGGCGGCCTCGCCGAGCCGCTCGGCACGCTGCGCCAGCAGCTGCTCGAAGATGCGCCGGCCGGTGAGCAGCTCGGTCTCGATGGCGCGGGTGGCGCTGCGGTCGATCGCATCATGGGTCAGCCACAGGCCCACCGCCCGCCACAGCAGCACCATCGCGACAAAGGGCAGCGCGATGTAGAGCGCCAGCGAGCGATTCGGCCGACCCAGCATCCGGCGCATCGCGGCCTCAGGGCTGGACCGGCAGCCGCACTGCGGCCGCCACGGGCGAGGTGCCGACGCGCAGCGGCTGTGCCTGCAGGTCCAGCCCCTCGCGCATGTCGGGATGCCAGGCCTTCAGACGGTGTTCGCCCGCTGGCACCTCCAGCACCAGCCGGCCGGCCGCATCGGTGCGGCCGAACAGCGGGGTGTCGACCACCACCACATGGGCGATCATCTGGTCGTGAATGTTGCAGCCCAGCGTGATCACGCCGGCCCGATCGAACAGCACCGGCGCAGCCGGTCGGCCCGCATAGAGCTTGATCTCGAAGGTCTTGACCGGCGAGAAGGAGTAGACATGGTGGCGCACCGTGTCCTGGTTGGGAAAGTCCACCTGCGTGCCGGTCTGCACCACCAGCACACCCGGATCGAAGTTGCGCTGGCGCTGCACCACCTCGGCGCGCGTGCCGGCCGCGGCGGTGCGGGCAGCCCCCCCGATCTCGACCGCCACCACTGCGCCGGCCAGCGGCCGGCCGCTGGGGCGTCGGCGACGCTGACCGTCAGCGATGCGGCCTGCGCTGCGCCCGCCAGCAGGCAGGGCAGAAGCATCGACAAGACGACAGGATGAACGGACAGGCGCATGACAGGGGCGGCAAGCGGCGCGCATGGCGCGGGCAGAAGCCGAGCATCCCCGATGGCGGCGGTGTCCAGCCGCCGAAAAACCGCGCCGAAGCCGCCGCTATTGGCTGTTGGCTATCGGCTGTTGGCGCGGGGAGCGCCCCGCTGGTGCCGGTGCCGTCACCAGCGCCGGCACCCCGGCACGGGGCGCCACCGCGGCCAGCGTCATCAGCACCAGCTGCTGCAGCGCCGCCCACGGGTCGTCCGGCCAGCGCGGGTCGCGCAGGCCCTTGACGATGCCATCGCAGACATGGGCCGCGTCGACCAGCGCGGCCAGCTCGGTCGCCTCCAGCCGGGGCAGCACCCGCTCGAAGAGCTTTTCCTTCAGGCCCCAGACCCGCGCCTCGCGCAGCGCCATCGGCAGCGGCCGGCCCTGGCGCACGGCCGCGTGCACCCGCTGCAGGCCGCGCAGGTCGTCGGCCAGCGTCCAGTGCACCAGCACCGCCGCCTCGCCCTCGGCCTGCAGGCCGTCGAGCATGCGCAGCGCACGCGCCGCGTCGCCCGCCAGCACCGCCTCGCCGAGGCGGAAGACGTCATAGCGCGCGACATCGAGCACCGCCGCCTCGATCTGCTCGCGCGCCAGCACCGCGGGCGCGCCGCGCGGATCGGCCGGCGCGTGCAGCAGCGCCAGCTTGGCGATCTCCTGATGGGCCGCCAGCAGATTGCCCTCGACCCGGTCGGCGAAGAAGGCCAGCGCCTGCTGGCCGGCCGCGCCGTCCTCGACCCGCAGACCGTGCTGCGCCAGGCGCTGCGCGATCCAGACCGGCAGCGCGCGGCGCTCGACCGGATCGACCCGCACCGCCAGCCCGGCGCCGTCGAGCGCGCCGAACCAGGCGCTGCCGAGCTGGGTGCGGTCCAGGCGCGGCAGCAGCACCAGCGTGATGTCGTCGTCGCCGATCTGCTCGACATAGCGCTGCAGCGCCTCGGAGCCGTCCTTGCCCGGCTTGCCGGAGGGAATGCGGATCTCGATCAGCCGGCGCTCGGCGAACAGGCTCAGCGCGCCGGCATCGCCCAGCAGGCCGGCCCAGTCGAAATGACCGCCGGCGACGGTATGCACCGTGCGCTCGCTGCAGCCGGCCGCACGCGCGGCGGCGCGCACCGCGTCGGCCGCCTCCTGCGCCAGCAGCGGCTCGTCGCCGTGGATGACATAGAGCGGGCGCAGGCCCTTGGCCAGGGCGGCGGGGAGTTGGTCGGCGCGGATCTGCATGGTGGAGCGAGTGTAGCCAGCAAGTGTTGAACAACACGCTGCAGTTGCACGGCGTCAGTGGATCACCAGCGCGCCTGGCGTTATCCCCAGTACCCTGCGGAAAGAGCGGATAAAGTGCGCTTGGTCGTAGAAGCCCAGCTCCAGCGCCACGTCAAGCGAGCGCATCCCCCCGGTGATCATCGTTTTCGCACGGCAGATCTTGCGCGAAATCAGATAGGCATGCGGCGAGATACCCCGAACTGCAGTGAAGCTTTGGATCATGTAGTTGGGGTTGAGTCCTACCTCGGATGCGAGGTCGGCGATCGTCAGGTCTTCGCCCGTGCAGGTATCCACATGCGCGTCGATCCGTTCGACGATTCGGCGGATCGCCTGCGGCTCCCGTCCGGGGCCGCGCAGTTCCTGTCGGCCATGGTGCTGGAACGTCTGCGCGAGCAGGCCGACCAGCAACTCGTCAGTTTGCATTGCTGCACCCGGAACGCCGCCCCGTTTAAGCAAGCTCGCCAGTTCCTGTAACGCCAGCGCTGTCATGTTCCCACGGTCAATGGGATTGATCTCCGAAAATCCGCGCAGTGGCCCGGGATCGAGCAGCGCGTCCACCGCTTCTTCGGGAACGTAGAGCATCTTGTACCGCAAGGAACTACCTACCGCGTAGCCGGTGTGCGGCTCATCCGGGTTCATCAAGGTCAAGGTGTGGCGCGGCAGAACATAGTGCGTGCCGCGGCACCAGTAGCCGCCGACGCCCAGGATGATCGACCCGATCGCGAAGCTGCCGTGGGCGTGCTTGCCATAGGACTGTCGGGTTTCGTTGGCCTCGAAGAGCTCGATGCCGCACAGGCGTGTCAGTACGTGCAACTGGTTCTTGGTCATAAATCCGCCCTGAGACAAAGAGAAGTCTAGCCGGCTGCGGGGCTCTGTTGCACAAAGCGGCCCACAGACGCCAGGACCCCTGCCCCAGACGGACTCATGCCACGGCGGCCACCGGCACGGTCTGCGCCCGGCCGATCTGACCGAAGCGGTTGAGCAGGGCCACGCGCACATGCAGCTCCACCACCTGACGCGCGAAGGTGCGCGCCGTGACCCGCTCGCCCAGGCGCTTGAGGCAGTGCATCTTGGTCTCCGCCAGGCTGCGCCGGTGGTAGCCGCTCCAGGTCTTCCAGATCCGTCTGCCCAGCCGGCTGCACGCACGCACCGCTTCATTGCGAGACTCGGCGTCCGGGCTGGGCTGGCACCACAGGCTGGCGTTCTTGCGCGGAGGACACCGCCTGCGCCCCGCGCAGGGCAATCGCGTCCCGGCAGGCTCGCGTGTCGTAGGCGCCATCGGCGCAGACGCTGGCGATCGCCTCTTCAGGCGGAATCTGTGCCAGCAGCTCCGGCAGCATCGGCGCGTCGCCCATCGTGTTGCCGGTGACCTCGACCGCCCGGATCTCCAGCGTCTGCGCGTCGATGCCCAGATGCACCTTGCGCCACTCGCGCCGGTACTCGGCCCCGTGCTTCCTGCGCTTCCATTCGCCTTCGCCCAGGAACTGGATCCCGGTGCTGTCGACCAGCAGCTGCAAGGGCTGCGCGCCGGGCCGATAGCCGATCTCGACCTGCAGCGTCTTCTGCCACCGGCACTCCGTGCTGTAGTCCGGCACCGGCCAGTCCAGCCCCGCCAGCCTCAGCAGGCTCTCCACCCGCCCCAGCGTCTGCCGCAGGGCCAGCCTGAACAGGCCCTTGATGCTCAGGCAGAACTGGATCGCCGCGTCCGAGAAGGTCTGCTGGCGGCCACGCTTGCCCGAGGGCGCTGCCAGCCACTGCATGTCCCGGTCCAGCCACAGCGTCACCGCGCCTCGCGCCTTCAGCGCCGCGTTGTAGGTCTTCCAGTTCGTCGTGCGGTACTTCGTCCGGCGCTTCTTGGCTTTGCTCACCGGCTCAGTCTACGAGCAGCAACGGCGGGCTTTGTGCAACAGAGCCCGGCTGCGGGTAACAAGTCCTGCCACGGCAGGCTTCCTACCGCTCTGCGGCCTTCGCTGCAGCATACCGAGCGATACATCGCCCAAAAGTTCTCTCGGGCCGACCAATCGCAAACCCACGGCAAGGCCGAGCGCGTCATTCAGCTCGCATTGCGCGAGCGAGTGCGCGTACTCACGGCCGACGACAGCGGCAAACCCGGCGCAGCATCACCGCCGTTAGGCCGGCGAGCAGTCTGAATTTTGTCCAATCCTGCCCCCCCAACCATGCACTAGGGTTGGACCTGAACAACATCAGCAGAGGACATCGATGCTTTTCAATCAGGCTTTCGATCAATTCATGGCTCGCAGCAATGCGGCAAGCCGAAGAGTCGCCACGCTCGGCTCAAACGGAACCAGTTCCTATACGGCGGCAGTTCACTTTGCCAAGACGTACCCGTCGAGCATCCTGCTCTTCCCGACCTACGAGGATGCCGCGGATGCCGTCCGTTCTGCCCCGCGCGACAGCGCCCTCGTTGTTGCGAATGCCTACGCATCGATCAATCGGTTCTACATCTCGCACGCGCTGAGTCCGATCGGAGCCTTCTTCAAAGACACCCCGGCCTACGTCGTCGCTGCCTTCGACGATGACGCCCTTGACGACGCCGACGTCACGATTGCCAGCCACCCGGCGCCGCAGCACCTGATCGCCCATCTCGCTGCTCGTCCCAACGTCACGATTCTCGATGCGGATTCGACCCATCAAGCGGCCGCACTGGTTGCCGAAGGCAAAGCCCGAGCCTGCCTGACGACGCGGATCGCGGCCGATCTCGTCGGACTCAAGACACTCGACGTCGTCATCCAGACGATCCCCATGCTCTGGACCGTCTTTGCCAGCAAAGAACACTGAGCCATGGACACGAAATCTGTCATCCTCCTGCTCGATACCCTGCCCACAGGCCTCAAGGCCAATATCGCAGCAGTACTGGGCATGAGCCTCGGACGCTATTGCCCCGAGTTGGTGGGCGGCCCGGTCATTACCGCCGATGGCTGCGAACTGCCCGGGATCACCACAATTCCGGTACCGATCCTGAGCGCGGACGAATCGGTGCTGCGAGACATTTTCCTGACGGCGGGCGATCTCGATCTGTTGGTACCCTTCGGAACGGCGGCGCTGACCACGAAGGATTACGACGACTACAGCCGCAAGCTGCGCTCGCTGGCCATCGGCGATCAGGGCGTAAGAGGGCTTCTGCTATGCGGGCCCAAGAAGACCGTGAACAAGCTGGTGGGTCAGCTCGCACTCCTGCGGTGAGATCATGAGCACGCTCGAAGCCCTTTGGCCCAACATGATTCTCCTGCACACCGCGGGCTTTACCCGTGGGTCGGCGCGATTCCCGAACGAAAGCCCGGTACGCAGGGTCCCACTCAGCCCCTACTTGATCGACCGCCTGCCGGTCACCAACGCACAGTTTGCCCGCTTCATAGCCGAAGGCGGCTACTGCACTCCTCGCTTCTGGACCAAAGTCGGCTGGCGCTTCGTCCGGGATCATGGCCTGCAGGCGCCCAACTACTGGGCGGATTCAAACTGGAACGATCCCGATCTGCCGGTGACGGGCATCAGCTGGTGGGAGGCTCGCGCCTATGCCGCTTTCGTCGGCAAGACGCTGCCCACCGAGGCCCAATGGGAATATGCGGCTGGCCTTGGCGGGCGGACTTATCCCTGGGGTGATGCCGGCCCGACACACGAGCACGCCAATTTCGCGCCTGGTTGCGAACCCCAAGAGTTGCGACGACGCGGCACCCCGGTTGAGGGGCTGCCGTTGAACTTCGCAGCGTCCGGGTGCCGCGATATGGCAGGCAATGTCGGCGAATGGTGCCTTGACAACGCCTCGAACAACTATGAATGGGACCGTGGTGACCCCGATCCGCTGTTCACGACGCGCGAGGACGATCCGCATGTCTTGCGCGGCGGTTCGGGACTTCATGACGAGGACGCGCTGCGCTGCGCGAGCCGCGATTACTACGCCCCTACGCTTCGCGACAACATCACCGGCCTGCGCTGCGTAGTCTGGCCGCTGGAGGCCCCTGATGAGGACAACTGATACCCTGAACCGAAAGACGCCCTTCCTTGAGAAGAAGCCGAGCTCACTGCGCTATTTTCAGGAGGGGCCGGCACCGATCGACCCGGTCCAGTGGCGGCTCGACGTGATGGGCCTGGTGGCGCATCCGCTCTCGCTCGATCTGGCTGCGATTCGGGCGCTACCCGCGGCTTTCCACCATCGCCGCACCGTTTGTGTCTGCCTCTGGACGATAAAGCGGCACTGGTTCGGCGTTCTGCTGCGCGACGTGCTGGCGCTGGCCGGGGTCGATCTGACCGATCCGTCACTCTATCTGCGCCAACTCAGCAACGGCACTGACAAGGGCCGCTATGACACCACGATTCATTTGCAAAGCGCGATCATGCGCGATGCGATCCTTGCCTATGAAGTCGACGACGCCCCATTGACGATCGAGACCGGATTTCCGCTGCGCCTCATAGATTTTGGGCTCTTCAACTACAAGTGCGTCAAGGCGCTGCGCTCGCTCGAAGTGACACGGGTCAACGGACTAGGCTATTGGGAGAAGCATTCGGGCTATGCCCTCGATGGTACCGTGCAGGCCAAGAAGTATTACGCTGTCGATCTGCAGCACAAGATCTGGTTCGGTGGCTCCGGCGAAGTGAAGGACACAGACCTATGATCTTCAGCGATGCCGCCCTGCCGATGGCGCTCTTTGCGTTGGCCACTTCTGCCACGCCGGGGCCGGTCAACGTGCTTTCGGCAATGTCAGGCGCTCGTTTCGGCATTTGGCTCAGTCTGCCCTATGTGCTGGGCGCCACCACAAGCTTTGTCGCGATCCTCGTCGGGCTAGGAATGGGCCTTCAGGCGATCCTGAACCTGATTGAGCGCTTCTCGCTGGCGATGAGCCTCTCGGGCGCGGCCTATATGCTCTATCTCGCCTGGCGGATTGCAGCCGACTCCGGCGATCTGTGCTTTGAGAAAATGCAGCGACCGCGCCCGGGTTTCGCTACTGGCCTGGTGACGCAGGCGCTCAATCCCAAGGCGTGGATCGTCTCACTCTCGGCGATCACGATCTACGTTGCGCCGCATGGCGACTACATGGTGAGGCTCGCGACCTTCTCGGCGATCTTCTACCTGATCTGCGCGGCGTCGTTAGCGACCTGGGTGGTAGTCGGTGCGCAGGTGGCGCGGTTCAGCGGTAATGTGGCGCTCTTCAACCGGGTGATGGCAGGGCTGCTAGCGCTCTCGGTGATCGTCATACTGATCGAGGCTCTGCCGACGCGCTAGAGTGAAGTGCGAGATGGGCCAACCTCAGCTTGGCTCGAGCGCCGTCAGCCGGCGCAGCACCTGCATCGCCAGGTCGGCATGCATCGAGCGGAACAGCAGCGCGGCCTCGTGCTGCTTGGCCAGCGCATTGCGCTCGCTGTAGCTCATGTCGCGGGTCTGGGCCAGCTCGGTCGGTACGATCAGCTCGCGCCCGGCCGGGGTGCGCACCCGGAAGCGCAGCCGTGCGCGCAGCGTCATCTCCGAGATCTGCGAGGTCGAGGTGGTGGCAGCCACCAGATGCTCGCTGCTGTCCTGCAGCGACTCGACGATCAGGTCGGCATCGGCCGGCGTGTCGGCCACCGTCACGCCGGGGCTGGCGCGCAGCTGGCGGCGCAGCTCGTCGGCCAGCGCCGAGTCTTCGGAAAAGCCCGACAGGAAGATGCGCTTCCAGGCCAGCTCCGGCGGGCGGCGCAGCTGGAAGCCGCAGCCCGCCAGCATTGCGGCCAGCGCAGCAGCCCCCAGCAGACGGCGGCGTGACGGGCGGTGCATCACGGCCTCAGACCACCACGTTCACCAGGCGGCCCGGCACGACGATGATCTTCTTGGGCGTGCGGCCTTCCGAGAACTTCTCGACCTCGGGGCTGGCGGCGGCGGTGGCCTCGATCGCGGCCTTGTCGGCGCCGGCCGGCACCTTGATGGCGCCGCGCGTCTTGCCGTTGACCTGCAGCACCAGCTCGATCTCGTCCTGCACCAGCGCGGCCTCGACCACCGCCGGCCAGGCGGTGTCGAGCAGGTCGCCCTGCGCGGCGGCGTAGCCCAGGTCGGCCCAGAGCTTCCAGGTGATGTGCGGGCAGGCCGGATAGAGCGCGCGCAGCAGCACCGAGAAGCCCTCGCGCAGCACCGCGGCGGAGCCGGCGCTGCCGTCATGCCGGTAGCCTTCCAGCGCGTTGAGCAGCTTCATGCCGCCGGAGACGACGGTGTTGTACTGCATGCGCTCGAAGTCGTGGCTCACCTGGCGCAGCACCAGATGGACCTCGCGGCGCAGCGCCTTGGCCTCTGCGGACAGTTCGCCCGGCACCTCGGCCGGCGCGCCGGTCAGCACCGTCTCGTTCTTGAACGCGAAGGCCCAGATGCGCTTGATGAAGCGGTGCGCGCCCTCGACGGCCGACTCGTTCCACTCCAGCGTCTGCTCCGGGGGCGCCGCGAACATCACGAACAGGCGCGCGGTGTCGGCGCCATAGCGGTTGATCAGCTCCTGCGGGTCGACGCCGTTGTTCTTCGACTTGGACATGGTGCCCACGCCCTGGTAGTCGATCGCGGTGCCGGCGGGCAGGTCGCCCTTGGCTTCCTTCAGCCTGGCGCCGACCACCTTGCCGCCGGCATCCAGCACGTTCTCGACCTCGTGCGGCCAGAAGTACTCGATGCCGCCCTTCTCGGTGCGGCGCGAGTAGATGTGGTTGAGCACCATGCCCTGCGTCAGCAGCTTGGTGAAGGGCTCGTTGGCCTTCACCAGGCCCAGGTCGCGCATGACCTTGGTCCAGAAGCGCGCATACAGCAGGTGCAGGATCGCGTGCTCGATGCCGCCGATGTACTGGTCCATCGGCATCCAGTAGTCGGTGCCCTCCGCGACCATCTTCTGGTCGTTGCGCGCGTCGCAGTAGCGCATGAAGTACCACGACGAGTCCACGAAGGTGTCCATCGTGTCCGTCTCGCGCTGCGCGGGCTGGCCGCAGCAGGGGCAGGCGACGTTCAGGAAGTCGGTGCGTTTCTTGAGCGGATTGCCCGAGCCGTCCGGCACGCAGTCGATCGGCAGCACCACCGGCAGATCCTTCTCGGGGACCGGCACCGGGCCGCAGCTCTCGCAGTGGATGATCGGGATCGGCGTGCCCCAGTAGCGCTGGCGGCTGATGCCCCAGTCGCGCAGGCGCCAGGTGATCTTCTTCTCGCCCAGGCCCTTGGCGCCAAGGAGTTCAGCCACCTTGGATACGGCCTCGCTGTAGCTCAGGCCATCCAGCTCACCGGAGTTCACACACTCGCCGTTTTTAGTCGCGTACCACTCACTCCATGCTGCGGTCGAAAAATGCGGTGTGTCTTTCGCCGGGGCATCCGGTGCATAAAACTGAGCAACCCACCTAGGTTTCACAACATCTTTGATCTCGATGCCGTACTTCTTCGCAAACGCGAAATCGCGCTCGTCATGCGCCGGCACGCCCATCACGGCGCCGTCGCCGTAGCTCATCAGCACGTAGTTGCCGACCCAGACCTCGACCTGCGCGCCGGTCAGCGGATGGGTGACGAACAGGCCGGTGGGCAGCCCCTTCTTTTCCTGCGTGGCGAGTTCGGCTTCGGTCGTGCCGCCCTGGGCGCATTCGGCGATGAAGGCGGCCAGCGCCGGGTTGGTGGCCGCGGCGTGCGCGGCCAGCGGGTGCTCGGGCGCGACGGCGCAGAAGGTCACGCCCATGACCGTGTCGGCGCGGGTCGTGAAGACATAGAGCTTGCCGTCCTGGATCAGCGCGCCGTCCGCGCCCCTGATCTCGTGCGGGAAGGCGAAGCGCACGCCGGCGCTCTTGCCGATCCAGTTCTCCTGCATCAGGCGCACGCGCTCGGGCCAGCCCGACAGGTAGTTCGGGTCCTGCGGATCGGCCACCGCGCCCAGCAGCTCGTCGGCGTACTTGACGATGTTCAGGTAGTAGCCGGGGATCTCGCGCTTCTCGACCAGCGCGCCCGAGCGCCAGCCGCGGCCGTCGATGACCTGCTCGTTGGCCAGCACGGTCTGGTCGACCGGATCCCAGTTGACAGTCTGGGTGCGGCGCTCGGCGATGCCGGCCTCCAGCATCTTCAGGAACAGCCACTGGTTCCACTTGTAGTACTCGGGGTCGCAGGTGGCGACCTCGCGCGACCAGTCGATCGCCAGACCCATGGCCTGCATCTGGCCCTTCATGTAGGCGATGTTCTCGCGCGTCCACTTCTCGGGCGGCACGGCGTTCTTCAGCGCCGCGTTCTCGGCCGGCAGGCCGAAGGCGTCCCAGCCCATCGGCATCAGCACGTTGAAGCCGCGCATGCGCAGCTGGCGCGCCAGCATGTCGTTGATGGTGTAGTTGCGCACATGGCCCATGTGCAGCTTGCCGCTCGGGTACGGCAGCATCGAGCAGGCGTAGAACTTGGGGCGGCTCGCGTCTTCGGTGACGCGGTAGGCATCGGCGGCGGTCCAGGCGGACTGGGCGGCGGCTTCGACGGCGGCGGGATCGTAGCGGTCTTGGAGGCTCATGGGCGCGGGAGGACTCGGGGCGGCAAAAGGGCCGCGGCGCCGTGCCCGCCGGACAAGCAGTCCGGCCAGCGGCTCGGCGAGGAATCCGGGGATTATCGCGCGCCCGCGCGCTCGGTCACGAAGGCGATCCGGTTCAGCCCGGCCTGCTGCAGCTGGCCGATCAGCTCGGCCACCCGGCCATAGGCCACCGACTGGTCGGCGCGCAGCATCACCTCGGGCCGCTCGCCGGGGCGGCGGCCCACCTCGGTCAGCCGGCGCTCGAAGGCGTCGGCCTCCAGACGCTCCTCGCCCCAGTAGAGCGCGCCATTGGCCTGCAGCGACAGCCGGATCGCCTCGGGCGCCTGCTCGGTGGGCTGCGCGCCCTCGGCCTCGGGCAGCTCCAGCTTCAGGCTGGAGGTCATCAGCGGCGCGGTGATCATGAAGATCACCAGCAGCACCAGCATCACGTCGATCAGCGGCGTCATGTTGATGTCGCTGATCGGCGCATCGGCCCTGCGGCGCTCGAGGCGGCCGAAAGCCATCTCAGACCTCCCGGCGGGCGCGCTGCAGCGCCATCTCGCGCAGGTCGTGCGCCCAGCCCTCCAGATCGGCCTCGCACGAGGCGACCTGCTTGCCGAACAGGTTGTAGGCCAGCACCGCCGGAATCGCCACCGCCAGGCCGGCGGCGGTCATGATCAGCGCCTCGCCGACCGGGCCGGTCACCCTGTCCAGACTGATCGAGCCGCCCGCGGACAGGCCCACCAGCGCGTGGTAGATGCCCCAGACCGTGCCGAACAGGCCGACGAAGGGCGCGGTGCTGCCCACCGAGGCCAGCAGCACCTGGCCCGACTGCAGCTGTGCCAGCGCCCGGTGCAGCGCGTCGCGCAGCCGGCGGGTCAGGCGCGATTCGTCCTCGCTGCCGGCGTCGAGCGTGCCGGCCTCGGGGCGCTGCAACGCGGCCTCGAGCGCGGGCAGCAGCACCCGCTCGCGGTCGAGCGTGGCCAGGCGCTCGCGTCCGGCCTGCAGATCGGGCGCGGCCCAGAAGGCCGGCACCGCGCGGGCCAGATCGGCACGGACCCGCGTCAGCACCCAGGCCTTCCACAGGATCACCACCCAGGCCGACACCGACATCGCCAGCAGCAGCAGCGCCACCGCCCGCGACACGGCGTCGCCCGCCGACCAGATCTGAGCGAGCGTGTTCACGCGCGAGGTCCGTGGCGCCGGCTCAGAAGCCGAGCACGTCGTCCATGCCGTACAGGCCGCTGGCCCGACCGGCCAGGAAGCGCACCGCACGCAGGCTGCCCTGGGCGTAGGTGGCGCGGCTGCTGGACTTGTGGGTGATCTCGATGCGCTCGCCGGTGCCCATGAACATCACGGTGTGGTCGCCGACCACATCGCCGCCGCGCACGGTGGCAAAGCCGATGGTGCTGGGATCGCGCTCGCCGGTGACGCCTTCGCGGCCGTAGACCGCGCATTCCTTCAGGTCGCGGCCGATCGCGGCGGCGACGACCTCGCCCATCTTCAGCGCGGTGCCGCTGGGCGCGTCGACCTTGTGGCGGTGATGGGCCTCGACGATCTCGATGTCGTAGCCTTCCTTCAGCGCCCGCGCCGCGGTGTCGAGCAGGCGCAGCACGACATTGACGCCGACGCTCATGTTCGGCGCCATCACGATCGCGATGTCCTTCGCGGTCGCGCCGATCTCGGCCTTCTCCTCGCCGCTGAAGCCGGTCGTGCCGATCACCAGCTTGACGCCCAGCTCGCGGCAGACCGCCAGATGCGCCATCGTGCCTTCGGGGCGGGTGAAGTCGATCAGGCAGTCGGCGTTCTTCAGACCCTCGCGCAGGTCGGAGGCGATCTTCACGCCGCTGAGCCTGCCCAGGAAGGCGGTGGCGTCCTGGCCGACGGCCGGGCTGCCCTCGCGGTCGAGCGCGCCGGCGAGCACGCAGTCGTCGGAGGCCAGCACCGCCTCGATCAGCATGTGGCCCATGCGGCCGGTGCAGCCGGCAATGGCGACGCGCAGGCGGGCGTCGGCGGAAGAAGCGGAAGCGTTCATCGGGAAACGGTCTCGAGCGGAGGATAGGAACGGGCGGGCCCGCTGGCGGCGGTGCCCGGCACCAGCGCGGCGGCGCGCGTGGGTTTCGGGGGCGCGATCGCGCGCAGCTGCTGCTCGTCGAGCTCCAGCGGCGTGCGGCGCGGCTTCGGCGGGGAGACGTTGATCGAGTCGACGAACTCGCGCTCGCTCGGCGCCTCGCCGGCATCGAAGCGGTTCAGCCGGTCGCCATCGAAGAAGACCGTCACCCGGCGCTGCTGCGGCTCGGTCCCCTGGCGGCGGATCGTGAAGACATAGTCCCAGCGGTCGCCGTGGAAGACATCGGTCAGCAGCGGCGAGCCGAGCAGCTGCCGCACCTGGTCACGGCTCAGCCCGGGGCGCAGCTGCGCGACCATTTCCCGGGTGACCACATTGCCCTGGACGACTTCCATCCGGTAGGGCGTGACCAGACCGAGCAGGCGACCGTCGGACGAGATGGTCGAACACCCCGCTCCCGCGGCAAGCACCACGACGGCCAGGGCGGGACGAAAAAGGCGGGACAGAGCAGCCATGTCGTTTTGGGTGGAGGAGACCGACGAGAGACGGGATAGGCGCATCCCGATATGATCCGAGGATTCTAGCGAGGCCACCGAGGCCTGCACGACACAGGCGACCCCATGACCAACGCGGAAGAACTCAAGAGCTCGGGCCTGAAGGCCACCCTGCCGCGCATCAAGATCCTCGACATCTTCCAGCGCGCCCAGCAGCGCCACATGACAGCCGAGGATGTCTTCAAGATCCTGCTCAGCGAAGGCTCGGACATCGGCCTGGCCACCGTGTACCGGGTGCTGATGCAGTTCGAGCAGGCCGGCATCCTGAGCCGCAACCACTTCGAGAGCGGCAAGTCGGTCTTCGAGCTCAACGAGGGCCAGCACCACGACCATCTGGTCTGCCTGGACTGCGGCCATGTCGAGGAATTCTTCGATCCGCAGATCGAGTCGCGCCAGCGCATGGTCGCCCAGGAGCGCGGCTTCACGCTGCAGGAGCACACGCTGGCGCTGTACGCGCACTGCACCAAGGACGCCTGCCCGCACCGCAGCATCAAGTGATGCGGGCCGTGAGCGCTCTGGCGCTCACAGTCCCTGGTCGCCGCGCTCCATCAGCTCGCGGTGGCGCTTGATGAATTCCTTGTAGGTGTCGATGCCGCGCAGCTGCAGCACCGTGTTGCGCACCGCAGCCTCGACCAGCACCGCCAGGTTGCGCCCGGCATCGACCGCGATCACCGCCTTGCGCACCGGCACACCCAGCACCGTCTCGTGCAGCGGCTCGTAGGGCAGGCGCTCGAAGTCGCGCTCGAGCGTCTCCTTGCGCACCAGGTGCACGATCAGCTTCAGCCGCATCTTGCGGCGCACTGCGGTCTCGCCGAAGATCGCCTTGATGTCGAGCAGGCCGATGCCGCGCACTTCGAGCAGGTCGCGCAGCAGCTCCGGGCAGCGCCCCTCGATCGCCGACTGCGAGACGCGGAACAGGTCGACCACATCATCGGCCACCAGGCCGTGACCGCGCGAGATCAGCTCCAGCCCCAGCTCGCTCTTGCCCAGGCCGGACTCGCCGGTCAGCAGCACGCCCAGGCCGAGAATGTCCATGAAGACGCCATGCCGCGAGGTGCGCTCGGCGAAGTGCTGGCCGAGAAAGCCGCGCAGCACGTCGATGACATGGCCAGCCGAATCCTGGGTGCAGAACAGCGGAATGTCGGCGCGCTCGCACATCGCCACCAGGCGGTCGGGCGGGGTGCAGCCATCGGCCACCACCAGCACCGGCGGCTCGAGCGCCACGATGCGCGAGATGCGCCGCTCCTGCGTCTCGCTGTCGGACTCCTGCAGATAGCCGACCTCGCGACGGCCGACGATCTGCACCCGGTAGGGATGGATGTAGTTCAGATAGCCGACCAGGTCGGCCGCGGACTGGGCGTCGCGGACGGCGACCTCGTCGAAACGGCGCTCAGGATGCGCATGACCGGCGATCCACTCCCACTTCAGCGAGGAGCGATGCGCATCGAACAGCGCCTCGGCGCTGATGACGGTCGGTTTCAACTCAGGCCACCGAGCGCATCGGCTCCCAGCGGGAAATCAGCTCATGCAGCCGCGCCGGATCCTCTTCGGTCTTCAGGCGCTCGCGCAGGTCCCGGTCGGACAGCAGTTCGGCAATCTCGGACAGGATCTCGAGATGGCGCTGTGTCGCAGCCTCGGGCACCAGAAGGAAGATCAGCAGGCTGACCGGCTCGTCGTCAGGCGCCTCGAAGCCGATCGGCTGCGCCAGACGGATCACGGCCGCCAGCGGATTCTTCAGCCCCTTGATGCGGCCGTGAGGGATCGCGACGCCATGGCCAAGCCCGGTGGAGCCGAGCCGTTCGCGCGCGAACAGGTTGTCGGAGACGGTGGCCCTGGCAATGGCCTGCTGGTTCTCGAAGAGCAGGCCCGCCTGCTCGAACGCGCGCTTCTTGCTGGAAGCGTCCACGTTGACCAGCACATTGCCGGCGGGAAGGATCGCGGCGAGACGGTTCATCGGGATCGGGCGCCGACTCGGGCTGGAGGCCGTCGCAAACGCGCAGTCAGGTGTGTTCGGGGGACCGATTATAGGAAGTGCCGCACAGCTTGCGCGCACCCCGACGGGGCAGATGCAGGACCAAGGGCGTCATGTTGTATCGCGGACGCAGTCAGAGGGCAGTCAGAAGGCCGCAAGGATCGGCCAAATGAGCAGATTTCGCTTTTCAGGTCGATCGCAGAAGTGGCGACGGCCCCTTCGAGGGGCCGTCTTCCGTGCGACCCGGCAGGGGTCGCGATACCTGCCGCGGCAGGTGAACAGGCCTCAGACGGCCTCGGTGAAAGCAGTGCTTCGCTTCGGCGATACGTGGTGGTGGTTCTGAAGTTTGTCCTTGTGGCGGACGACCTGTCGGTCGAGCTTGTCCATCAATTGGTCGATCGCGGCATACAGATCCTCGTGCGAACTCTCAACAAAGATGTCGCGGCCCTTCACATGCAGCGTGACCTCGGCACGCTGACGACGCTCCTTCTCCTTGTTCTTCTCCACGGTGAGCAGCACGTTGACGTCCACCACCTGATCGAAGTGTCGGGTCACGCGGTCGAGCTTGGTGAGCACATACTCGCGCAGAGCCGGGGTGACTTCCAGATGATGACCGCTGATCGTCAGATTCATGTGGCCTCCTTTCGAGAGGTAGGGGTGGGAAGATGCTGTCGTTGTCGGGAAAACGGCCTGGAGAGAGCGCTGCACATGGCGGCGGGTTTCTCGCAGGCGGAAGGAATCCGTAGGTCTTTGCCTCTTGCTCTTGATGTCTGGCTTGGATTCAGTGTGACCCTTTCATGAAAGGCTGACAAGCCCGGGTCATCACACCCTGCAGGCACTGTGTGGAATTGCGCTGGTACCGCGAGAACGGGATTAATCTCCGGGTTTGCGCTCATTCAGGCCCGCATCCTGCGACGGTGCAATAATCGGTTCGCCCTGAACTCCCCTGCGCGCGCCGTTCCCGATGCTCAACGTCTTCACGCTGGCCAGCGGCCGTCTGTTCCAGGAAGAGGTCGACCAGCCGGACGCGCTGGCCCATGTGTCGCCGGTCTGGGTCGATCTGGAAGCCCCCACGCCCATCGAGAAAGGCTGGATCCTGGGGCGCTTCGGCCTGACGATTCCCGACGACATCGTCGACGACGACCTCGAGGAGTCCGCCCGCTTCTACGAGGAGGACAACGGCGAACTGCACATCCGCTCCGACTTCCTGATCGATGACGGCGAGACGCCGCGCAACGTGCGCGTGGCCTTCATCCTGAAGGACGGCGTGCTGTTCTCGGTCCATGCGGAGGATCTGCCGGTGTTCCGGCTGCTGCGACTGCGCGCACGGCGCATCCCGGCGATGATCGAGGACGCCAAGGATGTGCTGCTCAAGCTCTACGACGCCGACGCGGAATACTCGGCCGATGCGCTGGAGGGCATCTACGACGCGCTGGAAAAGGTCAGCGCGCGGGTGCTCAAGCAGGAGGTGGACGACCATGCCGCCGCCGAGGCGCTGTCGGCCATCGCGCACCAGGAGGATCTGAACGGCCGCATCCGCCGCAACGTGATGGACACCCGCCGCGCCGTCAGCTTCATGATGCGCAGCCGGCTCCTCAACGCGGAGCAGTTCGAGGAGGCACGCCAGATCATGCGCGACATCGACTCGCTCGACAGCCACACCGCGTTTCTCTTCGACAAGATCAACTTCCTGATGGATGCCACCGTCGGCTTCATCAACATCAACCAGAACAAGATCATCAAGATCTTCTCGGTGGCCTCGGTGGCGATGCTGCCGCCGACGCTGATCGCCAGCGTCTACGGCATGAACTTCCAGCACATGCCCGAGCTGAGCTCGCGCTGGGGCTATCCGCTGGCGCTCGGCCTGATGGCGCTGTCGATCGCCGCACCGCTGGTGTATTTCCGCCGCAAGGGCTGGATGCGCTGAGCGCGCCGCCGCCCTCGACGCTTCGCGCACTATGCACGCCAGAGCCCATCCTGCCCCCGCTAGACTGACCCCGCCGGACTCGGACCGAGGCCGGCGCCAGACCATCGAAAGCCCGGGCGAGCCCTCGTCACGGTTGCGGGGAAAGAAAGGCTGGCTGGCAGGGCTGCTGATCGGCATCACCCTGCCAGCCCTTGCCCAGTTCGACACGGCGCCGCCTTCGCGCACGCCCCGCCCTGCGCTGGCGACGATGGCCACCACCGAGGCGGCCTACCGGATCGACGGCGCCCGCCACATCTACCTGAATCACCCCGAGCGGATCCACGACGGCCTGCTGCCGCCCTTCCTGCATGCGATCGCCGGCGTGCGCACCACGATCGACACCCACGGGCGGGTCAGCCGCATCGAGATCACCCGCGAGCCCGCGGTCGCCCGCGAGGTCCTGCCGTGGATCGAGCGTCTGATCCGCGCCGCCGAGCCCTATCCCCGCCCCCCGGCCGGACTGGACACGGTGCGCTGGGACGAGATCTGGCTGATCGACCGCAGCGGCCGCTTCCAGCTGCACACCCTGTCGGAGGGCCAGCAGCAGGCGCCGGACAGCCCGGACGACGACACCGACGACGAGGACGAAAAAGGGGCTGCTGGCGCGCCCTCGGGCCCTGGCCGCTGACCGACCCGCCTCAAAGCCCGGTCGTGCGGCGCAGCAGCGCGAAGGCAGCCCGATCGCTGATCAGGCCGAGCCCGCCCAGCAGCTTCATCACCCGGCTGAAGCGCTTCGGGAAATGGATCTCGAACTCGCCGCGCGCCCAGCCGCGCAGGATCTGGCGCGCCGCCTCCTCCGGCGAGATGAGCGCCGGCATCGGGTGGGTGTTGCCCGCGGTCAGCGGCGTGGCCACGAAGCCGGGGCAGACCACCGACACGCCCAGCCCGCGCGGCCGCAGGTCCTGCCACAGGCTCTGCGCCAGGCTGGTCAGCGCCGCCTTGGTCGGCCCGTAGGCCAGCGCCATCGGCAGGCCGCGGTAGCCGGCCACGCTCGACACCAGGCTGACATGGCCGGTGCGCTGCACCAGCAGCACCGGCAGCACCGCGTCGAGCAGCCGCCAGGCGCCGCCGACATTGATGTCCTGATGGCGCAGCGCTTCCTCCAGATCGAGCCGGTCGGCGCGCATCGGCGTGTAGTGGCCGGCGCAGTACATCGCCAGATCGAGCCGGCCCAGATGCGCCTGCACTTGCGGCACGGCGCCCGCCAGCGCGCCCGGCGCACAGGCATCGAGCGGCAGCGCCAGCGCACCGGCGTGGCGCGCGGCGAAGTCCTGCAGCGGCCCGGCCTTGCGCGCCGACACCACCACGCGCGCGCCCGCCACCGCCAGCGCCTCGGCGGTCGCCAGGCCGATGCCCGACGAGGCGCCGACGATCCAGACGCCCTGCCCGTGCCAGTCGCGCAGGCGCGGATTGAGACCGGCGCTGCTCATGGCTTGTGGAAGGCCAGCGTGACCTCGCCCAGACGGATGCCGAACTTGCTCATCGTCGCCTTGTTCAGCATCACCTTGCGCTCGGCGTCCATCAGAAACATCCAGTCGTCGAACTGCACCTCCCAGACCCGGCCGTCGACCGGCAGCGCCAGCGTGTACTGCCAGCGCAGCGCGTTGCCGGCGGCCTGGCCGCGCGCCTCGCCGACCACATCGTCGGCGCGGCCGGTGTAGCGGCCGCCGCCGTGATCGGTCAGGCGCCAGACGCGGCGCTCGGTCTTGCCGTCGCTGTAGAAGAAATCTTCCTCCAGCACGCCTTCCGGGCCGTTCCAGCGCCCGACCAGCTTGACGGTGAAGCGGCGCACGACCTGGCCGGAGCGGTCGGTGAAGACGCCATGCGCGGTCATCGGGCCGTCGAAATACTCGCGCAGCAGCAGGCGCGGCTGCTCGGCGGCGTACTGCTCGACCGCGGGCGAGGCGCAGCCGGCCAGCATCAGCAGCGCGCCGAGCAGGCCGGCGCCGGCGGCGCGGCGCAGCGGAAGGGACTGGGGTGTCATCGCGGATCTCCTTGCAGGGATGTCGGAGCCAGCGCGCCGGCCAGCCGCCACAGCAGCGCCAGCGCCATCAGCTTGAAGACGCAGGGCAGCAGCGCGTAGGTCAGGCCGAGCATTTCCAGGCCCTGCGGATCGCGCGAGCCCGGCTGGTAGCCGGCCCACTGCAGCAGCGGCAGCGCCAGGCCGGCGGCCAGCGCCAGATTGAGCTTCGAGGCGGCCGTCCACCAGCCGAAGAAGCGCCCTTCCGCCCGGCCGCCCAGGCCGCTGCGCCGCACCACCGCCGCCAGCAGCGCACCCGGCAGCGCCAGATCGGCGCCGAGCGCCAGGCCGCTGGCCACGCAGACCAGCAGGAAGCCGCGCCCGTCGCCCTCGCCCAGCAGCACCGCGCCGCAGAAGGTCAGCACCGCCAGCACCATGCCGGCGCCCCAGGCGCGCACCAGGCCCAGGCGGCCGACCGAGCGCACCCACAGCGGCAGCGACAGCGCACCGGCCAGGAAATAGCTCGCCAGGAAGGCGCCCTCCCACTGCGGCAGCTGCAGCCGGTCGCGGATGAAGAACAGCACCAGCGTCGCCGGCACCGCGCTGGCGATGCCGTTGAGCATGAACACCGCCAGCAGCCGCCGGAAGGCCGGCAGCTGCCACGGTCCGGGCGAGGCCGCCTCGGTGTCCGGCAGATCGGGCTCGGGCACCGGTCGATCCGCCCGGGCCAGCGCCAGCACGCCCAGCGCCAGCATCACGATGAAGACCGTCAGGCTGACCGGCAGCCCGGCCAGCGAGGGCAGCACGCTGGCCAGCACCACGCCGACCAGCGCCGCGCCCTCGCGCCAGGCCACCCGGCGCGCCTGGGTGACGTCGTCGCCGCCCAGGCGCGCACCCCAGGCCTGGTGCAGCACGCTGGCCACGCTCCAGGCCAGACAGGTCGCCAGCAGCAGCGCCGCGCACCAGGCCAGCAGCGCCGGCAGCTCGCCGCGCAGCGCCGGCAGCGGGAAGAACAGCCCGGTCAGCCCGAGCATCAGCACCGCCGCCGCCAGCGCCAGCCAGCGCAGCGTACGCGAGAACGGCCCCGACAGCAGCCGGTCCACCCGCTGGCCGATCCACGGATCGAGCAGCGCGTCGAGCGATCGCACCGCCAGCAGCACCCCGCCCAGCGCCGCCAGCGGCACGCCGAACTGCTCGGCGTAATGGTTGGGCAGCACCACATAGAGCGGCAATGCGACGAAGGCCAGCGGCAGCCCGAGCGCGCCATAGCGCAGGCCGGCGCCGATCGCGGCGCTCATCCGCCTGTCCCCAGCAGCGCGGCGCGCAGCGCCGGCTCGGCCCCGCGCGGCGACAGCCAGATGCCGAAGAAGAGCCGTGCGAACTCGGCCTCGGCCACCTCGCCGGTCGGGCGGCCCTGATGCAGGAAGCGTGCGCCCCGGCCCGCCCGGTTCACGCCCACCAGGCGCTCGCCGGACTGCACATCGGGAAACGCGGCGCGCATCGCCGCGCGCCAGGCCTCGGCGCGGGCCTCGTCGAAGCGGTCGAGGCGACGCATCTCCTCGATCGAGCGGTCGGCGATGCCCTCGCCCGACAGGCGCCGGGCGTAGATCAGCTCGAGCGCGAAGTCGCGGCCGGCGTAGTCGTCGGCGCTCAGCGGCGCGGCCGCGCCAGGCCGCCACAGCCGGGCGTCATAGATCGACAGCCCGAGCCAGCGAAAGCGCATCGTGCCCTGCAGCCGCGGCTCGGGCAGCGCGGCACGCACCTCCGCCGGCGGTTCGGTCGCCCGGGCGACCGGCGCCAGCAGCCCCAGCGCGGCCGCCGGCGCGGCCCGCAGCCAGACTCGGCGCGTCGTCATGGCCGCCTCAGGGTGTACTGCACGACATTCGTGTTGCCGGTGTCGAAGGCCGCTTCGCAGTAGGCGAGATAGAAGTCCCAGGTGCGCATGAACGGCAGGTCGAAGCCCAGCGGGCGGATCTGCTCGGCCTGCGCATGGAAATCGGCGCGCCAGCGCCGCAGCGTCTCGGCGTAATCCGGCCCGAAGGCCAGCGTGCGCTCCACCTCCAGCCCGGCGCGCCCGGCGGCCAGGCGGAACTCATGGTCGCTCGGCAGCAGGCCGCCGGGAAAGATGTACTGCTGGATGAAGTCGGTCGAGCGCACATAGCGGTCGAACAGGTCGTCGCGGATGGTGATGGTCTGGATGCAGGCGCGCCCGCCCGGCTTCAGGCTGCGCGCCACCGTCTCGAAGTAGGACGGCCAGTAGGCGCGCCCGACCGCCTCGAACATCTCGATCGACACCAGCGCGTCGAAGGGCGCGTCGGCGATGTCGCGGTAGTCCTGCAGCCGCAGCTCGGCCTGCCCGCCCAGGCCCTGGCGCGCCAGGCGCTCCTGGGCCCAGGCGAGCTGCTCGGTCGACAGCGTCACGCCGGTCAGGTGCGCGCCGCGCCGCGCCGCCGCCTCGGCCACCGCACCCCAGCCGCAGCCGATCTCCAGCACCCGGCTGCCCGGCTGCACGCCGGCCTCGGCCAGCGCGCGAGCCACCTTGGCGTCCTGCGCCTCGGACAGCGCACGGCCGTGATCGCCGTCGAACCAGGCACTCGAGTAGTTCATCGTGGCATCGAGCCACAGACGGTAGAACGCGTTGCCGAGGTCGTAGTGCGCGTGGATGTTGCGGCGGCTGCCCTCGCGGCTGTTGCGGTTGCGCCAGTGCTGCAGCCGGTGCAGCAGCGAGCCCCACCAGCCGCCGAAGATCAGCCGCTCGATCGCCTCGCGGTTGAGCAGCAGCAGGCGCAGCAGCGCCGGCAGGTCGTCGGTGTCCCAGTCGCCGGCGATGAAGGCCTCGGCAAAGCCGATGTCGCCGGACTTCAGCGCGGCCGTGAACACCTTCTGGTCGTGCACCACCAGCGTGGCGCGCGGCTCCAGGCCCGAGCCCAGGCGCAGGTGCGAGCCGTCAGGCCAGCGCAGATCGAGCGTGCCGTGCTCGATGCGCTTGAGCAGGCCCAGCACGGTGCGGGTGGCGGCGCTGGCACCCCGGGGCAGCAGCATCTCGGTCGGGGTCGACGAGGACACGGACGGGCGCAGCGGCAGGCCGGGCAGCGCGGCGGAACGGACGGGCTGGTTCATCGAAGGTCTCGCTCGGTAGGTCTCATCGGCTCACCAGTGCCGCAGGCGGCACCGGCTTGTGGAAGAAGGGAACACGGCGCCACCACAGCTGCAGCGCCTGCCAGTGGATGCGCGCCATCACGCCCAGCGTCAGCAGCGGGTGGGCGGTCCAGGCGCGGTGCAGCGCCTCGGGCGTCAGCGGCTCCAGGTGGCCGCTGACGCTGGTGCTGATCAGCTCGCGGCCGTCGGCGTCGTCATGGTCGATGCGCACCACGGTGCGCTCGGGCGTGCGCAGGAAGCGGAAGCGGTAGGCGCCCTCGACGCGGCAGAACGGCGACACATGGAAGACCTTGTCGGCGCGCAGCTCGCGGCCCCAGGCCGGGCGGTCGAGCAGATAGCAGTGGCGCTCGCCGAAAGTGTTGTTGACCTCGGCGACGATGGCGCGCAGCGAGCCGTCGGCACGGTGCGCGTACCAGAAGCTCACCGGCTTGAAGGCGTAGCCCAGCACGCGCGGATAGGTGTGCAGCCAGATCTCGCCGTCGGCGTCCGCGATGCCCTCGGCCGCCAGCAGACGCTCGAACCAGGCCAGCGCGTCGTCGCCGCCGTCGCCGTGGTCGCGGTCATGGAAGCTGACCCGCGCGGCGCGGTTGCGCGCCAGCACCGGATCGGGCTGCTGGCGCAGCGTGCGCATCGGCAGCAGCAGGAACCAGGTGTCGTAGCGGAAGGCGCGGGCCACCGGCCGGCGCCGCGCATGGCGCACCGGGCCGCGGCCGATCAGCGCGCGCGGCGGGTTCATGCCGCCTCCGCCGCCGACACCGGCCGGACCAGCTTCAGATGCGGGCCGGCGTCGGCCGCGCGCTCGCGCAGCGCCGCGACCACCGCCAGGCCCGACTTCAACCCGTCCTCATGGAAGCCGTAGCCGGTCCAGGCACCGCAGAACCAGGTGTGGCGCCGGCCCTGGATCGCGGGCAGCCGGCGCTGCGCCTCGATCGCCGCCAGGTCGAAGACCGGATGGCTGTAGTCGTACTCGCCCAGGATGTGCTCGCGCCGGATCTGGCGCACCGGATTGAGCGAGACGATCACCGGCTGGGTCCACGGCATCGGCTGAAGCCGGTTGAGCAGATAGTGCAGGCACACGCCCGAGCGCTCGCGGCCCGCGTCGCCGGCGTGCTCGTAGTTCCAGGCGGCCCAGGCCTTGCGGCGCTGCGGCAGCTGGCCCTCGTCGGTGTGCAGCACCGCGCGGTTCGGGTGGTAGCGGATCGCGCCCAGCACCGCACGCTCGTCCGCGCTGGCATCGCTGCCCAGCAGCCGCAGCGACTGGTCGGAGTGGCAGGCCAGCACCACCTCGTCGTAGCGCGCCTCGCCGTCGGCGGCGGTGACGATCACGCCGCCCTCGGGCAGGCGCCTCACCGCATGCACCGGCGTCGACAGCCGCACGTCGGGCAGCCGCGCGGCGATGCGGTTCACGTAGTGGCGCGCCCCGCCCAGCACCGTGTGCCACTGCGGCCGGTCGCTGACCTGCAGCAGCCCGTGGTTGTGGCAGAAGCGGATCATCGTCGCGATCGGGAACTGCAGCATCTGCTCGGTCGGGCAGGACCAGATGCAGCCGATCATCGGCAGGAAGTACCAGCGCCGGAAGGTGTCGGAAAAGCGCTCCGCATCGAGAAAGTCGCCGATCGACTGCGCCAGCTGCGCCTCGCTGCCGCTGCGCGCCAGCGCGGTGGTGCGGCGGTTGAAGCGCAGCAGCTCGCGCAGCATGCCCAGAAAGCGCGGGCTCAACAGGTTGGCGCGCTGCGCGAACACCGTGTCGAGGTTGCAGCCGCTCCACTCCAGCCGCCCCTGTTCGGCCTGGACCGAGAAGGACATGTCCGACGGCGCGGTGTCGACGCGCAGCTCGGCGAAGAGCTTCAGCAGCTCCGGATAGGTGCGGTGGTTGAAGACCAGGAAGCCGGTGTCGACGCCCTGCGTGTGCGCCCGCCCGTCCGGGCCGGGTAGCGTCACGTCGACGGTGTGGGTGTGGCCGCCGAGGTAGTCGCCCGCCTCGTAGAGCGTGACCCGGCAGTCCGAACCCGGCGCCGACAGATGCCAGGCGCTCGACAGGCCGGCGATGCCCGAGCCGATGATCGCGATGCGTCGCATGGCTCAGGCCCTCCCGGCGGCAAAAGAGAGACCGAGAAGCTCGGCGCGGCCGGAAAGAAGAGACGCCGTGCAGCGCCCGAAGGGGAAGAAGGGAGGGAGGGAGGAGGAGATGAACCGCCTCCGGGGGTCTGCCGGAACGCGGGGTCCGGACAGGCTGCACGGCGTGAAAATCGTTGCCCGATCGGCGGGAGCGGCGTATTCGGTGTCCATGAGGACCGGATACGCAGGCCGAGGCCGATCGGATGCACTGGCTGTGAGCCGGCCCGCGCGCGGAAGTTCCCGGACGGCAGCGGCCGCGAGGGTCGAGATGTGAGCAGACATGTCCGGGCTCCGGTGGGCAGAAGGTGTGGGAAGAACGCCGCTCAGCGACGAGCCAGCTCGGCGCGGATGTCGCGCAGCAGCGCGCCGTCCTCCGGCGTGGTGAAACTGGTGTAGGCCTTGACGGTGCGCCCGTCGCGGCCGATCAGGTACTTGTGGAAGTTCCACTTCGGCGTGCTGCCCGAGAGCCGCGCCAGGTCGGCGTAGAAGGGATGCGCCTTGGCCCCCGTGACCGGCGTCTTCATGAACATCGGGAAGCGCACCGCGAACTGGTCCTCGCAGAAGGCGGCGATCTCCGCGTTCGAGCCCGGCTCCTGGCCGGCGAAGTCGTTCGACGGAAAGCCCAGCACCACCAGGCCATCGCCCTGGTGCTTGCGGTAGAGCGCCTCCAGCCCGCGGTACTGCGAGGTGAAGCCGCACTGGCTGGCGGTGTTGACCACCAGCACCACCCGGCCGGCGTACTGGCACAGCGACTGCGGCTTCTCGTCCTGCAGCCGCGGCACCGTGCGGTCGAGCAAGGCGGGACAGGCCGCAGCGCCGGAGGGCGTGGCCGTGGCAGGCGTGGCGGCCTGCGCCGGGGCCATGCCGATGAACAGTGCGCACAGCGCCGCAAGAAGAGTTGCCTTGAACATGATTTGTCTTGGGCAAACAGTGGATGTGGTTCTAATATTAGGCATGACAGACAAAAACCACAATGTTTGTCCAGGACAATTTATCGACGAAAGCGCGACATCGCCGGCCCGGCGTCACGGCCGGCGATGTGCGGCACACTCGGAGCCCCCTGATGAATGACCGGGCACCCACCGCACTGACCATGTTCACGATCGCCGCCGTCGAACGCGACACCCGCCTCGGCAAGGACACGCTGCGTGTCTGGGAGCGCCGCTATGGCTTTCCTCGCCCGCTGCGTGACGACAACGGCGAGCGCCTCTACCCGCCCGAGCAGGTCGAGCAGCTGCGCCACATCCGCCGCCTGCTCGATGCCGGCTGGCGCCCGGGGCGCATCGTCGGGCTGTCGATGGAGGAACTGCAGCGGGTGGGCCAGCTCTCGGGCAACGAGACGGTCGCGCCGGCCGAACCGGCCCTGAAGGCCGAGCCGAAGGCGCTGTACGAGCTGCTGCGCGCGCATGACGTGGCCGGCCTGCGCCGCGCGCTGATGCAGACGCTGCTGCGCCGCGGCCTGGCGCACTTCATCAGCGAGGTTGCGCAGCCGCTGCTGGTCGAGATCGGCGAGGCCTGGTCGCGCGGCCAGCTCGAGGTCTTCGAGGAGCATCTGTGCAGCGAGGCGATCGAGACGGTGCTGCGCACCGCGATCGCCACCGCGCCGGAAATGCGCTCCGACGGCACGCCGCGGGTGCTGCTGACCACCTTCCCCGGCGAGCTGCACGGCCTGGGCCTGCTGATGGCCGAGGCGCTGTTCACCCTCGAGGGCGCGAGCTGCATGAACCTGGGCTGCCAGACGCCGATGCCCGACATCGTCGCGGCCGCCCGCGCGCATCGGGCCGACATCGTCGCGCTCGGCTTCTCGATGGTCAGTCCGGCCGGCGCCTCGCTCGACCATCTGGCCGAGCTGCGCGCCCGGCTGCCGCAGCCGGTCGAGCTGTGGGCGGGCACGCCGCAGGCGGCGATGCTGCGTCGTGGCGTCGAAGGCGTGTTGATGCTGCCGACGCTGGGCGAGATCCATCAGGGCATCGGTCGCTGGCACGCGCGGGCCGGCAAGACCCGGCAGAGCGACGATCGTCATTCAAACGATTGATACGCACGCATCAAGACCCGTGAATCCGTCTGAACGGAGGGCCCTCTAAGCTGTGCACCAGCTGACCCGAGATCCCTCCGCCATGAGTTCCACCGCTTCCCCCTCGCGCTACGGCGCCACCGCGATCGCGCTGCACTGGCTGCTGGCCGTGGGCATCGGCGGCGCCTTTGGCGTCGGGGTCTACATGACCGGCCTGCCCTTCTCGCCGGCACGGCTCAAGCTCTACAACTGGCACAAGTGGGCCGGCGTGACGATCCTGGCGCTGTCGGCCGCGCGGCTGCTGTGGCGGCTGGCGAACCGCCCGCCCGCGCTGCCGGCCTCGATCGACCAGGCCATGCCGGGCTGGCAGCGCGCCGCCTTCCACGGCACGCACCACCTGATGTATCTGCTGTTCTTCGCCGTGCCGCTGACCGGCTGGGCCTACAGCTCGGCGGCGGGCTTCCCGATCGTCTGGTTCGGCGTGCTGCCGCTGCCCGACTTCATGCCGGTCGACAAGGCGCTGGCCGAATCGATCAAGCCGCTGCACGAGCTGAGCGCCTTCGGCCTGGCCGGCCTGGTGGTGCTGCATGTCGCCGCCGCGCTCAAGCACCAGTTCATCGACCGCGACCGCCTGCTCGGCCGCATGGGCCTGGGTCCGGCGCCGCGCTGAGCCGCGCCGATCGCCCCCCGCCGTCGCCCGTCCCACCTGATTTCCGGAGTTCTTCCATGACCGTCATCCTGCGCACCGCGGCCCTGGCCGCCGCCTCCTTCGCCGCCCTGGTCGTCGCACCGACGCCTGCGCTGGCCCAGCAGAAGCTCGACGCCGCCAAGAGCGAGATGCTCTTCGTCAGCAAGCAGATGGGCGTGCCGGTCGAGGGGCGCTTCCGCAAGTTCGACGCCCAGATCGCCTTCGACCCGAAGAAGCCGGAAGCCGGCAAGGTCGCCTTCACCATCGACATGGGCAGCGCCACCTTCGGCTCGCCGGAGGTGGATGTCGAGCTGCCCAAGGCCACCTGGTTCAACGTGCCGAAGTTCCCGCAGGCCACCTTCCAGTCCAGCGCGATCAAGGCGGTCGGCGCCGGCAGGTTCGAGGTGGCCGGCAAGCTGTCCATCAAGGGCAGCAGCCGCGACGTGGTCGTGCCGGTCGCGCTGACCCAGGCCGGCGGCAGCACCACCGCCACCGGCGCCTTCGCGATCAAGCGCCTCGAATTCAAGATCGGCGAAGGCGACTGGGCCGACACCTCGATGGTCGCCAACGACGTGCAGGTCAAGTTCAAGCTGAACCTGAGCGGCGTGCCGGCGCTCTGAACCCCTTTCCTTCCCTCTCTCACCCAACCCTGACCCCCTCCACGGAGACCCTGCCATGAAGAAGACCCTGCTCGCGCTGACCGCCGCCTCGGCCCTGTTCGCCACTGCCGCCCAGGCCCAGTCGGCCACCTACGCGATCGAGCCGACGCACACCTTCGTGACCTTCGAGATCGACCACTTCGGCACCTCGACCAACCGCGGCCGCTTCGACAAGAAGGAAGGCACGGTCCAGTTCGACCGCGCCGGCAAGACCGGCAAGGTCGACATCACCATCGACGTCGACTCGGTCAACACCGGCACCGGCCCGTTCAACAGCCACCTGAAGAGCGCCGAGATCCTGAACGTCGCGGCCTACCCGACCGCCCGCTTCGTCGGCGACAAGTTCGTGTTCGAAGGCGACAAGGTCAAGGAAGTGACCGGCCAGTTCACGCTGATGGGCAAGACCCACCCGGTCACGCTGAAGGCGACCAAGTTCAACTGCTACCAGAACCCGATGCTCAAGCGCGAGGTCTGCGGCGGCGACTTCGAGACCAGCATCAAGCGCAGCCAGTGGGGCGCCAGCTACGGCCTGAACTACGGTTTCGCCGACGACATGCGCCTGGTGATCCAGGTCGAGGCGGTCAAGCAGTAAGCGAGACGCGGCACACGGCCCGGCCCGGCGAACTGCGCCGGGTCAGCTGGCAGTCCGCCGCAGCAGCACCCGCAGCGCCACGCCGGCCCGGTGCCAGGGCGCACGCGGCTGGCGGTGGGTCAGACCCACCGTCGACAGCAGCCCGGCCAGCACCGCGACCAGCCCGCCGGCCAGCACGGCCAGCAGGATCGCGGGCATCGCCAGGCAGAAGAGCACCAGCTGGGCGCACGCAACCAGCACGCGCTCGAACAGGCTGCGGGGAGAGGAGCGATGAACGTTCATGGTGCGGGGCCTCCTGCGGTCTGCAGACATGACAAGCCGCTTCCACGCACTTGCCACGCTTCACGAAACCGACACGGATATTCATTTCAGTGAATTACATCACGAACTGAAGGCTTGTGTCGGCCATGGTCTGGCCCCGGTTTTTTCAGCGCGTCAGCGCTTGCGGTCCATGCGCAGCGCGAAGGCCAGACCACGCGAGTGGCTGTCGATGCGGCCGTAGTCGAAGGTTTCCTGCTTGCGGCCCTTGTCGGTCTGGCGCTCCTGCACCGGCAGACGGCGCGGGGCTTGATGTTCGATGGTGCGAAGGAAATGCTTCATGGCGGTGGGACGGTGCTTGTGATCGCTGTCGGAGCCCCCACAACGGCTGAAGGCTGACGCGCGATGACGCGCGCACCGCCCGCCTTCAGCTTTCCTAAACAAATCAGCAACACGGCATCATGACCCGACCCCTTCTCGCCCCGCTGCAGCTCGGTGATCTGCATCTGCCCAACCGCATCGTGATGGCGCCGCTGACGCGGGCCCGTGCGGTCGGCGCCGACCGGGTGCCCAATGCGCTGATGGCGCGCCACTATGCGCAGCGCGCCGGCTTCGGCCTGATCCTGAGCGAGGCCACCGCGGTCACGCCGCAGGGCGTGGGCTATGCCGACACGCCGGGGCTGTGGAGCGAGGCGCAGGTCGAGGGCTGGCGCGGCGTGACCGAGGCGGTGCATGCCGCCGGCGGGCGCATCGTCGCGCAGCTCTGGCATGTCGGCCGCATCTCCGACCCGGTCTTTCTCGAGGGCGGGCTTCCGGTCGCGCCCAGCGCGGTCGCGCCGGCCGGCGAGGTCAGCCTGGTGCGCCCGAAGCGCCCCTACGTGACGCCGCGTGCGCTGGCCCTGGACGAGCTGCCCGGCATCGTCGCCGCCTACCGCCAGGGCGCCGAGAACGCCCGGCGCGCCGGCTTCGACGGCGTGGAGATCCACGCGGCCAACGGCTACCTGATCGACCAGTTCCTGCAGGACCGCAGCAATCAGCGCACCGACGCCTACGGCGGCCCGATCGAGAACCGCATGCGGCTGCTGCTGGAGATCGTCGACGCGGCGATCGAGGTCTGGGGCGCGGGGCGGGTCGGCGTGCATCTGGCGCCGCGCGGCGACGCGCACGACATGGGCGACTCCGATCCGCAGGCGCTGTTCACGCAGGTGGCGCGCGAGCTCGGCCGGCGCGGCGTGGCCTTCCTGTGCCTGCGCGAGCATCTGGGCGCCGGCCGGCTGCTGCCGGTGATCCGCGAGGCCTTCGGCGGCGCGGTCATCGCCAATGAAGGCCTCGATCCGGACAGCGCCGAGGCCCTGCTCGGGCGCGGCGAGGCCGAGGCGGTCGCCTTCGGCCGGCTGGCGATCGCCAACCCCGATCTGGTCGAGCGCATCCGCCAGGGCGCCGCACTCAACCGGCCCGATCCGTCCACCTTCTACGGCGGCGGCGAGACGGGCTACACCGACTATCCGGCGCTGGGCTGAGCGGCCAGCGTCTGCAGCATCGTGCCCACCTGCCCGACGGCACTGCCGTCCGGGTAGGCCCCCTGATGGTCGATCGCGGCGGTGGCGATCACCAGCAGCAGGCTCAGCAGGCAGATGAGCGGATAGATCCAGCGGGCAAGAGCGTCCATGGCGGACTCCAGGTACAGGGGCAAGAACAGGGCATGGGCCTCACTGTGCCGTGGCGCCCGCTGGCCGGCTGCCATCCGGTAGCGCAGGTGCGTGCAGGACAATTCCTACGTCAAGGTCCGCGGAGGGCCGAGGCCGCAACCGCCTGGGCCAGCCGCTGCAGCGCGCGGCGATGGGCGGCGACCAGCGCCTCGGCCGATGTCTCGCCGGCCAGCGGTTCGGCCAGTTCGAGCTGGCCGGAGCGGGCCGTCTGCCGTCCGGCCGGATCGGACACCACCCAGATCGCGGCCAGCCGCACTCGGCCGGCGGCCAGATCGGCCTCGAGCCGCTCGATGTCGATGCGCAGGCGCAGCGCGGCGCTCAGCCCGGCCGGCAGCGCGGCGCCCCAGACCTGGACCGGCTGGCCGGCCTCGGTCGCCGCACGCGCCAGGTCGCGGCGCAGCAGGCGCGGCACCGCCTCGGCCAGCGGTTCGGCCCAGCGCACCTCCGGCAGCGCCTGCAGCGAGCCCGCCCCCTGACCGGCCAGCACCAGCTCGCGGTCGAGATAGGCCGGCAGCTGGACGCGCTGCAGATGCCAGACCGGTGCGGCCGACAGGTCGGTCGCGCCCCCTGGCTCGGGCCGGGGCTCGGCCTCCAGTCGCAGCAGGCGCGGCACCCGGGTCGGCGCGGCGGCGCAGCCGGCCAGCGTCAGCACAAGGGGCAGGCTCAGGCCCAGGCCGGAGAGCATCCGGCGGCGCGAAGTCGTCATGGCAGCTCCTGGGGTCGACCGGTCAGCAGCGAGCGAGGCTGCTGCTCCAGCGTGTCGGACAGCGCGCGCAGCGAGCGAGCGGCACGCGAGAGGTCATCCAGCGTCTGCTCGAGCTTCTGCTGCAGCGCGCTGTCGGGGCCGGCGGCCTCGGCCGTCTCGCGCAAGGCTGCGGCGGTGCGGGCCAGTTCGTCGGCGCTGCGGCCCAGGCTGCGCATCAGCGGCGCATCGGGCTGCAGCAGCGCCTCGGCGCCCGAGGCCGCCGCGCCGACCCGCGCCGCAGCCGCCGACACATCGTCCATCGAGCGCCGGGTGTCGCCCAGCGCCCGGTCAGCGGCATCGAGCAGCGGGCCGCTGCGCCGGTCCAGCCGCTCGGCCAGCCGGTTCAGGCTGGCAGCGGTCTGCTCGACCTGGGCCAGCGTCGACTCGATGCGCGGCGAGCCCACCGTCTGGCGCACCGAGCGCGCGATCGAGGCCAGATCGTCGACCATGCGGCGCAGGTCCATGCCGTCGACCTGGTTCTTGATGTCCTGGATCGCGGTGGTCACCGTCGGGATCTCGATCATGCCGCTGCGAGCGCCCAGCCGCGAGGCCTGCCGGTCGGCGCGGAAATCCAGGTCGACATAGAGCTGGCCGGTCAGCAGGCTCTGCATCTGCAGCTGCGCGCGCAGGCCGCGCTCGACCAGCGTCTCCAGCCGCAGTCCGTCGCGGGGCGTGCCGCCGGCGCCGACCTGGTCGATCAGCTCCGGGTCGAGCTCGGCCACCACCGGGATGGAGAATCGGTCCTGGCCGGCGTCGTAGCTCAGGCCGATCGAGGTCACGCTGCCCAGACGCACGCCGCGGAAGACCACCGGCGCGCCCACCTGCAGCCCGAAGATCGAGCCGCTGAAATGCATCACCACGCTGTCCTTGCGCGCGAAGAGCCGGCCGTCGGCGCTGGCCAGCACCGCCGCGACGATCAGCACCAGCGCGCCGAGCACGAAGGCGCCGATCAGCACCGGACGTGAGGCGCGGGAGGGTCGGGAAGGCGGGCCGTCGTTCATCAGGAATCGCTCCGGTCGCGGCGCAGGAAGGCCCGGACCTCGTCGGGGCCGTGCTCGCGCAGCTGGTGGGGGTTGTCGAGCGCGGTCATCGTGCGTTGGCGCGCGTCGAGGAAGAGCGCCCGGTCGGCGACCGCAAACAGGCTGTCGAGCTCGTGCGTCACCATCACCACGGTCATGCCGAGCGCCGCGCGCAGCTGCAGGATCAGCGCATCGAGCCGGGCCGAGGCCAGCGGGTCCAGCCCGGCCGAGGGCTCGTCGAGAAAGAGCAGCGGCGCGTCGGCGCACAGCGCGCGCGCGATGGCGGCGCGCTTGCGCATGCCGCCGCTGAGCTCGGCGGGCAGACGCTCGAAGCTGCCGTCCAGCCCGACCAGCGCGAGCCGGAAGCGCGCCTGCAGCGCCAGCGCCTCGTCGTCGACGCGCTGGCGCAGCCGGCCGTCGTCGTCGCGCAGGCTCTCGCGCTGCGCGAACATCAGGTTCTCGCCGACGCTCATCGAGCTCCACAGCGCACCGGCCTGGAACATCACGCCCAGGCGGCGGCGCAGGCGCCGGCGCACCCGCTCGTCGGCATCGTTCAGGTCCGCGCCCTCGAGCAGGATGCGCCCGGCCGCCGGCGCCTGCAGCCCGATCATGTGGCGCAGCAGCGTGCTCTTGCCACAGCCGCTGCCGCCCATGATCGCCAGGATCTCGCCGCGGCGCACCGCGAAGTCCAGACCCTGCTGGATGACGCGCTCGCCGTGCGCCATCGTCAGGCCCTCGACCCGCATGATGTCGGCATCCGTCGCCATCACCACCCCAGCCTCTGGAAGACGATGGTCGTCACCGACGCGGCCACGACGATCCAGACGATGGCCTGCACCACCGAGGCGGTCACCGCCCGGCCGACGCCCTCGGCGCTGCGCTGCGCGTTCAGGCCCTGGCGGCAGCCCGCCAGCCCGACCAGGCCGGCGTAGAGCGTGCCCTTGAACAGGCCGATGCCCAGATGCGCGGGCGTCAGCGCCTCGCCGGCGCGCTGCAGGTACTGGAAGGAATCGACGCCCTGCACCCCGACCGCAACCACCCAGCCGCCGACCATGCCCAGCAGCGCCGCGTAGAGCGTCAGCAGCGGCGCCACCAGCAGCAGCGCCAGCAGCCGCGGCAGCACCAGGTGCTCGACCGGATCGAGGCCGAGCGTGCGCAGCGCGTCGATCTCCTCGCTGGCGTTCATGCTGGCGAGCTCGGCGGCGAAGGCCGCGCCGACCCGCCCGGCCAGCAGGATGGCCATCATCAGCGCGGCGATCTCGCGCACGCTGCCGATGGTCACCAGATCGGCGATGAAGACCTGCGCGCCGAAGCGGCGCAGCTGCTCGGCACCCATGTACGCCAGGATCATGCCGACCAGCACGCTGACCAGCGAGACGATCGGCAGGCTGCGCGGGCCGGTCTGCTCGACCTGCCAGACCAGGTCGCGCCAGCGCAGGCCGCTGCCGCCGCGCGGCACGCGCGCCAGCGCCAGCAGCGTCTGGCCGAAGAAGCCGAGGCTGACCGCGAACTGGCCGTGGCCGTCGAGCACGCGCCGGCCGAGGCGCTCCAGCCCTCGCCACCACACGGCCGGCTTCGGCGCGGGAGCGGCCGCGGGCGCGGGCGCGGCCGTCGCGCCCGCCTGCGCGATGACCGCGCGCAGGCCCTCGGGCAGCGAATCGTCGAGCTGCACCTCCATGCCGGACGAGGCCGAGCGCAGCAGCCCCCAGAGGCGCGCGGCCAGGCGCGCGTCCCAGCCCTGCAGCGCCTCGGCGCGCAGCCTCAGGCCGGCCGCGGCCGACCGCGGCGGCCAGTCCGGCAGCGCCGCGGCGCGCCAGTCGCCCGACAGCGTCCAGACGGTCATGCCGCCGGGTTCGCCGGCGGCATGGACATGGGGCGCGGACCCCGGCGAAGGAGACGGGGCCTCATCCACTCGAGCGGGATCCGGTGGTCTTCATGATGCGCGGATCATACCCGGCGCCGCTGCGGCGCAGCAACGCACCCGCCTCGCTGGCCTGCAGAGCAGGCGCCGCCAGCTCCGGCGGCGGGTCGCCGTCGAAGAACCAGTGCATCAGGCGCGCCAGATCGGCATCACTGGCCATCACGGCGCCGTGCCGCAGCGGGACCGGCGGCAGGCTCGTCGAGGCCATCAGCACATCGCACATCACAGGCTCCGGCGGACGGGTGGGCGCAGGGGCGTCAGACCGCGTCGCGGCGGCGGCGGCTCGACATGGCGCCGATCAGTCCGACCAGCGCGGCACCGGCCGCCGCGGCCATCAGCACCGACTTGCCCGGCTCGCTGCGGATGTAGCCGACCGCCTGGTCGCGCTTCACGCAGGCCTGCTCGCGCACCTTGGCGCCGGTGTCGCGGCATGCGGCCACGCCGCGCGTGTGCATCGACTCGATCCTGTCGGCCGCGCGGTGCAGCGCCGAGCCGCTTTCGGTGCGTGCGGTCTCGACCTTGTCAGCCAGCGTGTCCAGCGCCGAGGCAGCGCCGTCGCGGGTCTTCTCGATCAGCGTCGAGGCGCTGTCGGCGGCCTTCTGGCCGGCGGCGTCGATGCGGTCGGCCACATCGTGCAGCTTGGCCGAGGCGGTGGTGTCGGGGGTCAGGGGAAGCTTGTCGTTGAACATCTGGATCTCCTTGAGTGAGGGGGGCTGAACTGCGATGGAGTCACTTTAGGAGCCGCCCGGGCCGCTGCCCATGAGCCGTCGCCGCGTCGGCGTGTGGGCCGGATCCGGCATCGCTGTAGGACGATGCCGGCGGGATCAGCGGCCGGCGCCGCGGCGGTCGCTGGCCGTGCCCAGCCGCGAGGCCAGGTCGCGGCAGCCGGCATCGCTGCCGCCGTCGCCCGGGTCGAGCAGCGGCAGCAACGCCGCCGCCGGCGTCACCAGCGCCAGCAGCGCCGAGGGCAGCAGCCGCTGCACCAGGCCGCGGGTGTCCAGCGAGACCTTCGGCCGGGCCAGCGTGCCGCGCACATCGATGGGCGTGCGCAGCGACAGCGGACTGAAGTCGTGCGGCCGCACCCGCGCGCGCAGCATCAGCTGCTCGGTGGCCAGCGACAGCGCACCGTCCACCACCACCAGCGAGTCCGGCGTGTCCACCAGCATCACGCGCGGCGTCGCGGTGCCGTCGCGCACCTGCAGGTCGGCCACCGCGCAGCGCAGCGGCAGCCCCCGGTCGCCGACCAGCAGCAGGCCCAGCGCCTGCGCGACGTCGATGCCGGCGGCCTCCAGCGCCAGCTGCGACATGCGCCCCTGCGTGATGCCCAGGCGAAGCCGCCCGTCGGCGCTGGCCAGCAGCTCGGCCGTCGAGCGGCCCTGCCCCTGCATGAGCAGATCGCCCGACAGGCGCCCGCTGATCCAGGGCCCGGCGCCGGAGGCGCGGGTCTGGCGCAGCCAGTCCTCCAGCGGCACGCCAGTGGCGCGCAGCGCGGTGGTCCACCGCGCCTGCGCGCCGCGCGCGTCCAGGCCGATCGAGCCGGTGATCTGGCCGCCCGAGCCCACGCGCGCGGCCAGCTCGTCGATCGACAGCACCGCCTGCTGCAGCCGCAGCCGCGCCTGCAGCGGCGCGATCGGCCGCGCAAAGGCCTCGCCCAGCTCGAGCCGGTCGAGCGAGACGGTCAGCGCCGCGTCCATGCGGTCCAGCGAAGGCAGATCGAAGCGGCGGTCCGGCAGGATGCGGCCGTCGGCGGCCGCGGCCTGGCGCTCGACCGCCTGCGCCGGCACGCCGATGGCCGGGCCGAGATCGGCCAGCCACAGCGCGCGCCCGCGCAGCGTGCCGCCGAGCTGCGGGCGTGCAGCAGCGGTGTCGAGCACGAAGTCGCCGCTCAGCTCGGAGCGGCCGATGCGGGCCTGCGCCAGCTGCAGCCGCCACGGCGAGGCCTCGGCCGGCTCGCGCAGGAGGCGGCCCTGCGCCCGGAACGACGCGGTGGTCGGCAGCGTCAGGCCGAGCGGTTCGCCCACCCGCGCCAGCGACGGCCCCGACAGCGTGAAGCCGGTGTCGAGCCCGCGCAGGCCCAGCAGGTCGCGCACGCGGCCTTGCGCGCGCAGCAGCGTCGCGCCCGCCTCGAGCGACAGCGCGAAGCCGACCGGCGCCGCCGCACCGGCCGCGATCCAGGGCAGCGGCGAGCCGGTCTCGAGCGCCAGCGACAGCGGCTGCTGGCGCCAGCGCCCGCCCGAGCGCAGCTTCACGCCGCGCTCGTCGAGCGAGAACACCGCGTCGGCCTGCAGCGCCAGCGGCCGGTCGTCGATCGCCAACCGGCCCTCGCGCAGCCACAGCGTGCCGATCTGCACCGCCGGCCGCGGCCGTGCCGGCGCGTCGGCGGCGCGCTCGAGCAGCCAGTTCGCGCGGCCGTCGGCCTCGCGCTGCAGCCGCGCGGCGATGTGGCCGATGCCGACCTGCTCGATGCGCAGCGGCTCGCCGCGGCGCCAGGCCAGCAGGTCGCGCCAGCGCAGCCGCAGGTCCAGATCGCGGGCATGCAGCGTCCAGCCCGCCGGCAGGCCTGCCGGCGCCGACGGCCGCGCGGCGGCCGCACCGGCCGGATCGGCCACCGCCAGGTCGGCCGCCTGCAGTCGCAGCGGGCCGATCAGCGACAGCCGCCAGCCGGGCGCGCTGCCGGACGGTGCCTCGGGTGGGCGCCAGCGCAGCTCGCGGCCGAGCTGGCCCGACAGCCAGCCCTCGCTCCAGCCCGCCAGCCAGGGCCAGCCGCGCCATTCGCCCCAGGCCAGCGCGGCCGCAGCCGCCACCAGCAGCGCGGCGCCCCCGGCCGCCATCCGACGCACAAGCAAAAACCGCCGCGAAGGCGCGGCGGTCGGCGTGCGGACGGCGGGATCGGCGGCGATCCCGTCGTTCATCATCACATCCGGACGACGATCTCGTTGCGGACTTCCTTCACCCCGTTGACCGAGCGGGCCAGCGATTCGGCCGCGCCCTTTTCGGTCGCGTTCTTGGCGAAGCCCGAGAGCATCACCGTGCCGTTGAGCGTCTCGACGCTGATGGCCGTGGCATCGACACTCTTGGCCTCCACGAAGCGGGCCTTCACCGCGGTGGTGATCGCGGTGTCGTCGACATACTGGCCGACGGTGGACTGGCCGCGGCTGACGGCGCAGCCCGGCAGGACGACGAGGGCGGACACGGCGGCAAGGGCAGCGACGGTGGCACGGAACATGGTGTATCTCCTTGGAAGTGGTAGCGATCGGGATCGATCCGCTGGTCATCGGGTTCGATTCCCGATGACTTCATTCTGGGAGGCCGTGCAGGGCCTTTCGATCGGAGAAGCCCGCCGCCCGCTGTAGGACGCCGCCGATGGGCCCGGCCGGACGCCGCGAGCCGCGTGCATGCGCCCAGACCCAGGTGAACTCCGCGCCCAGCAGGAAGATCTGCGCCGACCAGTAGACCCAGACCAGCACCACCACCAGCGAGCCCGCCGCGCCGAAGCCGCTGCTCACGCCGCTGCGGCCGATGTACAGGCCGATCAGCGTGCGCCCGGCGCTGAACAGCAGCGCGGTGACCGCCGCCCCGACCCAGACATCGCGCCAGGCGATCCGCACCCGCGGCATGATCTTGTAGATCATCGCGAAGCCCAGCGTCGCCAGGCCGAAGCCGGCCAGCGCGTTGACCCCCTGCAGCAGCAGCGACCAGGCCGGCAGCCGGGTGTTCCACCAGTTCGTCCACGCCGCCAGCGCCGCGCTGGTCACCAGCGAGACCATCAGCAGGAAGCCGATCGCCATCACCATGCCGAAGGACAGCACCCGCGCGCGCACCCAGGCCAGCAGGCCGGCGGCGGGCGGCTGCGGCGCCTGCCAGATGCGGTCGAGCGCGCCCTGGAGCTGCGCGAAGACGGTGGTGGCGCCGATGAAGAGCGTGCCCAGGCCGGTCAGCATCGCCAGGCCGCCGGTCTCGGGCAGGCGCAGGCTCGCCAGCAGCGCCTGCACGGTGGCGGCGCCCTCCTCGCCCATCAGGCCGCGCAGCTGCCCCAGGATCTCGCCGCGCGCCGCCTCCTCGCCGAAGGCCAGCCCGGCCACCGCGATGGCGATCAGCAGCGTCGGCGCGATCGAGAACAGCGTGTAGTAGGCCAGCGCCGCGCCCTGGGTCGGCGCGTCGTCGTCGATCCAGGACGACAGCGTGCGGCGCAGCATCGCCGACCAGGCCGGCGAAAACGCAGTGGCGGCGGGAGCGGGAGCGGGAGCTTGGGGAGGGAGGGGCGCATTCATCCGCCCTTTGTCGCCGCCGGCCGAGCCTGCGGCCAGCAGCCGGCGGCGCAGCCGGTCGTAGGACGGCACCGACGCGCGCTCACGCCCTCGGACGACGGCCGCGCGCCCGGGCCAAGACCACACTGGCGACGCGCCTCCTCTTTCGACCCGTCATGAACACCTATCACTGCAGCCACTGCGGCCAGACCGTCTTCTTCGAGAACACCCGCTGCGAGGGCTGCGGCCATGCACTGGCCTTCGATCCGGCCACGATGAGCCTGCTGGCCTGGCAGCCCGGACCGGACGGCACGCTGCAGCCCTCGACCGCCGCGCTGGCGCCCGAGGCCGCGCAGGCGCTGCAGCAGCGTGCGGCCGGCGGCCGGCTGCGGCCGTGCGCCCACCACGCGCTGCCGCACGGGGCGGACGCCGCGCCGGCCCCGCAGGGCGTCTGCAACTGGCTGAGCGACGCGGACGACGCCGACGGCGAGCCGCTGTGCCTGAGCTGCCGCTGCACCGAGGTGCTGCCGGCGCTGGACCGGCCGGGCAATCTCGAGGCCTGGAGCCGGCTCGAGACCGCCAAGCGCCGGCTGCTGCACGGCCTGCTGGCGGCCGGCCTGCCGATCCCGCGTCGCCCGGTCGATCCGCAGGGCCTGGCCTTCCGCTTCCTGGAGGAGCTGCCCGACGCGCCCGAACCGGTGCTCACCGGCCATGACCACGGCCTGATCACCGTCAGCATCGCCGAGGCCGACGACGCCACCCGCGAGGCCCGGCGCGCCGCGATGCACGAGCCCTACCGCACGCTGCTGGGCCACTTCCGCCACGAGATCGGCCATTTCTACTGGGACCAGCTGATCGCGAAGGACGAGCGGCGCCTGGCGGCCTTCCGCGCGCTGTTCGGCGACGAGCGCGCCGACTACGGCCAGGCGCTGGAGCGCCACTACCGCGAGGGCGCGCCGGCCGACTGGCCGCAGCGCCACATCAGCGCCTACGCGACCATGCACCCGTGGGAGGACTGGGCCGAGACCTGGGCGCACTGGATGCACATCTCGGACTCGCTCGACACCGCCAGCCACTGGGGCGTGCGGCTGCAGGGCGATCCGGTCGCCGGCCCGGCGGTCGAGCCCGACACCGCGCTGGCCGCGCTGCCTGGCACGCGCGACTTCCGCCGGGTGCTGGTCGACGAGTGGCTGCCGCTGTCGCGCTTCCTCAACAGCATGGGCCGCAGCCTCGGCCAGGGCGACGCCTGGCCCTTCGTGGTCGCCGATCCGGTGCTGGACCGGCTCGCCTTCGTGCACCAGACGGTGCGCGAGGCCGCGCTCAGCCGCAGCACGCCTGCAGGCTGATGCCATGCAGCCGCTCGTTCCACCGGCAGTGCACGATCGTGCCCGCACCGGCCGGCACCGGGCTGCGCCCCTGGCGGCGCAGTCGCGAGGAGCAGCCGGCCCGGCAGGCGATCAGCGCCCCCGGGCGCACACGGTGGACGGACAGGCAGCGGACAGAAAGATCCATGATGAACACTCCAGGGCAAATGATGATCAGCCCCAAAACCACACGGGACCACTGACTTCAGGATAGGCATCGCGCCTGTGCCGGCCTGTGAGTCCGGACCGCGACGGCCTGTCGGTCCTGTCCTGCACCCGCTTCCCGATGAACCGAGCCGAACCCATCGACCATCCTCCCGTCGACCGCCGCCTGTGGTGGCGCTTCGTCGCGATGGCCCGTCCGTACTGGAGCGGCGCCGAGCGCACGCGCGCCATCGGCCTGCTGGCGCTGCTGATCGTGCTGCTGCTGGGCCAGACCAGCTTCAACGTGCTGTTCAACCAGCAGAGCGGCGAGTTCACCTCGGCGCTGGCCGCCGGCGACGCCGAGCGCTTCTGGCGCGCGATCCGCCATTTCAGCCTGCTGCTGGTGGTGGCCGTGCCGCTGTGGGCCTGCTACTACTTCGTGCGCGACACGCTGGGGCTGCACTGGCGGCGCTGGCTCACCGCGCACCTGCTCGGGCGCTACCTCGGCCACCGCGCCTTCTACCGGCTGACACAGCAGTCCGGCGCGGCGATCGACAACCCCGACCAGCGCATCGCCGAGGACGTCAACAGCTTCACCGGCCAGTCGCTGTACTTCCTGATGGTGCTGCTCGGCGCGCTCATCGAGCTGGTGGCCTTCACCGGCGTGCTGTGGTCGATCTCGCGCCTGCTCGTCGCCTTCCTGATCGTCTACGCGGTGGCCGGCACCTGGATCACGATCGCGGTGTTCGGGCGGCCGCTGATCGGGCTGAACTTCCGCCAGCTTCGCCGCGAGGCCGACTTCCGCTTCGGCCTGGTGCGGCTGCGCGAGCATGCCGAGCCGATCGCCTTCCACGAGGGCGAGCGCGAGGAGCTCGGCCGGCTGCGCGGCCTGTTCGCCAGCCTGTACGGCAATGCACGCCAGGTGCTGCGCTGGCAGTTCGGCCTGAACCTGTTCCAGTACGGCCACAGCTTCCTGACGATGGCGCTGCCCAGCATCATCATCGCCGACCAGGTGCTGTCGGGCGAGATGGAGGTCGGCCGCGCGATCCAGGCCGCCGGCGCCTTCTCGGCCATCCTGGGCGCGCTGACGCTGATCGTGCAGCACTTCGAGAGCCTGAGCCGCTTCGGCGCCGGGGTGAACCGGCTGCACGAGTTCAGCCGCGCGCTCGACCGGCTCGAGGCCGGCGGCGGCCGCAGCGACAGCCGCATCGAGACGCTGCCCGGGCGCGACTTCGCGCTCGAGCATGTCGCGGTGATGACGCCGCAGCGCGAGCACCTGCTGATCCGCGACCTGTCGCTGACGATCAGCGACGGCCACGGCCTGCTGATCGAGGGCCCGAGCGGCTGCGGCAAGAGCTCGCTGCTGCGTGCGATCGCCGGGCTGTGGACCACCGGCTCGGGCCGCATCGTGCGGCCCGACGGCGACGAGGTGATGTTCCTGCCGCAGCACCCCTACCTGGGCACCGGCACGCTGCGCGACGAGCTGCTCTACCCGCATCCGGAGCGGTCGCTGCCCGACGAGGCGCTGCGCGCGCTGCTGCGCGAGGTCAACCTGCCCGACCTGGCCGACCGCGTCGGCGGGCTCGACGCGGTGCGCGACTGGGCCAAGGTGCTGTCGACCGGCGAGCAGCAGCGCCTGGCCTTCGCGCGGGCCCTGCGCTCGCGGGCTCGCTTCGTCATCCTGGACGAGGCCTCCAGCGCGCTGGACGCGGCCAACGAGGCGCTGCTGTACGCGCGGCTGGTGGCCGCCGGCAGCACGCCGGTCAGCATCAGCCACCGGCCGGCGCTGCTGGCCTATCACCAGCAGGTGCTGCGGCTGCATGGCGACGGCGGCTGGTCGCTGCACCCGGCGCGCAGCCACCGCTTCGGCGAGGGCGGCGCCGATGCGGCCTGATCAGGCTGCCGGCGTGACGCCCGCGTGCGCCGCCTGCTGGTCGGCGTGGTAGCTCGAGCGCACCATGGCGCCCACCGCCGCGTGCGTGAAGCCCATCTTGTAGGCCTCGGCCTCGAACATCTTGAAGGTGTCCGGGTGCACATAGCGGCGCACCGGCAGGTGGTGGCCGCTCGGCGCCAGGTACTGGCCGATGGTCAGCATGTCGATGTCGTGCGCGCGCATGTCGCGCATGACCTCGAGAATCTCCTCGTCCGTCTCGCCCAGGCCGACCATCAGGCCGCTCTTGGTCGGCACGTTCGGCACCTCTTCCTTGAAGCGCTTGAGCAGCGTCAGGCTGAACTGGTAGTCGGCGCCCGGGCGCGCTTCCTTGTACAGGCGCGGCACGGTCTCCATGTTGTGGTTCATGACGTCGGGCGGCGCGTCCTTCAGGATCGCCAGCGCCTTGTCCAGGCGGCCGCGGAAGTCGGGCACCAGCACCTCGATCTGCGTCTGCGGCGAGGCCTCGCGGGTGGCGCGGATGCACTCGGCATAGTGGCCGGCGCCGCCGTCGCGCAGGTCGTCGCGGTCGACCGAGGTGATGACGACGTACTTCAGCTTGAGTGCCGCGATCGTCTTGGCCAGGTTGGCCGGCTCGTCCACGTCCAGCGGATCCGGGCGGCCGTGGCCGACGTCGCAGAACGGGCAGCGCCGGGTGCACTTGTCACCCATGATCATGAAGGTCGCGGTGCCCTTGCCGAAGCATTCGCCGATGTTCGGGCAGCTCGCCTCCTCGCAGACGGTGTGCAGCTTGTGCTCGCGCAGGATCTGCTTGATCTCGTAGAAGCGCGTGGTCGGGCTGCCGGCCTTGACGCGGATCCAGTCGGGCTTCTTCAGCGTCTCGGCCGGCACGATCTTGATCGGGATGCGCGCGGTCTTGGCCTCGGCCTTCTGCTTGGCGGTCGGGTCGTAGTTCGCGCCGGTCTGCGCGGTGTGGGTGACGTTGTCGGTCGGCATGGTGCGTCCAGGATCCCGGTGGGGATGGAGAGGCGGCGGAGAGCGGGTGGGCGGAAGGCGTCGTAGCCGGCGGGCGGCGTCGCCCTCAGCGGCTCAGCAGACGGGCGAGGTAGCGGGCCAGCAGGTCGGCGGCCGTCGCCCAGTCGGTCGAGACGCCGAGTGTAGCCAAGTCGACCGTGCGCAGCCCCGGATAGCCGCAGGGATTGATGCGCTCGAAGGGTTCCAGATCCATCGCCACGTTCAGCGCCACGCCGTGATAGGTGCAGTGGTTGCTGACCTTGATGCCGAGCGCCGAGATCTTGCCCAGGCCGCGGAACGGATCGCGCGGATCGGCCGGGCCGGTGAGCGCGCCGTGCGCGAACGGATCGTCCAGCCGCACGTAGATGCCGGGCGCGCCGGCGACGCGGTGGCCGGTCACGCCGAACTCGCCCAGCGTGCGGATTGCCGCCTCCTCGACGCGGTAGACGTATTCCTTGACGAAGATGCCCAGCCGGCGCAGGTCGATCAGCGGGTAGGCCACCACCTGGCCGGGGCCGTGAAAGGTCACCTGGCCGCCGCGGTTGGTCGCCACCACCGGGATGCTGCCGGCGCCCAGCACATGCTCGGGCCGCCCGGCCACGCCCTGCGTGAAGACCGGCGGATGCTCGCACAGCCAGAGTTCGTCGGGCGTGTCGGGGGTGCGTGCCTCGGTGAAGGCACGCATCGCATCGAAGGTGGGCCCGTGCTCGACCCGACCGAGCATGCGCAGCAGCGGGCCGGACAGGTCAGCGTGGGCAGGGATCGTGGCGGCAGTCATGCGACATTGTCACACCGCCCTGCCCCGCCACGGCCAGCCCGGCCGGACTTCAGGCGGCCAGCGCGATGTCGACCCCGCCCAGCGCGCTGCCGAGCCGGTGGAAGGCACGCGCGCGCAGCGACTGCGCGTCCACCGCATCGCCGATGCGCTCGAGCACATCGGCGGTGCGCAGCAGCAGGGTGCAGCGCAGGCCCAGATCCTCGCTGCGCTCGACGCGGCGCGCCAGGTCGAAGGCGGTGTCGCGCACCTGCTCGATGGCCAGCCGCGCGGCGGCCGGACGATCGCGCTCGACCCACATCCGCAGCAGCCGATCCATCGCCTCGAGCAGTTCGGCCGTCGCCCGGATGCCCTCGGCATGGCTGCCGGTGGCGCTGACCGAGCGCTGCGTGCGCGCCAGCAGCCACTGCGCGTGCTCGAGCGTCTCGTCGTCCGGCCCGGCCTCGGCCATCGCCTGGTCGGCCGCCGCCAGCAGCAGCCGCGCCATCTCGAGATGGTCGCGCCGCTGGCGGGCCTGCTCCAGCCGCTGGATCCAGCCGTCCTGACGCGCTTCCTGTTCCAGCCGGCCGCTCGCCTTCTCGTGATGCATGTTCATCGACATCGCTTCTTTCCCCCGCTTGCCGGCAACGCTGAAACCGGTCGCTCGACAGGCCTCGATCCTAGGCAGGCCGGCGCGCGATGACTCCCCCTCGCCTCAGGGTGGGCCGGAAAAGCGGCAGGATCGCCGTGCAATCAGCACGATCGATGCACGACGCTCAGAGCGTCGGATAGGACAGCGTCGCCAGTGTCAGCGCGATGCCGGTCCACAGGATCGCGGCCTGCAGCAGCGACTCGCGCAGTGCCGGACGGCGTGCGCCCCAGCGCAGCAGCCGCATCAGCAGCAGGGGCCAGAAGAAGAAGTCCACATCCTTCAGATAGAGCGAGCCCTGGCCGGCGCAGGCCAGCGCCGCCGCACAGATCAGGATCTGCGCGCTGGCCAGCCGGTCGCTGCGCAGCGCGTTCCAGCTCCAGGCCAGCACCAGGGCGATCAGCGCCGGACTGGCCAGATGCACCGCCAGCAGCGCACCCTCGATGCGGTCCAGCCGCGAGAACACGAAGCCCCCGCCGACCAGCGCGGGCGACAGCGCATACAGCACCACCACCCCCGGCCACAGCAGCAGGAAGCGATGCAGCAGCACGGCGGGCCGGACCCGCCGGTTGATGCGGTCGCCCGCCTGCAGGCCCAGCACCAGCAGCGCCAGCGCGATCAGGAAGGCACGGGCATGCGGCAGCGGCAGCGCATCCGACAGACCCCGCGCCGGCATCTCGCGCCAGGTCAGATGGATCGTCAGCAAGGCCAGCAGCGCCACGCCCGCCTTGGGCAGCAGCGCCAGCCAGCGACGACGGCGCCAGTCATCCAGACAGGAAGCGGCCACCGCCGCTGCGCCGGACGGCTCGACCGTGACCGTCAGCGGCAGCAGCACGACCGGCGCATGCCGCGACAGGCCACGGGTCAGGCGCGGCACTGCCAGGCCCAGCACCAGCAGCAGCATGGCCAGCGCCTCGGGATGCCCCCACAGCGCCGGCCCGAACTGGAAGGGCGAAGCGAAGAAGGCGCTCGCCAGCAGTGCCGCCTTCTGCCAGTCCGTGCCCAGGCGCAGGGCGATCTGCAGCAGCAGCAGCGTCGAGGTCAGATGCATCACCAGCCCGGCCGCACGCATGCCCTCGAGCGACAGGCCCAGCGCACTGACCAGCGCATAGAAGGCCGGGCCGTGGCGGCTGTGCATCTCGGTCAGGAAACTGCGCCAGGGCAGCGTCTGGTACTGGTGCAGCACCACGCTGTGCAGGCTCTCGAAGGTGTGCTGCGCGCCCCGGCTCGGGTTGTAGGACACCGCCAGCGCCATCCAGCCCAGCACGATGAAGGCCAGCACCAGGAGCGCGATCAGATCCCAGGGCGGCTGGGTCTCGATGTCCGTCTCTGTCGTGTTGGCATTCACGATCCCCTCCCAGACAATTTGTTACATCAATCCTAAGGATGCCTGAAAATTGTGTCAACAAATTTGCCAACTTTGTCACAACCGGAGCGGATCGGGTGTGATCTGGAAGGCACTCCGGCGCGTCAATCCAGGGAACGCGGGGCCGGACGACGCCACCATCTCAGTCCGAGAAGCAACAGCAGTGCCAGCACCTCGGGAGCGATCTCGGCCAGCCGACCCTTCGAGGCCCGCATCCAGGCCAGATGCAGCAGACCGAGCGGCGCGATCAGATAGACCAGCCGGTGCAGCCGCTGCCAGCGCCGGCCGCCGAGCGCGCGCATCGCGCGGTCGGTCGAGGTCAGCGCCAGCGGCAGCAGCAGCACGAAGGCCAGGAAGCCGATCAGCGCGAACGGCCGCTTGCCCAGATCCCTGACGATCGCGGTCGGGTCCAGCCCCATGTCCAGCCAGGCATAGGCCAGCGCATGCAGCAGCGCATAGGCAAAGGCCCACAGCCCGACGGTGCGGCGCCAGCGCATCGGGCCGTTCAGGCCGGAGAGGCGCCGCAGCGGCGTCAGCGCCAGGCCGGCCAGCAGCAGGTTCAGGGTCCAGTCGCCGGTGCCGCGCAGCAGCGTCTCGGCCGGATTGACGCCCAGACCGCCAGCCCAGCCGGTGCTGCCGCGCACGACCCAGCCCAGCAGCGGCAGCAGGCACAGCAGCCAGACGACCCGCCTGGCCCCCGGCCGGCGCAGCACCGCGTCGAGGCGGGCGAGCGCAGGCGCGGTCATCAGAAGAACTTCTTCAGATCCATGCCCGCGTACAGCGAGGCCACCTGCGCGCCATAGCCGTTGAAGGGCAGCGTCGGGCGCTTGCGCGCGAACAGGCCGTCCTCGCCGATGCGCCGCTCGGTCGCCTGACTCCAGCGCGGGTGGTCGACCTCCGGGTTGACGTTGGAATAGAAGCCGTACTCCTGCGGCGCCGAGCGGTTCCAGGCGGTCAGCGGCTGGCGCTCGGTGAAGCGGATCCTCACGATCGACTTGGCGCTCTTGAAGCCGTATTTCCACGGCACCACCAGCCGCACCGGCGCGCCGTTCTGGTTCGGCAGCACCTCGCCGTAGAGGCCGAAGGCCAGCAGCGTCAGCGGATGCATCGCCTCGTCCAGGCGCAGGCCCTCGACATAGGGCCAGTCGAGCACCCGCGAGCTGACGCCGGGCATCTGCTTCGGATCGGCCAGCGTGTGGAACTCGACATACCTGGCATTGCCGGTCGGCTCGACGCGGCGGATCAGCTCGGCCAGCGACCAGCCGACCCACGGGATCACCATCGACCAGCCCTCGACGCAGCGCAGGCGGTAGATGCGCTCCTCCATCGGCGCCAGGCGCAGCAGCGCGTCGAGGTCGAGCGTCTGCGGCCGCTTCACCTCGCCCTCGACGACGACGCTCCACGGCCGGGTCTGCAGCCGTCCGGCCAGCCGCGCCGGATCGGCCTTGTCGGTGCCGAACTCGTAGAAGTTGTTGTAGGCGGTGATGTCGGCGTAGGCGGTCGAACGCTCCATCGTCGTGGCGCCGGCCACCGCGCTGCGCGCGCCGGGCAGCGCGGCCAGACGTCCCGGCCGGACGGGTGCGGAGGCCGACTGCGGCTGCGCCAGCGCCTCGCGCCCGGCCCAGCCCGCCAGCGCCAGGCCACCCGCGCCGGCGGCGAGCTGGCGCAGCCAGTCGCGGCGGCGCTCGTGGATCTCGCGCGGCGTGATCTCGCTCGAGCGCGGATGAATGAAGCCGTGATCGGGATGGGCGTGGGGTCGGACAGGCATCGGGCGCTCCAGGGCGGACAGCAGGGCAGCAGGACAGCCCTTCTGTCGGGGAAGACGCCCGATTCTTACAGCGGCCGGCGACGCGGACGGGCAGGCACCGGCTCGTCCCCGCCGATCGTGGGGATCAGCGTGTCGCCGCCAAAGGCGGTCGAGGGCCCGTCCCCCCAGAGCTGCAGCGCATTGCGCTGGAAGCGGTCGCGGAAGTTCTTGCGGGTGAAGAGCTTGTGCTGCGCCTCGGGCGGCAGGTCGGTGATGCAGATGATGTTGCGCGCCACCAGCACATCGACCAGATCCTCGAGCACCCGGATCAGCCCGGCGTCCAGGCTGGCGAAGGCCGCTTCGGTGGCGGACTCGCCCAGCAGCTCGGCCAGCTCCGGGTGATCGGCCGGCACCGCCTCGCTGCCGGGTTGCGGATCGCGGTGCACGCTGACGATGCGACCGCTGGCGTCGCGCAGGATGTGGGGCATGGCAGGGAACCTCTCTGCCCCGCGCTATCGGCCGGGCGCCGCCCGGGCTGAAGCGCCGCTCAGGCGCTCACAGCTCGCCGTAGGAGTGCAGGCCCGACAGGAACATGTTGACGCCGAGGAAGGCGAAGGTCGTCACCACCAGGCCGACCAGCGACCACCAGGCCGCGACCTGGCCGCGCAGGCCCTTGACCAGGCGCATGTGCAGCCACGAGGCATAGTTCAGCCAGACGATCAGCGCCCAGGTTTCCTTGGGGTCCCAGCTCCAGTAGCCGCCCCAGGCTTCCGCAGCCCAGAACGCACCCAGGATGGTGGCGATGGTGAAGAAGGCAAAGCCCAGCGCGATGGCGCGGTACATCACGTCGTCGAGCACCTCGGGCGCCGGGGTGCGGGCGCCGATCACGCCGCGGGCGACGATGGTGAAGGCGAACAGCGCCAGGCAGCCGCCCAGCATGCGCATCGTCTTGAGCAGCGCCTGCGAGATCTCCGGCGACACGCCGCCGAAGGCCCAGAAGCCCGCCAGCACCAGCAGCACCGCACCCGGCACGCCCACCAGGCCGAGCCACAGCGAGCGCGGCGGCGCGGTCTTGACCAGATAGGCCAGCGCGACCATCGCCGCCAGCGCGAAGGTGCCGTAGCCGACGAAGTTGGCCGGCACATGGATCTTCATCCACCAGCTCTGCAGCGCCGGTACCAGCGGCTGGATCTCGTGCGCACCGCGCGAAACGGTGTACCAGAGCAGGAAGCCGACCGCCGCGCTGACGATCAGCATCACGAAGCCGCCCAGCGAGCGGGTGGCGTAGTGGCGCTCGTAGTAGAGGTAGATCAGCGTCGTCATCCAGACGAACAGCACGAACACCTCGTACAGATTGCTGACCGGGATGTGGCCGATGTCCGGGCCGATCTGATGGCTCTCGAACCAGCGCACGAAGGTGCCGATCAGCGCCATCACCACCGAACCCCAGGCCAGCCAGGAGCCGATGCGCTGCGCCGCGTCGCTGCCCGAGAGCAGGCCGGCCCAGTAGGCGATCGTGCTCATGAAGACCAGCACGCTCATCCAGAGAATCGCGCTCTGGCTGGAGAGCATGTACTTCAGCAGGAAGACCTGCTCGGCGGCGGCCAGGTCGGCGCCGAAGGCGTCGGTCTGGCGCAGATAGAGCGAGATCGCCATCAGCGAGGCGGCGCCCACGCCCAGGCTGAGCGTGCGCAGCGGCCCCCAGAACCAGCCCAGCGCGATCAGGCTGGGCACCGCACCGATCAGGATGCCCTCCTCGTAGCCGTTCATCGCCGCGCCGTAGCGCTGCCAGACGAAGACCGCGCCGCCCAGCAGCAGCAGCGCGAACAGCCAGTCGTAGAGGCTGCGCGAACCGAAGTAGGACGCACGGCCGAGCTGCAGCGTCGTCGTCGTGGTCGTCGGGGACGCGGTGGTGGTGTTCATGGCGGCGGCGGGGGAGGCAGAGGGATCAGGGCTTCAGCATCCTCGACGCCAGCGCGTCGAAGTCCTTGTCGTTGTCCAGCGACTGGCGGGTGGCCGACAGCGCCATCGTCACCGTGGTGCGCGTCGCGTCGGCCGGTCCTTCGATCCAGATCCACAGCCGGCGTTCCCGGATGTAGAGCATCGCGAACACGCCGATGATCAGCAGCACGCAGCCGGCATAGACCAGGGTCTTGCCCGGCGCGCGGGTGAGCTGGAAGACGCTGGCCTGGATCTGCTCGAAGCCGGTCAGGCTCAGCACCACCGGCGCCGGGTAGGCGAAGGAGTCCGACAGCGACAGCACCGCCTGGCCCATGAAGCGCTGGGTGGCGTTGCCGGGCTGCAGCGGCGCGTGGCCGGCGCGCTCGCGCACCAGATTGGTCAGCTCGAACAGGCCGCCGTTGAGGATGCGGATCAGCACCTCGGAGGTGCGGGCGCGGTCGGCCTCGGGCACCGAGTCCTCGATGAAGTCCTGCAGCGCCTGCAGGCCGGCGCTGGGTGCCGCCTGGCGCACCACCTCGTCGCCGGCATAGAGCGTCAGCGCCCGCAGCACCGAGGTCTCGAGCTGGCTGGCCAGCTCGGGCTTGCCGTCCGGTGCGGCCTGGCGCACATAGCGGCGCGCCGCCTCGGCCCGGCTGGCCGGATCGGCCAGCGCGGCGCGCAGGCCCATCCAGTCGTCCATCGTGCCGCGTTCGTCGGCCGGAATGCGCAGATAGCGGAAGGGCTGGTCGGGCGTGTCGCGCACGCCGACCAGGAAGACGGACAGACCGTCCAGATCGACCGGCAGCATGTAGTTGCTGTACTCGCGGGCCTGGCCGGCGGCATCGCGCAGCTTGTAGACCACCGAAGGGCCGACATTGCGCAGCTGCTTGTCGCCCGACGGCCGCGCGCCCGAGCCGAGATGCTGGCCGAGCGAGTCGACCAGGTCCACCTTGCGCACATCGGCACCGGAGGCCGAGGGCGCCTCGGCGGCCATGTTCTCGACGTTGATGACCCGCAGGCCGGTGAACTCGAGCTGGAAGCTGTTCTTCGCGTCGGCACCGCTGCTCAGCGTGGTCACGCCGCCGACCTCGCCCTTGACCTCGAAGGGCGCACCGGGGCGGCCCATCGGCCGGCCCAGCAGCGTCAGCTTCGAGCCGCCGTCCTCGAAGCTGGACTGGTAGATCGCGATGCCCTTGTGGATGAAGGGCTCGTTGACCTTGATCTTGGCCTCGGTCTTCGTGCCGTCGGCATCGTGCACCACGATGTCGCTGGCGAAGAGCTTGGGCATGCCGGTGTCGTAGTACTCGACCACGAACTTCTTCAGCTCGATGCTGAAGGGCAGATCCTGCAGCACGATGCCGCGGCTCAGGTTGATGACCGCGGTGCCGGCGGTGGCGCCCTCGGGCACGTAGAGATTGCCGCGGAAGGTCGGATTGGACGGCGACAGGCGGTGCTCGGCCGGCACGTCGCGGATCATGCCGCCGCCCTCGAACGGCGTCTTGCCCAGCAGCGCCATCTGCGCGCGCACGATCAGGTCGCCGTCGAACAGGCCGCCGATGCAGATCAGCACGATCGCGCCATGCGCGGCGATGTAGCCCAGCTTGTTGGTCGCGCCCTGACGGGCCGCCACCATCACGCCGCGCTCGCGCATCTGCGCCTTGCCGCTCCAGCCTGCGCCCGACAGCAGCTCCTGCACCCGGGCCAGCGCCTGATCGCGGTTGAGCGACAGCTCACCTCGCGCCTTGTGCGGAAAGGCCTGCAGCGCGCTCTCGCGGATGCCCTCCTTCGTCGTGCGCAGGTCGGCGAGGATCTTCGGCGTGTTGCGCGCGATGCACAGGCTGGTCGACAGCACCAGGAAGGCCAGGATCACCAGGAACCAGCCGGCGCTGTAGACCGCGTACAGCCCGAGCCGGCCGAACACGTCGGCCCAGAACGGCCCGAACTGGTTCACATAGTTGACCGGCGGCTGGTGCTGCTGGATGACGGTGCCGATCACCGAGGCGATGCAGATGATCGTGAGCAGCGCGATGGCGAAGCGCATCGACGACAGCAGCTCGACGCTCTCCCGCAGCCAGCGCGAGCCGCGACCGATCTCGAGGCCGGCGGTGGAGGAGGAGGATGAGGCGGACATGGCGGACCGGATTATGCGAACAGGGACTGAAGACAGTGTAAAGATGCACAAAGGCCGGTCTGGGACCGGCCTTTTTGATCTTTGTCAATCGGCGCCGGAGATGGAATCTCCGGCAAGCCGCCCGCCTCAGTGCAGGCCGGAGATGTAGTCGGCAACCGCCTTGATCTCGCGGTCGTTCATCTTCGCGGCCACGCCGGTCATCACCGCGTTGTTCTTGCGCACGCCGTCGCGGAAGCCCTTGAGCTGCAGCTCGGTGTAGTCCGAGTGCTGGCCCGACAGGCGCGGGTACTGGGCCGGGATGCCGGCGCCGCTCGGGCTGTGGCAGCCGGCGCAGGCGGGCACCTGACGGTCGGCGATGCCGCCGCGGTAGATCTTCTCGCCCAGCGCGACCAGCTCCTTGTTGCGCGCCGCGCCCGGCTTGGGCTGCTTGCTGGCGTAGAAGGCGGCGACGTTCTTCATGTCCTCGTCGCTCAGCGGCGTGGCCATGCCCTTCATGATCGCGTTGTCGCGCTTGCCGGACTTGAACTCCTGCAGCTGCTTGACCAGGTACTCGGGGTGCTGGCCCTGGATGATCGGGTTGGCGGCCGAGCCGCGCGAGCCGTCCGCGGTATGGCAGGCGCTGCACACTTGGGTGGCGATGGCCTCGCCCTTCACCAGATCGGCCTTCGCGGCAGGCTTGGACTCGGAAGCGGCAAGCGGGGTGGCCATGGCGGCTGCCGCAAGCAGAGCAAGAAGCGACTTGAAGTGCGATTTCATGATGAAGCGGCCCCGTGGGCTGGCGGGAGGGTGACAGACGTGAAACCGGACGATTTTACAATGCCGGCGATGAGCCTCACCACCACACCACCCCCGGGTGGCGCCGACGCCACGCGCGCGGCACTCGCCTGGACCCACACGGCCCGTTTCCTGACGACGGCCAGCCGTCTGGACCAGCTGCCGGCCCATGAACTGCCCGAGATCGCCTTCGTCGGACGCTCCAACGCCGGCAAGTCGACCGCGATCAACACCCTGGCGCAGCAGCGCCAGCTCGCCTTCGCGTCCAAGACGCCCGGACGCACCCAGCACATCAACCTGTTCGAGGTCGGACCGCGCGAGATGCCGCAGGCGCTGTGGGCCGACCTGCCCGGCTACGGCTACGCGGCGGTGGCCCGCGCCTCCAAGCTGCGCTGGCAGGAGGTGATGGCCGACTATCTGCGGGTGCGGCGCAACCTCGCCGGCGTGGTGCAGATGGTGGACTCGCGCCACGGCTTCACCGATCTGGACCGGCAGCTGCTGAGCTTCGTGGCCCCCCGGGTGGTCAACGGCGAGGTCAAGCTGCTGGTGCTGCTGACCAAGGCCGACAAGCTCAACCGCAAGGAGCAGGCCGAATCGCTGCGCCGCGCGCAGGAGGTGCTGGGCGAGGTCTCGACCGAGGAATCCGACATCGGCATCACGCTGTTCTCCGCGCTGAAGCGCCAGGGCGTCGGCGACGCCGCCGAGATCCTGCAGCACTGGGCGCTCGGTGCGATGGTGCTGCCGGACTTCACTCCGCCCCCCGCCGAGCCCGACGATGAGCCTGCCGCCGGCCCCGCCTGAGTCCGATCCGCCCGGCCCGGGCACGCCGACGCGCCCGGGCCGGCTGCAGATGGCCGACATCGCCCGCATCGCGGGCGTGTCGGTGGCCACCGTGTCGCGCGCGCTCAACGGCAGCACCGAGGTCGGCGCCGCCACCCGCCAGCGCATCACCGAGCTGGCGCGCTCGCTGAACTACACCATCAACATCAGCGCGAAGAACCTGCGGCTGCGCCACAACCGCACCGTCGCGGTCGTCATCCCGTACGACCGGCAGACGCGGCTGCATGTCTCCGACCCCTTCTTCCTGTCGATGCTGGGCAGCCTGGCCGATGCGCTGACCGATCGCGGCTACGACATGCTGGTGTCGCGCATCGACGCCGACCAGCTCGAGAACGCCTCGCTGTCCTACGACAGCGGCACCGCGCTGGGCATCATCCTGATCGGCCAGTGGCACAGCCACGATCAGCTCAACCGCCTGGCCGACCAGGGCGTGCCGCTGGTGGTCTGGGGCGCGCAGCTGCCGCAGCAGCGCTACTGCTCGGTCGGCGGCGACAACCTCGGCGGCGGCCGCCTGGCCACCCGGCACCTGATCGAACGCGGCTTCCGGCGCTTCGTCTTCCTGGGCGATCCGACCACGCCGGAGTCGGCGCTGCGCCTGCGCGGCCACCAGCAGGAACTGGCCGAGGCCGGACTGGGACCGCAGGCCTGCCGGGTGCTGGCGGTCGGCTTCGACGCGGCGCGCGCGCGCACCGAGGTCGGCCGGCTGCTCGAGCAGGGCGTCGACTTCGATGCGGTGGTGGCCTGCTCCGACGTGCTGGCCACCGCGGTGGTGCCGGTGCTGCGGCTGCACGGCCGCGAGGTGCCGCGCGACGTCGCGGTGGTCGGCTACGACGACATCGAGTGGGCCAGCCACGCCGACCCGCCGCTGACGACGGTGCGCCAGCCGGTGCCGCGCGCCGGCGTCGAGATGGTCGAGGCGCTGCTCGAGCGGGTCGCCGGGCGCGACGCGCCGCCGCGCACGCTGCCGGTCGAGCTGGTGGTGCGCCAGAGCTCGATGCGCTGAACCGGCCACTGCCCGCTCAGGGCCGGCCCAGCCTCAGCGTGATGCCGGCACGCCCCTGCGGCGCCCAGGTCAGACCCAGGTAGAGCGGCCCGATGCCGGTGTCGGCCGCCAGGAAGGCGCTGGTGCCCCAGCGCAGCGGCGTCAGCTGCATCTCGCGCGGCAGGGCCCAGGCATTGCCGGCCTCCAGCGTCATGCCGGCGAAGACGCCGCGGGTCAGCACCGGCCGGCCGGTCAGTCGCACCTGCCAGGTCAGCCGGCCCAGCAGCACCCCGTCGCCGGAGAGCTGGTCGGTCTCGTAGCCGGAGAGCTGGTGGAAGCCGCCGAGCGTGTAGTGCCCCGGCGCGCCGTCGACCTGCGACTGGCGGGCCGCCCGCAGCTTCAGCGTCAGATCGACGGTGTGGCGGCCGCGGCTGGCCACCTCCGCCAGATCGAGCTCGACCCGGTGGAAGCGCCGCTGCGCCTCTTGCAGCACCAGCTCGTCGAGGCGGCGCCGGCCGGTCTGCGCCTCCAGCCGCAGCCGCCAGCCGCTGCGCGGGAAGACCGCATGGTCGAGCTGGTCCATCACCAGGGTGCTGCGCAGCGCCTCCTCGCGGGCATGAAGCGACTGCAGCGCCAGGCTGCCGGTCTCGGTCCGCACGGTGTAGGCGCTTTCCGGCTGGATGCGGAACATCTGCCGCACCAGGCCGATGCGCCATTCGCCCAGCTCGCCCAGCGGCTGGCCCAGATCGATGCCCACGCCCAGGCTGCTGCGCACAGGGTCGCCGAGCACTTCGGGGTCGCGGCCGTCCTCGTCCGGGCCGATCGAGCGGTAGGTGGTCTGCCGGCGCCGGGACAGATCGGTCGAGAGCGCGACGAACCAGTCGCTCGCCGGGCCGCTGCCCGCGCCCAGCGGCACATAGAGTTCGCTGAACCAGCGCGGCACCGAGCCGAGCTGCACCCGGTTGCGCCACTCGCTGCCCGCCTCGTCGAGCCAGTGGCGGTTGTGGCTGAGCTGGATGTTGAACTCGCCCTGGCCGGCGAAGTCGCTCTGCAGCGCCAGACCGAGCCGGAAATAGTTCGGCCCCCAGGGCTTCTCGGCCAGCCGGTAGACCAGGCCGGCGCCGGCGGGCAGGTCCTCGACCCGGTAGTCGACCTGCATGTAGTCGCCGCTGGCGGCCAGCACCCGGCTGTCGCGCTCGGCCTGCTCGACCGAGAAGTCCTGGCCCGGACGCAGCGCCAGCACCGGGGCCAGGCGCTGCGGCTGCGTCAGGTCCTGGCCCTCGAAGCGCACCGAGGCGACCGGCTCGGGCGGATCCTGCGGTCGCGCCTGGGCGCGGCGGTGCGCCTGCCAGTCGGTCTCGTTCAGGCGCAGCGCGGCCAGCTGCGGCAGCATGCGCTCGGCATGCTCGCGTCCGGCCGCCACCAGATCGGCGGCGCGGTCGAAGCTGGCCGAGGTCAGACGGCCCAGCGGCGGCGCGATCAGCAGATCCTGGCGCGGATCGAGCCGCGCCAGCGAGCGCTGCACGTTCTGCTCGGTCAGGATGTTGATCATCTGCGTGGTCACGCCGATGACCGTGCCCAGCGTCTCGCGCCCGGCCAGCGGCGTGCCGATGTTGACCGCGATGATGCGGTCGACCCCCATCGCGCGGGCCACGTCGACCGGCAGGTTGTCGACCAGCCCGCCGTCGCCCAGGATGCGCCCGTCGACCTCGATCGGCGCGAACAGGCCCGGCACCGACATGCTCGCGCGCAGCGCCTGCGCCAGGTCGCCATCGCGGAAGACCACCGCCTCGCCGCTCTCCATGTCGGTGGCGACCGCGCGGAAGGGAATCGGCAGGCCGTCGAAGCTCGGCGCCCGGCGCACCGCCAGCGTGTGGCGGCGCAGCAGCAGCTCGAGCTCGCGGCTCGACACCGAGCCGATCGGCAGCATCGGCTGTCCGCCCAGGCGCTCCAGGCCGACCTCGATCGCCGGGGAGATCTCGAAGTCCTCCTCCTTGCGGCGCTGGCCGAGGCTCTCGCGCGGCAGCCGGGTGGCGAACATCGCGCCCCAGTCGATCGCGCCGAGCTCGCGGCGCATGTCATCGGCGCCCATGCCGCTGGCGTAGAGGCCGCCGATGATCGCGCCCATCGAGGTGCCGGCGATCGCGTCGACCGGGATGCGCTCGCGCTCGAGCACCTCCAGCACGCCCACATGCGCCAGGCCGCGCGCGCCGCCGCCCGACAGCACCAGGCCGATGCGCGCACGCCCGAGCGCCGGCCCGACCAGGGTGTCGACCTCGGGGTCGCCGCCGGGCACGCCCGCTGGCATCTGCGCGTGCACGGCGGAGCTCAGCAGGGCCAGCACGACGCCCAGCAGGCGCGCGCACCAGAATCTTGATCCGCTCATGGGCGCCGATTGTGCCAGCGCCCGAGCCCCCTCGATCAGAGGGAATCGGCGCGAATCCGAGGCATCAGAGGGGTCAGAGGGGTCAGAGCGTGCCGGCGGCGCTGCGGCCGCCACGCCGCTCGCGCAAGGTCTCGCAGCCGATGCAGCGCAGCGCCTGCGGCTGCACCTGCAGCCGCTCGAAGGCGATCGCGGCGCCGCAGTCATCGCACAGGCCGTAGTCGCCCGCCGCGCCGGCCTCCAGGCGCTGCAGCGCCTGGCCGATCGCGGCCAGCTCGAGCCGCTCCTGATCGGTGAAGGCCAGATCGACCTCGCGGTCGGCCGCATGCTCGCGCAGGTCGTCGCTGCCCTGCTGCAGCAGCTCATGCGCATGCTGGGCGCGGCTGGCCCCGCCGGTGTGCAGCGCCAGCGAGTCCAGCAGCGCCTGGCGACGCGCCAGCAGCACCTCGCGCAGCGAACCGCGCTGCGCGGCATCCAGCGCGGCAGCGGCGGAAACGGGGGAAGGGGCAAGCGTGGTCATGGCGTCGGATCTCCTGGACTGCGGCGAGGAACACCCGCCTCGCGACCATCGTCGCACCGTCGCGGTGCGGCCGGACTGATCCCGCTCAAGACCGACGATCTGGCCGACGACGGCACGGTGATCGCCGACATCACGCTCGACACGCTGCGCGCGATCGGCGCTGCCTAGAATCGGGCTCATGCTGAGCCTGCCCGAACCCGCCCCCGCCGGCACGCTGCCGGATGCCTGCGACGTGCTGATCATCGGCGCCGGACCCTCCGGCAGCGCCTGCGCCACGGTGCTGGCCGGCGCGGGGCTGCAGGTCTGCCTGGTCGATCAGCATGACTTCCCGCGCGAGAAGGTCTGCGGCGACGGCCTGATCCCGGACGCGCACGCGGCGCTGGCGCGCCTGGGCCTGCTCGACGAGGTGATGCGCCCTGCGACGCGGGTCAGCCATGTGCGCTGCGTGGCGCCGCGCGGCGGGCAGGTCGACGTGCCCGGCACGCTGGCGGTACTGCCGCGCCGGCAGCTCGATTTCCTGCTGGTGCGGCATGCCGAGCGCGCCGGCGCGCGGCGGGTCACGCCGGTGCGCTTCGATGCGGTGATCGAGCACGGCGGCCGGGTCGTCGGCGCGCGGCTGCGCCAGGGCGACCTGATGCACGAGGTTCGCGCGCGCTGGGTGGTGCTGGCCACCGGCGCCAGCGTCGGGCCGATGCTCGCCACCGGCCTGTGCACCCGGCGCACGCCCAGCGGCATCGCGCTGCGCGGCTATGTGCGCAATCCGGCGCTGGCCGGGCAGCTCGCGACGATGGACGTGGTCTGGGACCGCGCGCTGCGCCCGGGCTACGGCTGGATCTTTCCCTGCGGCGAGGCGACCTGGAACATCGGCGTGGGCGCCTTCTTCCGCCGCGGCGACGACGGCCGCGACCGCGCCGCCGACGCCAACCTGCGCCAGATGTTCGACGACTTCACCCGGGTCTACGCCCCGGCGCGCCGGCTGATGGACGGCGGCGAGCTGCAGGGCGGCCTGAAGGGCGCGCCGCTGCGCTGCACGCTCGAGGGCGCCCGGCACGAGGGCCGCGCCGGCCTGATCGCCACCGGCGAGGCGCTCGGCTCGACCTACGACTTCACCGGCGAGGGCATCGGCAAGGCGCTCGAGACCGGCCTCCTGGCCGCCGACACGCTGCTGGCGGGCGAGCGCGCCGGCCGGGACGAGGCGACGATCCGGCAGGACTACGCGACCCGGCTGGCGGCGCTGAAGCCGAAGTTCGCGCTCTACGAGCGCGCCAACAGCGTCAACCGCCACCCCTGGCTGGCGGATCTGGTGATCTGGCGCGCCCGCCGCAGCCCGCGGCTGCTGCGGCGCATGAGCGGCGTGCTCGACGAGACCGCCAACCCGGGCCATCTGGTGTCGCTGCGCGGCATGCTGAGGCTGCTGACCCGCTGAGCGGATCGCCGGCCCGCACCGCCCCGCCCGATCGCGGGCTCCAGTTTCCGGCGCCACGGCCGATGTCCCGCCAGGGACAGACGGGCCTCGGCCCCGGCATCATGAGCAGCACACCGCACCCGCCCCAGGCCGACGACGCCTGGGAGCGCAGCCTGATCGACATGCACTACGAGGAGTCGCCGCTGACGCTCGGCTCCGGCATGGTCGTGGCCGCGGCCGTCGGTCTGGTGATCCGCGACTCGGTGCCGGGTCTGGCCCTGCCGGCCTGGGTGCTGATGACCGAGCTGGTGATGGCCTCGCGCCTGGCGCTGACCTGGTTCTATCTGCGCGGCGGCGGCCGGCTGCGCTGGCGCAGCCCCATCTGGCGCCGCATCGCGCTGGGGCAGACGGTCTTCAGCGGTCTGGCCTGGGGCGCGCTGGGCCTGTTCTTCGGCCAGAGCGCGGACCCGCTGCACCAGATCGTCATCCTGTTCACGCTGATGGGCGTGTGTGCCGGCAGCGCCGCGCTGACCGGCATGGTCAAGGGCACGCTGCCCATCTTCGGCACGCTCGCGCTCGGGCCGCTGTCGGTGCTGCTGGTGCTGCGCGGCGACGCCGCCCACCTCTTCCTGGGCCTGGCGCTGCTGTGGTACCTGCACCTGGTGATGTTCAAGGGCCCGGGGCGCACCGGTCGGGCGATGCAGGCGCTGCATGACGGCCGGCGCGACCGCGAGCTGCTGGTCAGCCGGCTCGAGGACGCCGAGCGGGTCGGCCGCATGGGCCATGTGCTGTGGGACCACCGCGCGCGCACCGCGACGCTGTCGGCCCATGCACGACGCCAGTTCGGCATCGACAGCGAGACAGTCGGCGACCTGTCGCCGCTGTGGGCACGCGTCGTCGCCAGCGACCGCGGCCGGGTGCAGGCGCTGACCCGCGAAGCCATGCAGCGCGGCGAGGCCGAGCTGCACTTCGACACCCGCATCGACGGCCCCGACGGCCTGCGCGACCTGCGCGTCGTGCACCGCTTCGAGTACGGAGCGGACGGGCGCGCACGCTTCACGATGACGACGACGCAGGACATCACCGAGCTGAAGACCACCCAGCGCGACCTGCACGACCTGGCCTTCCGCGACACGCTGACCGGCCTGATCAACCGCGCCGGCTTCCAGGCGCGGCTGCGCGAGCAGCCGGTCAGCTCGGTGCTGATGCTGGACCTGGACCATTTCAAGAACGTCAACGACACGCTCGGCCATGCCGCCGGCGACCGGCTGCTGGTCGCCGCGGCGCAGCGCCTGCTGCGCTGCCTGCGCGAGCGCGACACGGTGGCGCGCCTGGGCGGCGACGAGTTCGCGGTGCTGACGCACAACGCGCTCGAGCGCGAGACGCTCGAGCGCATCGCCCGGCGCATCGTCGAGGCGCTGTCGCAGCCCTACGAGATCGACGGCCAGCAGGTCTTCGTGTCGGCCAGCATCGGCATCGCCACCGTGGGCGAGGGCCAGACCCTGTCGGAGCCGGAGCTGCTGATGCGCCAGGCCGACACCGCGCTGTTCGAGGCCAAGGCACGCGGCCGCGCACGCCACGAGTTCCACTCGGAATCGCTGTCGGAGCGCGCACGCGAGCGTCTTGCGCTCGAGGCCGACCTGCGCCGCGCGATCGCCGAGGGCCAGTTCGAGATCCACTACCAGCCCAAGGTCGGCCTGGACGACGCGCAAATCGTCGGCGCCGAGGCGCTGCTGCGCTGGAAGCATCCGGAGCGCGGCATGGTGCCGCCCGACCGCTTCATCCCGGTGGCCGAGGACTGCGGCCTGATCGTGCCGATCGGCACCTGGGTGCTGCAGCAGGCCTGCGCCGCCGCGGCCGCCTGGAACCGCGAGCGCCCGCCGGGCGAGCCGCTGCGCATCGCGATCAACCTGTCGCCGCGCCAGTTCATGAACCATGACCTGGTGCAGACGGTGCGCGACGCGCTCGACGCCAGCGCCTGCCGCCCGGAGTGGATCGAGCTGGAGATCACCGAGCGGCTGCTGCTCGACGAGCGCAACCAGGCCGAGGACATTCTCAACGGCCTGCGCGCGCTGGGCCTGACGCTGGCGATCGACGATTTCGGCACCGGCTACTCGGCGCTCGGCTACCTGACGCGCTACCCGATCGGCACGCTGAAGATCGACAAGTCCTTCATGCGCGACATCACCACCCGGCCGGACCGCGCCGGCATCGTGCGCGCGATCATCCTGATGGGCCACAGCCTGAAGCTCGGCCTGGTCGCCGAGGGCGTCGAGACCGAGGAGCAGGCCGCCTTCCTGCGCGAGCAGGGCTGCGAGCTGGCGCAGGGCTGGCTCTACGGCCGCCCGATGCCGCCGCAGGCCTTCGGCGAGCATGTGGCGGCGCAGCGCGAGCCGGTCGTCCCGCTCAGTGCGGCGCCGCTGCAGGCCGCGTGACGATGCGATGCACCAGGTGGAGCTTGCGCACCACCGCCGGCACCAGCACGAAGGGGTAGAAGTCCGGCACGCCCATGCTGCGCGACATCTCGTTGAGCAGCGCGGTCAGCTCGACCCAGGCGTTGACCAGGCGCAGGAACTCCGGGTCCGGCGTCTCCAGCACCTCCGCGCCGAACATCGCGACATCGACCTCGACATCGTCGGCGTCCAGCCCGAAGCTCAGGCCGGTGTCGAGCGCGTCGACCATGTGCAGGTAGTGCGCCCAGGTCTCCGCCCAGTCCTCCCACGGGTGGCTGGCGGCATAGGCGCTGACATGCCACTGCGCCCAGTCCGGTGCCGGACCGAGCCGGTAATGCCGCTCCAGCGCCGCGCCATAGTCGGCGCGCTCGTCGCCGAAGACGGTGCGGAAGGGCCCGATCCAGTCGCTGCCGGCCACCAGCCGGTCCCAGTAGTAATGCCCGACCTCATGGCGCAGATGGCCCAGCAGCGTGCGGTAGGGCTCGCGCAGGCGGGCGCGGATCTGCTCGCGCACCGGGTCGTCGGCCTCGTCGACATTGAGCGTGACGATGCCGCCGGCATGTCCGGTCATGACCGGCTGGCCGTCGACCGGGCGCAGGAAGTCGAAGGCCAGGCCGCGCGCGCCGTCCTCGCCGCCAGCGCCCGCCAGACGTGACTGCACCGGCAGCCCCAGCGCCAGCAGCTGCGACACCAGCCGGCGCTTGGCCAGCTCGATCCGGCCCCAGTCGCGCTGGTTGGCCTCGAAGGTCTGGTCCGGAATGATGCGGTTGAGCCGGCAGGCGATGCAGAAGGCCGGCCGCTCGCCCGCGCCGGTGCGCTCCTCGTCGGGCACCAGCCAGTTGCAGCCGGCCGCCGACACCGCGTTGGCGCAGCGCCGCCAGCGCCGCGCCGCGCGCAGATGCAGCGCCGAGGCCGGCCGCGCCTCCAGCCACAGGCTGGCGTCCTCGCGGTCGGGCTCCAGCGCCAGCAGCGTGCGCCCGGCCGGATCGAAGCCCAGAGCGCGGCCGCAGCTCAGGCAGCCGCTGTTGCGGAAGAACACCGCCGCGCCGCACAGGCAGCGGTAGGCGCGCGGCGTGCGCGGCTGGCGTGGCGTGTGCCAGCGGTCGGCGATCTGCCGTCCCAGCCGGGACAGGAATCCGTCCATCCATCCGTCCATCATCCGCAGGCTCCCCCGGCACTGGAAATCATGTCCGGCATGTTAGTGTCTCGGGCCATGTGTCAGCTGCTCGGCCTCAACGCGAACACCCCGACCGATCTGGTCTTCAGCTTCACCGGCTTCGCCCATCGGGCCGTCGAGCACCGGGACGGTTTCGGCATCGCCTTCTTCGAGGGCGCGGGCCTGCGCCTGTTCGTCGACCACCAGAGCGCGGCCGAGTCGCCGGTGGCGGCGATGATCCGCCACTACCCGATCCGCAGCCGCCACATCGTCACGCACATCCGCAAGGCCACGCAGGGCCGGGTTGCGCTGGAGAACACCCATCCCTTCGTGCGCGAGCTGTGGGGCCGCTACTGGGTCTTCGCGCACAACGGCAACCTGGTCGACTACCGCCCGAAGCTGCACGCCGGCTTCCACCCGGTCGGCGACACCGACAGCGAGCGCGCCTTCTGCTGGCTGATGCAGGAGCTGGCGAAGAACCATGCGCGCATGCCGAGCATTCCCGATCTGACGCAGACGCTGGCGGAACTGGCACCGCAGATCGCCCGCCACGGCACCTTCAACTTCCTGCTCAGCCAGGGCGAGGCGCTGTGGGCGCACTGCACCACCCGGCTGCACTACGTGCTGCGCCGCCACCCCTTCGCCGACGCCCAGCTCCAGGACGCCGACCTGACGGTCGACTTCGCCGAGCACACCACGCCGCAGGACCGCGTCGCCGTCGTGGTGACCGAGCCGCTGACCACCAACGAGGCCTGGGTGGCACTGGCGCCGGGCGAGCTGGCGGTGTTCGTTGACGGAGACCGGCTCCCATGAGCGCCTACCTGCTGCGCCGCCTCTGGCAGATGGTGCCGACGCTCGCCGGCGTGGTGCTGGGCGTGTTCTTCCTGTTCAAGGGCTTCGGCGGCGACCCGGCCGAGATCCTCGCCGGCCTGAACGCCTCGCCCGAGCAGGTCGCGCAGATCCGCGAGCAGCTTGGCCTGAACCGCCCGGTCGTCGAGCAGCTCTGGATCTTCGTCAACCAGATCCTGCACTTCGACTGGGGCCGCAGCTGGGCCACCAACGAGCCGGTCGCGCAGCTCTTCGCCACCCGGCTGCCGGCCACGCTGACGGTGATGACGCCGATCCTGGTGCTCGACGCGCTGCTGGCGATTCCCTTCGCGCTGGCGGTGGCGGCGGTGCGCGGCTCGCTGACCGACCGGGCGATCATGGTGGTCACCACCGTGGCGCTGTCCGTCAGCTTCCTGGTCTACGTCATCGTCGGCCAGTGGCTGTTCGCCTTCCAGCTCGGCTGGTTCCCGGTGCAGGGCTGGACCGACAGCGTCTGGACCAACCTGACGACCTACGCGCCGCTGCCGGTGCTGCTGGCGGTGATGGTGGGCATCTCGCCGCAGATGCGGCTGTACCGCAGCTTCTTCCTCGACGAGATCGGCCAGGACTATGTGCGCACCGCGCGCGCCAAGGGCCTGGGCGAGCGTGCGGTGCTGATGAAGCATGTGCTGCGCAACGCGCTGATCCCGATCCTGACCAATGTGTCGATGCAGCTGCCCGGCATCTTCGTCGGCTCCTTCCTGATCGAGGTCTTCTTCTCGATTCCCGGCATCGGCCGCGAGGTGATGCTGGCGGTCAACCGCAGCGACTACCCCGTCATCCAGGCGGTGACGATCTATCTGGCGGTCATCACGATGCTGATCAACCTGCTCACCGACCTGCTCTACAAGGCGGTCGATCCCCGGGTGACGCTGAAATGAGCGCCCTTCCCGGCATGGGTACGACTTCCGAGGGCGTCTGGGCGCTGGCCGCACGGCGGCTGCGCGGCGACCGCGTCGGCATGACCGCGATCGCGGTGGTGCTGCTGTATGCGCTGCTGGTGCTGGCGGCCGTCACCGGCCTGGCCGGCGCGCACTGGCAGCAGGAGCGCGGCGTGTCCTACGCGCCGCCGACGCTGCTGGGCCCGGCGCCGCAGGCGCTGCCGATGCCGGGGCTGCCGGCGCCTGCGGCCAGCGCGCCGCTGCTCGACCTCTCCAGCGTCGATCCGCTGGCGCCACGCTACCGCGAGTGGGACGAGGCCACCGCGCGCCAGTCGGTCGAGACCACCCAGCTGGCCGAGACGCTGCCGCTGGGCGGCGACCGGCTCGGCCGCAGCGTGCTCGACAAGGCGATCAAGGGCTCGCAGATCTCGATCCTGGTCGGCGTGCTGGCCGCGGTGGTCGCCGCGGCGATCGGCACGGTGCTGGGCGCGCTGGCCGGCTTCCTGGGCGGGCGCGTCGGCGATCTGCTCGAGTGGGTCTACAACGTCTTCACGTCCATTCCCGGCATCCTGCTGATCTTCGCCTTCGCGGCGGTGGCCGGGCGCGGCGTGACCAGCGTGGTGCTGATCCTCGGGCTGACCGGCTGGACCGGCATCTACCGGCTGGTGCGCGCCGAGTTCATGAAGCACGCTGCGCGCGACTATGTGCGCGCCGCCGAGGCGATCGGCGCCAGCCCCGGGCAGCGCATGTTCCGCCACATCCTGCCCAACGTCAGCCATGTGGTGCTGGTGCAGCTCTCGATCCATGTCGTGGGCTTCATCAAGTACGAGGTCATCCTGTCCTACCTGGGCCTGGGCGTGAGCGTCGACCAGGTGAGCTGGGGCACGATGCTGGCCGAGGCGCAGAGCGAGCTGATCCTGGGCTACTGGTGGCAGATCGCCACCGCGACCACCTTCATGGCGGTGTTCGTCACCGCCTTCTCGCTGATGACCGACGCGCTGCGCGACGCGCTCGATCCGAAGCTGCGCGGGCTGGAGGGCTGACGCGATGGACCTGCCGATCCCGAACATCGCCCTGCCCGCCGGCCTGCTGCCCCCGGACGCACCGCTGCTGCGCATAGAGGACCTGCGGGTGCGCTTCCGCCTCGGCCGGGAAAGCGGCCAGGGCCGCCAGCCGCGCTGGGGCCGCGCGGTCGGCGGCGAGGCGCCCGGCAGCGGCGTCCATCTCGACATCCCGGCCGAGACCACCGTCGCGCTGGTCGGCGAGTCCGGCTCGGGCAAGAGCGTGACGGCGATGTCGATCCTGAACCTGCTGCCCGACAACGCCGAGCGCAGCGGGCGCATCCTCTGGGACGGCCGCGACCTGCTCGGTGCGACGCCGGCCGAGCTGCGGGCCCTGCGCGGCCGCCAGATCGCCTGCGTGTTCCAGGACCCGATGGGCTCGCTGAACCCGGTCTTCACCATCGGCGAGCAGATCGTCGAGCCGCTGCGCCTGCACCTGGGCCTGGGCCGGGGCGCGGCGCTTGTGCGGGCGGAGGAGCTGCTCGCCGAGGTCGGCCTGCCCGAGCCGCGCCGGCGCCTGTCGGCCTATCCGCACGAGCTGTCGGGCGGCCAGCAGCAGCGGGTGATGATCGCCATCGCGCTGGCCTGCGAGCCGCGCCTGCTGATCGCCGACGAGCCGACCACCGCGCTCGACGTGACCATCCAGCGCCAGATCCTGGAGCTGCTCGAGCGGGTGCAGCGCGAGCGGCGCATGAGCCTGCTGTTCATCAGCCACGACCTCGGCGTGGTCGGCGAGATCGCCGACCGGGTGGTGGTGATGCGCCACGGCCAGGTGCGCGAGCAGGGCCCGGTCGAGGCGATCTTCACCGCGCCGCAGGACGCCTACACCCGCGCGCTGCTGGCCTGCCGGCCGGCGCTCGACAGCGACGCGCCGCGGCTGGCGGTCATCGACGACCACATCGCCGGCCGCGCGCCCGCGCCGGCCCGCCGCCCGCGCCTCGAATCGGCCGACGACGCGCCGGTGCTGATCGAGGCCCGCGGCCTGGGCAAGACCTTCAGCTTCCGCGAGGGCCTGTTCCGGCGCCGCGAGTTCCAGGCGGTGCAGGAGGTGAGCTTCCGCCTGCGGCGCGGGCGCACGCTGGGCGTGGTCGGCGAATCGGGTTCGGGCAAGACGACGATGGGCCTGACGCTGCTGCGCCTGCACGAGGCCACGGCCGGGCAGGTGCTGTTCGACGGCGAGGACCTGTTCACGCTGCAGGGCCCGGCGCGGCAGGCGCTGCGCCGGCGCATCCAGATCGTGTTCCAGAACCCGTACGCGTCGCTGAACCCGCGCTTCACCATCGGCCAGACCCTGCTGGAGCCGATGCGGATCCACGCCCTCGGCGCCGACGACCGCGAGCGCGAGGGCCGCGCGCTGGCCCTGCTCGAACGCGTCGGGCTGGACGGCACGGCGTTCGGCAAGTACCCGCACGAGTTCTCCGGCGGCCAGCGCCAGCGCATCGCCATCGCGCGGGCGCTGACGCTCTCGCCCGAGGTGCTGGTGCTCGACGAGGCGGTCTCGGCGCTGGACGTCTCGGTGCAGGCCCAGGTGCTCAATCTGCTGAAGGACCTGCAGGACGAGCTGGGCCTGGCCTATGTCTTCATCAGCCACGACCTGGCCGTCGTGCGCTTCATGGCCGACGAGCTGCTGGTGATGAAGGACGGCCGCGTCGTCGAGCAGGGCGAGACGCGCGCGCTGCTGGCCGCGCCGCGTCAGGACTACACGCGGCGGCTGCTGGCCGCCGTGCCGCGCGGCCTGGCGGGACGCGCCGAACGCACCGGACCCATGAACTGAGCGGTTTCCCGCATCGACTTTTCTGGGTCCGGTTGGCCGCATTCATCCGCCGATGCGGACCGGCCCCGCCTTGCGACCATTGGCCGTCCGCCATCTCGCAAGGATCTTTCCATGAAACCCCGCTGGACCGACTGGCTTGCCGCCGCTGCCCTGGCCCTGGCCCTGAGCGCCGGGGCCGCCGTCTCGCCACCGGACGATGCGCCGGTGCTCGCCCGCGCCCGCTGATGCCCTGCTGACGCCCTGCGGAAACCTGTCGGAAACATCGCAAGCGCAAGCAGTCGCAAGAATGCGTGAACTTCTGCCGCACAGCGCGGTCACCGTTGCAACCTGACGCAGCAGACCATCGCGTCCGGGCGTACGCTGCGCTGGCGATTAAGGCTTCAAACGGAGTCCGACATGAAGTTCCGCTGGTCCGAATGGCTCACCGCAGCCGCCCTCATCTTCGCCTTCAGCGCCTTTGCCGGTGCCGACATCGCCCATGATGCCGCGCCCGAGCCCACCGTCTCGCAGGCACCTGCGCCTGCGCTGCCTGCGCGCTGAAGGTCCGCGTCCGAGCAACTCCTCCTCAGAGAAGCCTTGGGGACTGGGTCCAGTCCCAGGGAGGCGGGCGATCCGGGCCTGAGAGAGCGAGCACCCGGTTTCCCCGTCCCGCCTCCCTTCTTTTTTGGGCATGCCCCGCGCCACCGGCATCGATGCCGGCGCCCGAAGAACACCCCTCCCCCTGACCGCCGTTTCAGCCGACCGTCCGGCAGGCGCTGCGGTATTCTCGCGGCCACTTCCGCGCCCGGCCTGCGCCGCGCCGGCCCTCCCTCCCCTGCCGCTGACCGCGACCCATGAGCATGAGCACCCGCGCCGCCATCGCCGCCTCGATCGCCTACGACACCATCATGGTGTTCGAGGGCCAGTTCACCGACCACATCCTTCCGGACCAGATCCACAAGATCAACCTGTCCTTCCTGTCGCCGCGCATGCGCCGCGAGTACGGCGGCTGTGCCGGCAACATCGCCTACAACTACGCGCTGCTCGGCGGCGAGGCGGTGCCGATGGGCATGGTCGGCGACGACTTCGCCCCCTACCGCGAGCACTACCAGCGCTGCGGCATCGACCAGCGCGCGATCCGCGTCGCCGCCGACAGCTACACCGCGCAGTGCTTCATCGTCACCGACCTGTCGAACAACCAGCTCGCCGGCTTCCACCCCGGCGCGATGGGCCGCTCGGCCGAGATCGCGCTGGCCGAGGCCGGCGAGGTCGCGGTCGGCCTGGTCGGCCCGGACGCGCCCGACGCGATGCAGCAGCACAGCCGCGAGATGGCCGAGGCCGGACTGCCCTTCATCCTCGACCCCGGCCAGAACATCGTGCTGTTCAGCGGCGAGCAGCTGCTGGAGATGATCGACCGCGCGCCGGTGCTGGTCTGCAACGACTACGAGGCCGAGCTGATCTGCGACAAGACCGGCCTGACGCTGGCGCAGCTGGCCGCGCGGGTCGACACGCTGATCGTCACCCGCGGCGCCGAGGGCTCGATCGTCTGGCAAAAGGGTACCGAGCAGACCATCGCGCCGGTGCCGGCCACTGCCGTCAAGGATCCGACCGGCTGCGGCGACGCCTACCGCGCCGGCCTGCTGCTGGCGATGGCCACCGGACGCTCGCTGCTCGACGGCGCGCGCCTGGGCAGCGTGCTGGGCTCGATCAAGATCGCGGTGCAGGGCTGTCAGAATCACCGTCCGACGCGCGAGGAGATCCGCGCGCAGTTCGAGCAGCATTACGGCGCCTGGCCGTTCTGAGGTCGGCCGCTGCCGCGCGGGGACCGCAGCAGCCCGGCGCCCTGATCCCGCGATCCAGGAGACGCCGATGAGTGAGCCTTTCGCTGCGCCCCCCGCCGATGTGCTGGTGGTCGGCAGCCTGAACATGGACCTGCGCATCCGCACGCCGCGCCTGCCCGCGCCCGGCGAGACGCTGACCGGCAGCGGCTTCGACACCGACGGCGGCGGCAAGGGCGCCAACCAGGCGGTGGCGGCCGCTCGCCAGGGCGCCCGGGTGGCGATGCTCGGCGCGGTCGGGCAGGACGCCCACGGCGCGGCGCTGCTCGCGGCACTGCAGGCCGACGGCATCGACACCCATGCGGTCGAGCACATCGCGGGCACGCCCAGCGGCACCGCCGCCATCCTGCTCATGCCCGACGGCGAGAACAGCATCGTCGTCATTCCCGGTGCCAACCACGCGCTGACGCCGGAGCGGGTGCGTGCGCAGGCCGATCGGCTGCGCCAGGCCCGCGTGGTGGTCGCGCAGCTCGAATGCCCGCTCGACGCGGTGGCCGAGGCGCTGGCGATCGCACGCGAGGCCGGTGCGGTCACGGTGCTCAACGCCGCGCCGGTGCAGCCGCTGGGCGATGCACTGCTCGGCCAGCTCGACTGGCTGGTGGTCAACGAGATCGAGGCCGCGGCGCTGGCCGGCATGCCCGTGCCCGGCCCGGCCGAGGCGCGCGCGGTGGCCGAGCAGCTGCGCCGGCGCGGCCCGCGCCAGGTGCTGGTGACGCTTGGCGCCGAGGGCCTGGTGCTGGCCGGCCCCGAGGGCACGCTGGCGCTGCCGGCGCCACGGGTGCAGGCGGTCGACACCACCGGCGCCGGCGACACGGTGGTCGGCGCGCTGGCGGCTGCGCTGGCCGCCGGCCGGCCGCTGCGCGAGGCGCTGACCCGCGCCCAGGCCGCGGCCGCGCTGGCCGTCACCCGGCTCGGCACCCAGTCGGCGATGCCGACGGCCGCCGAGGTCGATCACCTCGTCGCCGACCTGCACCTTCAGGGAGACACCCCGTGAACCGCACCCGCATCCTCTTCGACACCGATCCGGGCATCGACGACGCGATGGCGCTGGCGATGCTGGCGCTCGATCCGCGCGCCGAGCTGGTCGGCATCACCACCGTCTTCGGCAATGTGCCGATCGAGCTGACCACCCGCAATGCGCTGGCGCTGCGCGAGCACTTCGGCATCGACCATGTCCCGGTGGCGCGCGGCGCGGCGCGGCCGCTGGTGAAGCCGGCCGGCGACTTCGCCGACTTCGTGCATGGCGCCAACGGCCTGGGCAACGTCGAGCTGCCCGAGCCGAGTGGCGCGCTCGATCCGCGCCCGGCCGCGCAGTTCATCGTCGAGATGGCGCGCCGGCATTCGGGCGAGCTGGTGCTGGTGCCGGTCGGGCCGCTGACCAATCTGGCGCTGGCGCTGCAGCTCGACCCGGATCTGCCCCGCCATGTGCGCGAGGTGGTGCTGATGGGCGGCGCCTTCGGCACGCACGGACACGGCGGCAACATGTCGCCGGTGGCCGAGGCCAACATCTTCAACGACCCGCATGCGGCCGACCTCGTCGCCACCGCGCCGTGGCCGGTGACCTTCGTCGGCCTGGACGTGACACACGAGGTGGTGATGACGACCGGCTACCTCGACGAGCTGGGCGCACGCGGCGGCCCGCACGGCACCTTCCTGCGCGACATCACCCGCTTCTACGAGGCCTTCTACGAGTTCCGCACCGGCGGCGGCATCTGCTGCCATGACGCCACCGCGGTGGCCTGCGCGCTCGACGTCTCGGCCTTCACCCGCCGACCCGGCGCGGTGCGGGTGGTGACCGAGGGGCTGGCGGCCGGCCAGACCATCCAGTCGGTGCGCGGCAGCCGCTTCCCCGCCACCGACTGGGACGCGCGACCCGAGCAGCAGGTCTGCACCGGCGTCGACGTCGCGCGGGTGCTGGCCGACTTCCGCCGGCTCTTTCCCGGCTGAGGCATGAAAAATGTCCGCTGTCAAGTCTTTCGTGCTGGCATGCAGCGGAACGAAAGTTCTTATGGGTCAACAGGTTAGGCCAGATTCCGGCCGTTTCTTGCTCTTGCTGTTGGCGCCGACCGGAAATTGAGCCCATTTTTCGGGTAATGCCGAAGTAAAAGTGAGCCAAGTGTTCAACCTACTCTGCTGCTTTTTTAAGCGGCGGGGTTCGAGGAGTTATCACCATGGACATGATTGGCAAGATCCGACGGCAGCACGCCGGGACGCTCGTTACGTATTCACGACGACGGCATTCGCCACAGGGATTTTCTGGGCGACAGCAGTGTAAAGATCAACGTCCGTCTGCTGCGTCTGAATGGACACTACAAGGCTATACCGTGCTGGCAGGCCATAGCGTTCCAGCGCAGGCCGCGTCCGCCACCACCCTGCCGAAGGATAGACAGCGATGAAGCCACGGCTGGCCAATTCAGCTGCCGTGCCTTTCCAGACATCCTGGTGCAGCGAACCACGATGTCGTTGCCGTTCACCCAGTAGCCAGTTGGGATCAGAGGGATTCACCGGATCGTCCTCGTCCTCGCGCTGGGCCGCAGCATTCACCCGTGCTACAAAGTTCTCAGTAGACGCATCAAGCGGACGCTGCACATCGAATCGCAGACGATGCGAAGGGTAGTGATACTTCGATGTAGCGCCACGCGCCGACGGATTGGGTTCAATGAAATAGGAGAGCGTGACACGCATCTCGACAGGCGTGTCCTGCAACGCCTCCAGTTCATCCTTCGGCCACGGCAAGGAATGCAGATTCATGTCGCGCGTCACAATGCCCTTGCCCTGAACCTTCGCATAGGGGTGCACCTGGTCTTCAACCAGCAAGGTCAGCGAGTCCCCCGCACTCCAGAGCGCCCGACTCAAATCAGGAGCACCCCATCCGCAGTGACGAATCAGGTGAACATAGTTATCCTTATTTGGCACTGCGGGCAAGAACATCCCGCGCATTGTCTCGCTCCATTGCGCCGAATGCACCAACAACGCACGCACGGTCTCCGGTCGGAGGTGCGGATAGGCCGCCATGATCTGCGCAGCCATCCCCGCACACAATGCCGACGCTGCGCTGGTGGCATTGCTGGTGGTGAACAAACGATTCAGCGGCTGGTTGTGGGTCGTCAGCAAGCTCAGGCTGACCATGCCAACCGCGCCAAGATCATCCTTGGCCGCATTGCCACCTTCCAGCACCACTTCGGGTTTCAACGGCCATGCTCGATCCCACGTTCTGGTTGTCGTTGTGAAGGGGCTGAGGCCACCGGCTTCAGCGACCGAATTCAAGGACGCATGCCCTTCTGTGTCGATCTTGTCAGTGCAAGCGCCCACCGTGATCGCGTTCCATGCCTGGCCGGGGTCATGCACAAGATTGGTGGAAAGGCTATCGGGATACCCTGCCCACGCATTGGGATCGCGCGTGTTGCCAGCGGACAGCACGAACAGGCGCGGACTTTCGCTAGCCCCATCGGTATCCGCTGCAAGGCTATCGACAGCAGCAGACCATGACGACGGACGGCCACGATCACGATAGTCCGAAGCTGTCACAGCCGACGTAAACACGCGCTGCCGGTTCGGGGCGGAGATTTCAGGGCGCGCGACGCCTTCGGTAAAAAGATAAGCATGGTGCCGCGCATCGCCTTCGTTGGCGCCTTCTGCAGGCACCAGCTTGACCGACTCCAGCCGATGCGGGACGCTGATCGGGTCAGCAGAGGACAAGGCATCCGTAAGATCGCCATAGGCCGCCAAGCCGGCCAAGCCCGTACCGTGATCCACTTCGTCATCCACGCCCCATGCCGGTTCTACCGTATGCAGGTCTCCGGCATCCATCAGGGGGGCCAGCAGCGGATGAGCGCGCGTCACGCCGGAGTCTAGTAGGCAAACTCGGGGGGCCGCATCGTCAGGTGGCGGCAATTGGGCACGTCGCAGCAAATCGTCTGCCCATTCGCGTTGCTCACCCACCCCCATGCCATCGAAGAATTCGGCAGTTTCCTTGGCATATCGAAGCTCGGCAACGCAGTTCAGCGTCATCACCGATCGTGAAAGCTGTTGCTGCGATCCGTGCATCAGCAGCACCGTGCGCTCGGGAAAGTTGACCTGTTTGTCGCTGACGACACATTCCGCCAAGCGAGCGAGCTTTTTGAAGTCTTCCACGACGACCTGCCGTTGCCCTTGACCTCGAACAGGTAGCCATACCTCCCACCAAAAGGCAACTGTCAAATCAGCAGGCAAGAGGGCGGGGTCGTCAGTCCACAAGGCTCGGACTTCTGCTGCTCGAATGGACTCGATGGCATCCAGCAGTTTCCGGTGGTCACGCGCCTGACCGCGGCTGTCCTTCTTCTCCGCCAGGTAATCGGAGACGTACCTCTCAAAATGCGCGAGGCCCCCATCAGGGACAAAGACATTAGCGAAAGTCCGATTGCCCTCGTGGCGCACACTGAGAAGCTCGATTTTCTTCGTCTCGTTCGCCAAGCTCTCGAACGCAAGTTCGACATCCGGGTGGCTGGTGAACTGGATTTGCAAACCCAGCCCGCTTTCCAGTTGTAGGTCTCGTTGGGCCTGCGCAGCTTGTGTTGCTGCGGGCTTCAAGTTGTCAATCTGACCGCTAAGGGACGCACCGTGCTGCTGCCGGGGTAGCGCCGGTACATCGCGCGTCGATCTGCCTCCAGCAGAGTGCGCTTTAAATTCGACAGCTTGTGATGTGTCTCGAAGAATTAAATGCGGACGTTTAGCTTGTTGTTGATCCGGCATGGTTCGGCACGACCTTCTTGGTGTTCATTCTGAAGCCAAATTTGCGGCGCTCATCGAAAGCGCGTGCCAGCACATCTGCCTTCACGCGCTCCTCGTCGTGCATTACCGCCTCCTTGATGGATTCATCCACAGCGCGTTTGATCTCTGCGTAACTCAAGCCTTCCGCCTTGGCCGTGATGGCCTTGAGCGGAAAAGGCTTGGGCGCAAACTTACCCAACCGAGACTGGAGCAGCTTGGCGGCCTGCGGCGTGGTCGGAAGCCGATACTCGATCACATCGTCGAATCGACGAAAAAGCGCGTAATCAAGAATATCCACATGGTTGGTCGCCGCGACGATCAAGCTATGGGATTGGTCGCTCTCGATCATTTGCAGGAAGCTGTTCAGTACCCTCCGAATCTCGCCCACATCGTTGGCCAGTCCTCTCTGCGAACCAATGGCATCGAATTCGTCGAAAAAGTAAACGCCGCGCACTTCATTGATAGCATCGAAGATTTGACGCAACTTGGCGGCAGTCTCCCCCATGAACTTGGTAATCAGGGCATCCAGTCGAACAGCAAACAGCGGGATGCCCAGTTCACCTGCCAGCACAGAGGCGGTCATCGTCTTACCAGTGCCTGGCGGTCCGACCAGCAGCAGTTTGCGTCTCGGCGACAGGCCATGCTCGCGGATGCGCGAATGGTGTTTCTGCTCTTTCATTATGCGGCCAAGCTGTTCAGCCATTTCCGCATCGAGCACCATATCTGCCAGACGATTCTTCGGATAGGAAACCGTTAACAGGTTAGCCAGCTCGCCGCGCGGACGAGCCAGCGGCACCAGTTTGCCCTCGGAGTTATCCGGCGAGACACGGGCTTTCGCCGCGTCGATCATGTCACGCAGTTCTTCGGCGAGCTTGCCGTGGCCCACCTTCGCTTCACGGGCCGCGACCTGCATGGCGACGGAGTAGAAGTGTCGGTCATCCCGCTCAATATGGGATTTCACCAACGCCTTGAGTTGTTCGGCATTAGCCATAGTGGCCTCCCACAATCGCTGTAAGGTTGGTCGATGTTCCCAGCGATGCCAGCGCAGACTGCATCAACTGATCGGCGAGGTGCTCGTCGATCGCACCCAGTTCCATTTGATCGGCAGCCAGCACGAACAGCAGGCCGACAGGCACATGCAACGCCTCTGCAATCTTGGTGACCGTCGAAAGTGTCGGGTCGCGCTTATTGTTCTCAAGCAACGACAGGTAGGATACGGAGCAATTGGCTCTGTTCGCAATGGCGCTTTGAGAGGCGCCCCGTTGCGTTCGGCACAGTCGAATGGCTTGTCCAACATTCATGGCGCTTGCTTTCTCACGGGCTGCGACGAGCCTAGATACAGCTAAATTTTACCACCAGTGAACCCTGTCGACGAGACTTCGCCCCTGATCACCGCGTTGGCAACGCCTCGGGCCGCCAGTCTTGAGCCACCACGACACAAGCCAACTCAACGATCTGCGGCCCGTGCAGCCCCAGCAAAGGCTTGCGCAGTAGGCCGACGGCGGAACGCTGGGGCACCCGGTTACCGCTGGAGTTTCACTCCCCGATCTCGCCGTCGAGCCCCCTACGACTGCGGTGCGCGATGGTGAGCACGAAGCGCCTTGTAGGTCCGCTGGAACGTTGCTCCGTACGTATTCACCCACCCCTCCGTGCGCCCCAGGAGCCTCGTAGGGGCCAGCGGAGGGGAAGCCAGGTCAGGTTTCGGAAAGCAACCGCATATGTTGGACTCGCCTAAGTTATTGATAAACCTGCCGTATCGGGCTCCGGCGTAGTCCAACGAAGTTCGGTGCTGGAGTCATGGTGAAATGAAAAAAGCCCGGCCGGGGCCGGGCTTCGTCAGGCCGGAAGCCGAGGCTTCCGGTCAGGCGGGAATCACGGCTTCTCGCCGGTCGGGAAGGGCCAGGCGGCCTTCGGGTTCAGCGTCGTCTTGGCGGTCGTCGACGGCGCGGCGGCGGTTGCGCTCTTCTTCGCGGCCTTCTTCGCCGGCTCGGCCTTCTTCAGCGCGGGCTTCGGCGTGGCCTTCTTGGCGGCTGCCTTCTTGGCAGCCGGCTTGGCTTCCTCGACGACCGGCACCGGAGCGGGAGCCGGTGCCGGCTCGGCGGCGACGGCCGGAGCCGCAGCCTTCTTCGGCGCCGCCTTCTTCGCGGCAGCCTTCTTGGCCGCCGGCTTGGCTTCCTCGACGACCGGCGCCGGAGCGGGGGCCGGAGCCGGTGCCGGCTCGGCGGCGACGGCCGGGGCCGCAGCCTTCTTCGGCGCCGCCTTCTTCGCGGCAGCCTTCTTGGCAGCCGGCTTGGCCTCCTCGACCACCGGGGCCGGCGCAGGCGTCGGGGCCGGCTCGGCCACGGCCGGAGCGGCTGCCTTCTTCAGCGCCGGCTTCGGCGTGGCCTTCTTGGCCGCAGCCTTCTTGGCGGCCGGCTTGGCCTCCTCGACCACCGGAGCCGGTGCAGGCGCCGGGGCAGGTGCTGCGGCGACCGTCTCGACGACGGCCGGGGCGGCCGCCTTCTTCGTGGTCTTGCGGGCCGGCTTCTCGGCCGGAGCGGCGGCCGGGGTTGCCGCGACAGCCTCCGGGGCCGCAGCCGTCTTCTTCGTTGCCATCACAGTTCTCCTAGATGAGATTGACATTGCGCACCCGGCCGGTCGCAGGCAGAGGAGCCGGGGGTGATCCTCGGTCCGCGCAGCTGTTCAGCACAGGCGCCCGGGGCCGTGAATGGGAAGGTCTCGAGACGCAGGCGACGGACGGCAGCAGCACGGCAGGGCTCAGTCCCAGGACAGGGCGCCGCCCGACTGATACTCGATCACGCGGGTCTCGAAGAAGTTGCGCTCCTTCTTCAGGTCGATCATCTCGCTCATCCACGGGAAGGGGTTTTCCTCGTTCGGGAAGAGCTCGTCGAGACCGATCTGGGTCGCGCGGCGGTTGGCGATGAAGCGCAGGTAGCCCTTGAACATCGACGCGTTCAGGCCCAGCACGCCGCGCGGCATGGTGTCCTCGGCGTAGCGGTATTCGAGGTCGACCGCCTTCAGGAACAGCGCCTTGATCTCGTCGCGGAAATCGGCCGTCCACAGGTGCGGGTTCTCGAGCTTGATCGCGTTGATCAGGTCGATGCCGAAGTTGCAGTGCATCGACTCGTCGCGCAGGATGTACTGGTACTGCTCGGCGGCACCGGTCATCTTGTTCTGGCGGCCCAAGGCGAGGATCTGCGTGAAGCCGACGTAGAAGAACAGGCCTTCCATCAGGCAGGCGAAGACGATCAGCGACTTCAGCAGCGTGCGATCCGCCTCGGGCGTGCCGGTGACGAAGTTCGGATCCATGATCGCGTCGATGAACGGGATCAGGAACTCGTCCTTGTCGCGGATCGAGGCCACCTCGTGGTAGGCGTTGAAGATCTCGCTCTCGTCCAGGCCCAGCGACTCGACGATGTACTGGTAGGCGTGCGTGTGGATCGCCTCCTCGAAGGCCTGGCGCAGCAGGAACTGGCGGCACTCCGGGGCAGTGATGTGGCGGTAGGTGCCCAGCACGATGTTGTTGGCCGCCAGCGAGTCGGCGGTCACGAAGAAGCCGAGGTTGCGCTTGATGATGCGGCGCTCGTCGTCGCTCAGGCCGTTCGGGTCCTTCCAGAGCGCGATGTCGCGGCTCATGTTCACTTCCTGCGGCATCCAGTGGTTGGCGCAGGTGGCCAGGTACTTGTCCCAGGCCCACTTGTACTTGAACGGCACCAGCTGGTTGACGTCGGTCTGGCCGTTGATGATGCGCTTGTCGGCGATGTTGACGCGGCGCTGGCTGGCGCCTTCGTCGGCGGTGACGGTCGCTGCCGAGCCGGCGCCGTCAAGATTCGACGCGTTCGTGTTCGGGGGGGTGAGCGTGGAGAGAGGGGTGTCGTCCCAGTCCAGCATGTCTGACATGTCTGACTTCCTAGTGGGGGTGAATTATCGGAACCTTGCCCGCAAACACCAAGCATTTCTTCGGCGAAATACGAGGTGCGCGGACCGGTTTCACCACGGGGTCATATGCCGTGGCGGCGGGGGCGTCGCTGCGGCGCGCATGAGGCGCCGGCGACGCCTGGCGATCACTGGCAGGCTTCGCAGCCGGGGTCGTCGATGGCGCAGAACTTGACGTCGGTGGCCGGCGTCGAGGCGCCGGCTGCCGCGGCCATCTGCGCCTGCGCGGCGGCAGCGGCCTTCTCCATCGCGCTCTGGCCGGTGCTGCTGCCGCCGGCGCTGACCGCGTTGAGCTGGCCGGCGCGGCCGGTCGACTTCTCGGCGTGCGTGGCGCCCATCGTGCGCAGGTAGTAGGTGGTCTTCAGGCCGCGGATCCAGGCGAGCTTGTAGGTCTCGTCGAGCTTCTTGCCCGAGGCGCCGGCCATGTAGATGTTCAGGCTCTGCGCCTGGTCGATCCACTTCTGGCGACGCGAGGCGGCCTCGACCAGCCAGCGCGGCTCGACCTCGAAGGCGGTCGCGTAGAGCTGCTTGAGCTCCTCGGGCACGCGGTCGATGCGGCGCAGCGAGCCGTCGAAATGCTTCAGGTCCATGACCATGATGTCATCCCACAGGCCGAGCTTCTTCAGGTCGCGCACCAGGTACTCGTTGACCACGGTGAACTCGCCCGACAGGTTGGACTTGACCGAGAGGTTGCCGAAGCACGGCTCGATCGAGGCGTCCACGCCGATGATGTTCGAGATGGTCGCGGTCGGCGCGATGGCCACGCAGTTGGAGTTGCGCATGCCGTTGTCGCGGATGCGCAGGCGCAGCGCCTCCCAGTCCAGCGTCGAGGAGGTGTCAGCCTCGACGTAGCCGCCGCGGGCCTCGGCCAGCAGCTTGAGCGAGTCCAGCGGCAGGATGCCCTTCGACCACAGCGAGCCGTCGTAGCTCGCGTAGCGGCCACGCTCGGCGGCCAGCTCGGTCGAGGCCCAGTAGGCGTGGTAGCAGATCGCCTCCATCGAGCGGTCGGCGAACTCGACCGCCGCCTGCGAGGCGTAGGGCACGCGTAGCTGGTAGAGCGCGTCCTGGAAGCCCATCAGGCCCAGGCCGACCGGGCGGTGCTTCAGGTTCGAGTTGCGGGCCTTGGCGACGGCGTAGTAGTTGATGTCGATGACGTTGTCGAGCATGCGCATCGCCACCGACACCGTCTTCTTCAGCTTGGCCTGGTCGAGCACCTTGGCGCCGTCCGCGCCGGTCGTCAGGTGGTGCGCCAGGTTGACCGAGCCGAGGTTGCAGACCGCGATCTCCTGGGCATTGGTGTTCAGCGTGATCTCGGTGCAGAGGTTGCTCGAGTGCACCACGCCGACATGCTGCTGCGGCGAGCGCAGGTTGCAGGCGTCCTTGAACGTGATCCACGGGTGGCCCGTCTCGAACAGCATCGTCAGCATCTTGCGCCACAGGTCGACCGCGCGCACCCGCTTGAAGAGCTTGATCTCGCCGGAGCGGGTCTTCTCCTCGTAGGCGGTGTAGGCGCGCTCGAAGGCGGTGCCGAACAGGTCATGCAGGTCCGGGCAGGTCGACGGGCTGAACAGCGTCCACTCGCCGCCCTCCATCACGCGCTTCATGAACAGGTCCGGAATCCAGTTCGCGGTGTTCATGTCGTGGGTGCGGCGGCGGTCGTCGCCGGTGTTCTTGCGCAGCTCCAGGAACTCCTCGATGTCGAGGTGCCAGGTCTCCAGGTAGGCGCAGACCGCGCCCTTGCGCTTGCCGCCCTGGTTGACCGCAACGGCCGTGTCGTTGACCACCTTCAGGAAGGGCACGACGCCCTGCGACTCGCCGTTGGTGCCCTTGATGTGGCTGCCCAGCGCGCGCACCGGCGTCCAGTCGTTGCCCAGGCCGCCGGCGAACTTGCTCAGCAGCGCGTTGTCCTTGATCGCCTCGTAGATGCCGTCCAGGTCGTCGGGCACGGTCGTCAGGTAGCAGCTCGAGAGCTGCGAGCGGCGGGTGCCGGCGTTGAACAGCGTCGGCGTCGACGACATGAAGTCGAAGCTCGAGAGCACCTCGTAGAACTCGATCGTGCGCGCCTCGCGGTCGACCTCGTTCAGCGCCAGACCCATGGCCACGCGCATGAAGAAGGCCTGCGGCAGCTCGATGCGGGCCTTGCGCACATGCAGGAAGTAGCGGTCGTACAGCGTCTGCAGGCCGAGGTAGTCGAAGTTCATGTCGCGCTCGGGCCGCAGCGCGGCGCCCAGACGCGACAGGTCGAACTGCAGCAGGCGCTCGTCGAGCAGCTCGGCCTCGACGCCGCGGCGCACGAACTCGGGGAAGTACAGCGGATAGCGCAGGCTCATCTCGGCCTGGGTCACGTCGTCGCCCAGCACCTCGCGGCGGATGGTGTGCATCAGCAGGCGGGCGGTGACGCGGGTGTAGCCCGGATCCTTCTCGATCAGCGTGCGCGCGGCCAGGATCGCGGCCTTGTAGACCTCCTCGACCGGCACACCGTCGTACAGGTTGCGGCGCGTCTCGGCCAGCACCGGCGCGGCGGTGACCTCCTCGCCCAGGCCGGCGCAGGCCGACTCGACCAGCGCCTGCAGGCCGCCCTTGTCCAGCGGCTTGCGCTGGCCATGGTCCTGCACGACCACATCGGCCGGCGCCTGCGCCGGCGCGCGGCCCTGGCTCAGGCGCTCCTGCGAGCGGCGCTCGCGGTACAGCACGTAGGCACGCGCCACGTCATGGTGGCTGCCGCGCATCAGGCCCAGCTCGACCTGGTCCTGCACATCCTCGATGTGGAAGGTGCCGCCGCTCGGACGCGAGCGCAGCAGCGCGCGCACCACCGACTCGGTCAGCACGTCGACCGTCTCGCGCACGCTGGCCGAGGCCGCGCCCTGCGCGCCGCGCACCGCCAGGAAGGCCTTCATCAGCGCCACCGCGATCTTGTGCGGCTCGAACGCGACCACCGCGCCGTTGCGGCGGATGATCTGGTAGCCGGCGTAGGCGGAAGGCGACGGCGCGGTCGGGGCGGTCGAGGTCGGATCGATGGAGCTGAAGTCGGTTGTCTGCATGGACATGGAGTCTTCCTGTGTTCGTTCCCTGAGGACGTCAGGCGGTCGTCGTCGGCAATGCGCCGCCCCGGTCGGCCTGCGGGTGGCGGGCCGTCCTGGACGGTGAAATGGGGAGTGGTCTGGGCGTTGCGGTGCTGGACGCGCGGCCATTCTGCGGAGAGCCCGCAGCCGCGACGGACGCGAGCATAACACTAGCCGTAGTGTCCTGCGATCTGCAAAACACTATGGCTAGTGTCCCTCAGTTCATGTGCCTCTTGACAGGAGCGGCAGGAGCGGCTTGTGCGCGCCGAGGTGGCGCGCCAGCCGGCGCCAATCGAAGCCTGCGCCCGGATCGTGCTTGCGCCCGGGCGCGACATGCTCGTGGCCGACCGCCTCGAGAATCGGCCAGGCCTGTGCGGCCTGCCTCAGCAGTCGTGCCAGCGCCCGGTACTGGGCGGCACGGAAGGGGTGTCCTTCCAGCCCCTCCAGCTCGATGCCGAGCGAATGGTCGTTGCAGTTGTCGACGCCGCGCCACGACGAGCGCCCGGCATGCCAGGCCCGCCCGTCGACCGCCACGAACTGCACCAGCTCGCCGTCGCGCCGGATCAGGAAATGCGCCGACACCTCCAGCCCGGCCAGGCCGGCGAAATACGGGTGCGCAGCCGGATCGAGCCGGTTGGTGAACAGCCGCTCGACCGCGTCGCCGCCGTAGCGGCCGGGCGGCAGGCTGATCGAATGAATGATCGCCAGATCGACCGCCCGCCCCGGGGGACGCGGTCCGAAGTTCGGGCTCGGCACCCGGCGCGCGTCGCGGTGCCAGCCATCCTGCCAGGGCGAGACGGGCGTCGGCACGGGCTGGCGACGCCGGGCAGCGACCGGGCTCATGCGCCGCCCTCCTCGCCCTCGTCGCTGCCGTCGCCGGCGGCCTGCACGCCCAGCCGGCTCATGCGGTAGCGCATCTGGCGCAGCGTCAGGCCGATGGCGGCGGCGGCGGCGGTGCGGTTGCCGCGGTGCAGCGCCAGCGCGCGCACCAGCACCTCGCGCTCGACCTCGTCGAGGTGGGCCATCAGGTCCGCAGGCAGCGGTGGCTCGCCCGTCGGACCGACCGGACCGGCCGGACCCGTGCCCGCGGCCGCGGCCGGTGCGGCCACCGGCGGCACGGCCGGCGGCGCCGGCACGCCCCCGCCCGGCAGCCCCAGATCGTCGACATCGACCCGGCCGCCGCCCGACAGCGCCACCACCCGGTGCAGCAGGTTCTCGAGCTCGCGCACATTGCCGGGAAAGTCGTGCCGGGCCAGCCGGGCCAGGGCCGCCGGCGTCAGCCGGGGCACGGCCGCCAGGCCGGACTCGGCGGCGATGCGCGCCAGCACCGTCTCGCACAGCAGTGGCAGATCGTCGAGCCGCTCGCGCAGCGGCGGCACCCGCACCTGAATGACATTGAGCCGGTAGTACAGATCCTGGCGAAAGCGCCCGGCACGCACCTCGGCCTCGAGATCGCGATGCGTCGCGCTGATGATGCGCACATCGAGCACCTGCTCGGCGGTGGCACCGACCGGCCGCACCGCGCGCTCCTGGATCGCGCGCAGCAGCTTGCTCTGCATCGCCAGCGGCAGCTCGCCGAGCTCGTCGAGAAAGAGCGTGCCGCCGCTGGCGGCCTGGAAGAAGCCCTCGCGGTCCTCGCTGGCGCCGGTGAAGGCGCCCTTGCGGTAGCCGAAGAACTCCGCCTCGAGCAGAGGCTCGGGAATCGCGCCGCAGTTGACCGCGACGAAGGGCTGAGCGGCACGGTGGCTGACCTGATGGACCGCGCGGGCCACCAGCTCCTTGCCGGTGCCGGACTCGCCGTGCACCAGCACCGGCGCCATGCCGCGCGCCACCTTGGTCACCAGCTCGCGCACCTGGCCCATCACCGCCGAGCCGCCCGACAGGCGCTGCAGCGCCGCGACCGGCGGTGCCGGCACGGCGGCGGCCACGACGCCCACCGCCATCATGGCCGCACGCGGCGGCGCCGGCACCCGCCCCAGCGCGGAGGCCACGACGCTGCGGAACTGGCGCAGGTCGACCGGCTTGGTCAGATAGTCGAAGGCACCGGCCTTGAGCGCCAGCACCGCGTTCTCGGCCGAGCCGTAGGCGGTGATGACCAGCGTCTTCTCGGGCCGGCCGGCCTGCTCGAGCCGGCGCAGCAGCTCCAGCCCGTTGCCGTCGGGCAGCCGCATGTCGGTGATGACCGCATCGAAGCGGGCGGCCTGCAGCAGCGCCCAGGCCTCCTCGACGCAGGCCGCCGTCTCGATGTCGTAGCCCTCGCGCAGCAGCGCCAGCTCGTAGAGGGTGCGCAGATCGGGCTCGTCGTCGACGACCAGCAGGCGCGGCGCGGCAGCAACTGGGGGCGGATTCATGAGGCAGCGGCAGGAAGCGTCGTCACGCCCGAGGCCAGCGCGACCCGCGGCATGGTGACGACGAAGACATTGCGGTGGCGCGCGCCGGGGCCGCGCGGACGGAACTCGATCGCGGCGCGGTAGCGCCCACACAGCTCGCGGCAGATGTACAGGCCCAGGCCGGTGCCACGGCTGCGTGTCGAGAAGAAGGGCTCGAAGAGATGCGGCTCGACATCGGGCGCGATCACCGCACCGTCGCTGGCCACCGACAGCTCGATCAGCCCCTGCGGCCGCGCGCAGGCGCACACCCAGACCGCATGCGGCTGGCCGCTGCCATGGCGCAGCGCGTTGTCGAGCAGATTGACCAGCACCCGGCGCAGATGCTCGATGTCGAAGCGCACCGGCAGCGGCTGGTCGCCGGCATCGACGAACAGCACCGCGTCGCGGTCGGCCCGGAGGCCGGCGGTGCGCGACCAGTCGGCGCACAGCGCGCTGACCTGGGCGCCGAGATCGATCACCGGCGCCTCGCGCGGCGCGCCCGGCGAGACCTCGGCCACATCGTCGACGATGCGCTGCAGCCGCACCACGTTGTCGGCGACGATGCGCGCCAGGCGCTGCTGCGCCGGATCGAGCAGTTCCTCGGCCAGCAGCGCGTTGGCCTGGGCGATGGCCGCCAGCGGATTGCGGATCTCATGGGCGATGCCGGCCGAGACCCGGCCCATCGCCGCCAGCCGCTCCTGGCGTTCGCGGGCCCGCAGCGTGCGCACATCCTCCAGGAAGAGCACGCACAGCGCCTCGCCCGGACGGGTGCGGCGCCGGGCGAAGCGCATGCGCAGGCGCAGCGGCCGCTCCTGCGGATGGCGCTCGTCGCCGCCCGGGCCGGGCAGGCGCAGGCTCAGCTCGCGGCCGGCCTCGGGCCAGGCGCCCTCGGCGAAGGCCTGTGCCAGCGCCTGCTGAAGCGGCTCCCAGCTCGGCGACCGGTCGAGTCCGAAGGCCTCGAAGCGCCCGCCTTCCGGCAGCCCGATGAGCTGCAGCGCGGCCGGATTGGCGGCCTGCACCCGCCCGTGGCGATCGGCGACCATCACCCCGTCCTGGATCTCCTCGATCATCAGCCGGTTCAGCCGCGCCTGCTGGCGTGCCAGCTCGAGCGTGTTGCGCGCGGCCAGCTCCTGGCGGGCCAGCCGGTCGGCCAGCTCGCCGGCCAGCGCCGCGACGGTCATCACGCCGCCGCCGGCGATGCCGGCGTGCATCATCGCGGCGGCCAGCTCGGCCGGGGTGTCGGTGCCCCACCAGGCCGCGGCCAGCATCAGCAGCACCACCAGCGAGGCCACGCCCAGCGCCGGGCGGCGCGGCATCAGCGTGGCGGCCATCAGCACCGGCAGCATGTAGAGCGCCACCGCGTTGACCGACGGCCCGCTCAGCGTCAGCAGCAGCGTGAAGGCGATCAGGTCCACCGCCACCGTCGCCAGCGCCCAGCGCCCGCGCAGCCGGCCGGAAATCGCCATGTAGCCGTCCGGCGGCACCGGCCAGGCCAGCACCGCCACCGCGGCGGCCACCTGCAGCGCGCACACCGCCAGCGTCGGCCACTGCGCCCGCCCGCCCAGATAGAAGACCACCAGACCCTGGATGCCCAGCAGCAGCAGGCCCAGCAGCAGCCGGGCGATCGAGAAGGCGCGGAACAGCCGCAGCAGCGGCGCCGGCGGCTCGCTGCGCGGCCGGGGCGGGCTGTCGGGCGCGGCCTGCAGCGGCGTCTCGGCCGCGGCCGGCGGCGCTTGCGAGCCACGCCGCACGAAGGGCCGCACCGGCTCGTCTGCTGCAGAGGCGGCCGGAGCGGTGCTCGGCCCGGGCCGGGTGTCGGGCGACAGGTCGGTGTCGAGATCGGCGTCGAGCGGGCCGGTGCGCTCGGCGCCGAGCACCATCGTCTGGAACCAGATGCCGCCGTTGCGGTGGCCGCGTCGGCGCTCCTGCCCGCCCTTCATGCCCGCTCCGGCGCCACCTCAGCGCCGCCCGTAGGGCGCACGCGGACCAGCCAAGCGGTGCAGCCGGCTGCAGTAGGCCCGGCCTTCGTGGAGCAGCGCCTCGGCCTGGGGCAGGTGCAGGCCGCAGTGCGCGCAGCGCGCCATCGGCTGCAGCGCGCCGGTGTCCTGCGGCGTGTCCGCGGCCCCGGAAGTCCGGGACGTCCGGTCGGCATCGCCGCCGGTACGGCGTGCACCGCGCAGCAGCCACACGATGCCGAGAATGGCCAGAATGATCAGCAGCAGCTTGCCCAGCATGGTGAGGTCGAGATCGTGGGGGGGTGCGGGTTTCGAATCAGGCGCCGGCGGGCAGGCGCTGCAGCAGCACCTCCAGCACGAAGCGCGAGCCCACATAGGCCAGCAGCAGCAGCACGCTGCCGGCATAGAGCCAGCGGGTCGCGCGCCGGCCGCGCCAGCCGAAGAACTGCCGCCCGGCCATCAGCCCGGCCAGCACCACCCAGCCCAGCAGGGAGAACACCGTCTTGTGGTCCCAGTGCCAGACCGGCGTGAACCACACGCCCAGCAGCAGCGCCAGCGTCAGCATCACGAAGCCGGCGGCGACGAAGCGGTAGGTCAGCCGCTCCAGCGTCAGCAGCGGCAGGCCGATGGCGCCGGCAGGTGCCTCGAGCCGGGCGCGGGAGCGGTCGCGCATCTGGCGCTCGGCCCGGTCCAGCCAGGCGGCATGCAGCACCGCGGCCGCCACCAGACCGTAGGCGGCCAGGCCCATCATCCAGTGCAGCGGCGCCCAGGGCGAGCTGGAGCGCAGACCCTCGCCGGGAAACAGCATCGCCAGCGCCAGCGTCATCAGCCCGGACAGCGCCAGCCAGCGCCGCACCCCGGGCACCGGCACGAAGCGGCTCTCGAGCGCATGCAGGCCGATCACCAGCCAGGCGGTGGCCGCCAGCGCCGGCGCGAAGCCGAAGCGCACGCCCTGGCCGGGCTCGCCGATGCCGAAGAGGTGCAGCGCGCCGGCCAGACCATGCGCCAGCCAGGCCAGCGGCAGCAGCCGGACCCGCCAGGGCCGCTCGCCCGGGCGCATCGCCAGCAGATAGCCCGCCAGCGCCGCCAGCGACGGCACCAGCCACGGGGTCAGTCCGAGGGACATGGGGGTCGATAGAATCACCCGCACAGTGTACTTATCCTCCTTACCCGGGACACCCGATGGCCTCCGCTCTTTCTGAACGCCTGTCACGCATGGTCAAGACGATGCGGGGCCAGGCCCGCATCACCGAATCGAACGTGCAGGACATGCTGCGCGAGGTGCGCATGGCGCTGCTGGAGGCGGACGTGGCGCTGCCGGTGGTGCGCGACTTCATCGCCCGCGTCAAGGAACGCGCGCTCGGCGCCGAGGTCGCCAACTCGCTGACGCCCGGCCAGGTGCTGGTGAGCATCGTGCACAAGGAGCTGGCCGCGACCATGGGCGAGGGCGTGGCCGACCTGAACCTGGCCACCCAGCCGCCGGCGATCATCCTGATGGCCGGTCTGCAGGGCGCCGGCAAGACCACCACCACCGCCAAGCTGACCCGGCACCTGATCGAGCGCCGCAAGAAGAAGGTGCTGACCGTCTCGGCCGACGTCTACCGCCCGGCCGCGATCGAGCAGCTCAAGACCGTGACCAAGCAGGCCGGCGGCGAGTGGTTTCCCTCCTCCGGCGACCAGAAGCCGCGCGACATCGCGCTGGCCGCGCTGGACTACGCGAAGAAGCACTTCATCGACGTGCTGCTGGTCGACACCGCCGGCCGCCTGGCGATCGACGAGGCGCTGATGGCCGAGATCCGCGACCTGCACGCCACGCTCGACCCGGTCGAGACGCTGTTCGTCGTCGACGCGATGCAGGGCCAGGACGCCATCAACACCGCGCGCGCCTTCAAGGAGGCGCTGCCGCTGACCGGCATCGTGCTGACCAAGCTCGACGGCGACAGCCGCGGCGGCGCGGCCCTGTCAGTGCGCCAGATCACCGGCGCGCCGATCAAGTTCGCCGGCGTGTCCGAGAAGATCGACGGGCTGGAAGTCTTCGACGCCGAGCGCCACGCCGGGCGCGTGCTCGGCATGGGCGACATCGTCGCGCTGGTCGAGGAAGTCCAGAAGGGCGTCGACATCGAGGCTGCGCAGAAGCTCGCCGAGAAGGTCAAGGGCGGCGGCGGCTTCGACCTCGACGACTTCCTGGCCCAGATCAGCCAGATGAAGAAGATGGGCGGGCTGTCGGGCCTGCTCGACAAGCTGCCGACCGAGCTGGCCGCCAAGGCCGGCCAGGCCGACATGAACAAGGCCGAGCGCGATGTGCGCCGCATGGAGGGCATCATCCGCTCGATGACGCCGCTGGAGCGCCGCAAGCCCGAGCTGATCAAGGCCAGCCGCAAGCGCCGCATCGCCGCCGGTGCCGGCGTTCAGGTCCAGGAGGTCAACCGCCTGCTCAACCAGTTCGAGCAGATGCAGGGCATGATGAAGAAGATGAAGGGCGGCGGCCTGATGAAGATGATGAAGCGCTTCGGCGGCAAGAAGGGCCTGCCCGGCATGGGCGGCGGCATGGGGGGCATGGGCGGCATGGGGTTCTGACAGGGCCGGGCCCGGCCACTGAAACCCCTGGTGGTGTTTTCAAGCGAAGACTCACAGTTGTAACGCCGCATCGGTGACCTGGGTACCACCCCGACTTCTGTTACATCCATCACACCCTTGGCGGGATTGACGTCAAGCATCCGCAAAGATAGCTTGACGGAATGGATTTTTCACTTGCCAACCCACTCGATGGCGCACTGCTTCTGGCGGGCGGCCTGATCCTCGTCGCCCTGCTGGCCTGGCGGCTCCGTGCCCAGCGCGGCACCCCGGCCAGCCGCCCGGGACGGCCGCGCACGCTCGATGCGGTCGACACGGTGATCGGCTGGCCGCCGGAAGCCACCCGGGTGCTGACGGTTCGCCACCAGTGCGCGATGGAGGTGCTGCGTCGGGCGATGCCCGGCCATCTGATCCTGGCGCAGGTGCCGCTGTCGCACTTCATCAAGGTGCCGACGCGGCTGTCGTATGTCGAATGGCTGCGCCGCGTCGGTCATGTCTGCGTCGACCTGATGGTGTGCGACGCCGCCTCGAACGTGGTGGCCATCATCGAGGTGCGCCAGGCCGACAGGACCGAATCCGAGCGGGCCCGCAAGCGCCACCAGCGCGTCGAGCGGGTGCTGCGCGCTGCGGGCATTCCGCTGCATGTCTGGAACGAGTCGGTCCTGCCGGATCCGGTGGCGGTTCGCCGGGCCCTGCTGCCCGAGGACCAGGATGCCGAGCGTCATGTCGACACCGGACCGGACACCCACCCGCTGGGCCAGGCTGGCGCACGCCGCCCGGGCACGCGCGACCTCGATCCGCCGCGCAGCACCTGGTTCGACGAGCTGCATGCCACCCAGCCGGTCCGGCTCGACGAAGGCGTGGATGTGTCGATCGATGCGCCAATGCCGCCACAGGCGCTGGCACCAGGCCGTGCTGCGCCGGTCCTGCAGTCGCGCTGAAAACGAGAAGACAAAAAAAGAGCCCCGGCATGTGCCGGGGCTTCGAAGCCTTAGCGCTGTCAACACGGTAAGGCACCTGCTCAGGGAGGAAAAGCAGGGAATGAACGCCGAGCGGCGTGTCATTCAGGATGAATCTTAACACCGCCCCCGGTTTTGACAATGCCCGGAGTCTCCCGGTGGCTTTGCGTGTGCGCGTGGTGTAGGCGATCGGCAGGACTTCGCCGACACTGGCAGGCCTTGGCAGGCCGCGTGATCCGCGTGCCGCAACTCACGAATCCTCCGCTTCCATCGATCCTGCCCATGCCGACCTCCGCTCGCCATCCGCTGCACCGCCCCCGTCGCCTGCGCCGCGACGCCTTCACCCGCGATCTGGTGCGCGAACACCGACTGCATGCAAGCGACCTGATCTATCCGGTCTTCGTGCTGGAGGGTCAGGGCCAGGTGCAGGAGGTCGGCTCGATGCCGGGCGTGCAGCGCCGCAGCCTCGACCAGCTGCTGCCGGTGGCCGAGCAGTGCGTCGAGCTGGGCATTCCGGTGATGGCGCTGTTCCCGGTGCTCGGCCCGGAAGGCAAGACACCCGACGGCCGCGAGGCCTGCAACCCGGAAGGCCTGGTGCCGACGGTGGTGCGCGAGCTCAAGCGCCGCTTCCCCGAGCTGGGCGTGATGACCGATGTCGCGCTCGACCCCTACACCAGCCACGGCCAGGACGGCCTGATCGACGACACCGGCTATGTGCTCAACGACGAGACCATCGAGGTGCTGGTGCAGCAGGCGCTGACCCAGGCCGAGGCCGGCGTGGACATCGTCGCCCCGAGCGACATGATGGACGGGCGCATCGGCGCCATCCGCGAGGCCCTGGAGGCCCGCCGGCTGATCCACACCCGGATCATGGCCTACAGCGCCAAGTACGCGAGCAGCTTCTACGGCCCTTTCCGCGACGCGGTCGGCTCGGCCGGCAACCTCGGCAAGAGCGACAAGAAGGTCTACCAGATGGACCCGGGCAACAGCGACGAGGCGCTGCGCGAGGTGGCGCTGGACATCGCCGAGGGCGCCGACATGGTGATGGTCAAGCCCGGCATGCCGTATCTGGACATCGTGCGCCGGGTGAAGGACGAGTTCCGCGTGCCGACCTTCGCCTATCAGGTCAGCGGCGAATACGCGATGCTGAAGGCCGCCGCGCTCAACGGCTGGCTCGACCACGACGCGGTGATGATGGAGTCGCTGCTGGGCTTCAAGCGCGCCGGCGCCGACGGCATCCTGACCTACTTCGCGATCGAGGCGGCGCGGCGGATGCGCCAGCAGGGCTGAGCAGGCCCGGGATGCGGATCTTCCTGATCGCCGAGACCTGCACCGAGCTCGAGGCCCTGCCCGACGCGCTGCCGGCACGCGGCTTCGTCTGGATCGCCAGCGCGCGGCGCGAGTTCGAGGTCGGCTCCCCGGTGCTGCAGTCGCGGCTGCACCAGTGGGGCTGCGGGCCGCTGGTCGATCTGCATGTGTCCGACCTGCTCAGCAACCAGCTGCCCTCGCAGTTCGACTACACCTCCTGGTACGACCTGATGGTCTTTCGCCGGCTGGCGGCCGCCCCCGGCAGCAGCGGTCTGTTCCTCGACGAGGAGCACGGCACGCTGGCCTCGGCGCGGCGGGCACTGCAGGCGATCGACACCAGTCCGGTCGGCTTCGCGGTCTATGACCGGCTGCTGCTGACGGTGCATCCGGCCGACTGCCAGGTGCGCGACCACTTCGCGCAGCGGCTGCTGCAGATGCCGGCAGGCGGCAACGGCAGCAGCCGCATCCCGCCCAGTCCGGCCGACCTGATGCTGCGCATCGTCAACCACATGGTCGACAGCTACCTCGAGCTGCGCCGGCTGCTGACCCGCCAGCTCGCGACGCTGCAGCAGGAGCTGTTCGGCCCGCGCAGCCGCAGCGTCGACTGGCAGATGCTGCTGGAGTCGCGCAACACGCTGCACATGCTCGAGGACATCTGCGAGGACCAGCGCAGCGCGGTGCAGGAATGGATCGACGCGCTCGACGAGTGGCCGGTCGAAACCGACAACCAGGCACGGCGCGAGCGCGAGCTGCTGCGGGTGCGCTCGCGCGATGTGCTCGAGCACATCGAACGGGTGCTCGGCCATGTGCGCCGGCTGGAATCCTCGATCGAGAGCGCGGTGCAGATGCATTTCTCGGCGGTCGGCCAGCGCACCAACGACATCATGCGCACCCTCACCGTGCTGACCGCGATCTTCCTGCCGCTGAACCTGATCACCGGCATCTTCGGCATGAACTTCGACGCGCTGCCGCTGATCCACGACGCGACCGGCTTCTGGATCGCGCTGCTGCTGATGGCGGGCATCGGCGGCGGGCTGGGCGCACTGTTCTGGCGCAAGCGCTATCTGGGCACCCGCCACTGAACGGCCGTCCAGCCGGACGGCCGGGCCACGGAACCAGCGCGAAGCGCTCAGGCCGGTGCCGGGCCGCCGCCGCGCAGCACCTCGCGCGCCAGGCAGAGATCGTCCCAGGAGCGCGCCTTGTCGGCCGGGTTGCGCAGCAGATAGGCCGGGTGGTAGGTGACCACCACCGGCACGCCCTGGTAGGCATGCACCCGCCCGCGCAGCCGCCCGATCGGCTCGCCGGTCTGCAGGATCGACTGCACCGCGAAGCGCCCCATCGCCAGGATCAGCTTCGGCGCCACCAGCTCGACCTGGCGCTTCAGGAAGGGCTCGCACTGCGCGACCTCCTGCGGCTCGGGATTGCGGTTCATCGGCGGGCGGCACTTCAGCACGTTGGCGATGTAGACCTGCTGCTCCGGCACGGCCTCGTCGCGGGTCAGGCCGACCGCGCGCAGCATGTTGTCGAGCAGCTGGCCGGCCTTGCCGACGAAGGGCTCGCCCTGCCGGTCTTCCTGCTCGCCGGGGGCCTCGCCGATGATCATCCACTGCGCCTGCGCATGGCCGACGCCGAAGACGGTGTTGCGGCGGCTGCGGCACAGGCCGCAGGCCTCGCAGCCGGCGACCGCCTCGCGCAGCGCCGGCCAGTCCATGGCCGCCACGCCGGACGGGCGCGCGGCCAGCGGCCGTGGCGCAGACGGCGAATTCGCCTCGGCCGGTGCGGCCACCGGCCGGGACATCCGGACCGGCGCGGGCGAAGGAGATGCCACCGGCGCCTGGGCCGGCACGGGCGCCGTCACCTCGGGCAAGGGCACCTCCGCAGGCGCCGGCGGCAGCCACAGCGTCACGCCCATCTCGCGCAGCATCGCCTGCTGCCGGTCGCTCCAGCGTGCGCTCATCCGGCCGCTCCGGGCTGCAGTTCGAGGCACAGCACCAGCGCGTCCTCGCGCCGGCCGCCCGCATCCGGGTAGTAGTCGCGCCGCACGCCGACCTGCGCATAGCCCAGCCGCGCATAGAGCGCCCGGGCGCGGTGGTTGCTGGGGCGGACCTCCAGCCACAGGCAGTCGGCGCCCTCGGTCTCGGCATGCTCGCGCAGCGCCTGCATCAGCTGGCGTGCCAGTCCGCGGCCCTGGTGCTCGGGCGAGACCGTCACGTTCAGCAGATGCCACTCGCGAAAGCCCGCCATCGCCACCAGATAGCCCAGCAGCTCGCCCTCGGGCGAGACCAGGCAGCGCGTCAGGTAGCCGGCCGCGATCGAGTCGACGAAGTTGCCGCGGCTCCACGGAAAGGGATAGGCGCGCACCTCGATCGCCATCACCGCGTCGAGCAGCTGCACGCCCATCGGCAGCAGCACCGGCTCGCCCCCACCGGCAGCGGCGCTCATGCGGCCTCCCCTCGGGCGGCGCGGGCCGCGGCCTCGCGCTCGGCGGTGGTCTGCGCGACCTTGTCGCGCACATAGAGCGGCAGCGCCACCGCCGGATCGAGCGTCGCGCCGGCCGCCCAGGCCGCACACGCCAGCTCGGCCAGCGCCAGGCCGTCGGGCACCGCCTGCGCATCGGTCGCCAGGCCGAGCGCGGCGGCCAGCGGCTGCAGCACCTCGGCCTGCGCCAGCAGCGCGTTGCCGGCGATCGGGGCCGGGCACGCGGCGATCGCCTCGGCCAGCGCCGCCGGCGACCACAGCGCGACCGCGCCGTCGGCCTGCCAGCCGCCGCCGGGCACCGCGGTCCAGCGGGCCGCGTAGATCTCGCCCATGCGCGCGTCGAGCGCGCTCCAGACCGCCGGGGTGGCTTCGGCACCGAGCCGGCGCCGCGCACATGCCGCCAGCGCCGCCAGCGTGTCGAGCGCCAGCATCGGCCGGCCGGCGCCGACCGCCAGTCCCTGCGCGATCGCGCAGGCGGTGCGCAGGCCGGTGAAGGCGCCGGGCCCCCGGCCATAGCCGATCGCGTCGAGATCGCGCAGCGCCAGCCCGGCCTCGGCCAGCAGCTCGGCGACCTGCGGCAGCAGCGTCGCCGAGGCCTGCGCGCCGCCGGGCAGCGCCCGGACAAGCCGGTCCGGGCCATCGACCAGCACGAGGTGGACGGTGTCGGTGGCGGTATCGACCGCAAGAAGACGGGGCGAGGACATGAGGGCGGAGCGAGCGACGGCGGTCCGCCAGTGTAGCGGCCGCCTCCCGGCGCGAGCCATTCACGCCGGATCCGGGCCGGAGCCGGAAAAAGCACGGTCAGAGGAAGGCCTGAGCGTCAACCGGAGCGCGCCTTGATCCGTATCATCAGGGCTTTCCCTGATGACCCCCATGCCCGCCCTGCTTTCGACCCCGCGTCACGCCGGACTGCGACCGCTGCTGACCGTGCTGCCGCTGCTGCTGGTCGCCACGGCCTGCAGCGCGCAGGCCGAACCGCCCGCCGGACCGAGCGCCGAGACCGTGCCCACAAGCGTGCGGGTCGCGCTCGAGCGTGCGCGCATCGAGCCGGGCGCACTGTCGGCCTGGGTCGCGCCGGCCGAGGGCGGCGAGGTGCGGCTGGCGCTGCGCCCGGCCGAGGCGGTCGCCCCGGCCTCGGTGATGAAGCTGGTGACCGCGATCGCGGCGCTGGAGCGGCTCGGGCCGGTGCACGCCTGGCGCACCCCGGTGCTGGCCGCCGGGCCGGACCGCATCCTGCGCGGCAGCGGCGACCCGCGCCTGACCGCAGAGCGCCTGGCGCTGCTGCTGCGCCAGGCGATGGATGCCGGCGGCGCCACGATCGACGGCGACCTGATCCTGGATCGCAGCGCCTACGCCCTGCCCGCCCATGATCCGGCCGCCTTCGACGGCCAGCCGCTGCGGCCCTACAACGTCGGCCCGGACGCGCTGATGGTGGCACACCGCAGCGTGGTGCTGACGCTGCGGCCCGATCCGGCGCGCGGCGTGGCGCGCATCGCGGTCGATCTGCCGCTGGCCGGCGTGCAGTGGCCCGAGACCGTGCCGCTGACCGGCGGCGAGTGCCAGGACTGGCGCACCCAGCTGGCGCCGGACTTCACCGATCTGTCGCGCCCCCGGCTGACCGGGCGCCTGGCCGCTGCCTGCGGCGAGCGCAGCTGGCCGATCGCCTTCCCGGAGCCGGCGCCCGCCGGCTTTGCCGCCCGGGCGATCGAGGCGCAATGGCTGGCGCTGGGTGGACGCATCCAGGGCCGGGTGCGCGAAGGCCTCACGCCGGCCGGCGCGAGCGTACTGACCGAATGGAGCTCGCCAGCCCTGCCCGAGGTGCTGCGCGACATGAACAAGCACAGCAACAACATGATCGCGCAGCAGGTGCTGCTGGCGCTGGCACCGGGTCAGCCGGCGCAGCCCGCCACCTTCGAGGCGGCCCGGGCCGAGGTGCAGGCGCTGGCGCTGGCGCGCGGCTGCCGCGAGGGCGAGCTGGTGATCGACAACGGCTCGGGCCTGTCACGCCAGGAGCGCCTGACGCCGCGCTGCCTGGGCCGGCTGCTGCAGTGGTCCTGGCGCCAGCCGTGGATGCCGGAGCTGCTGGCCTCGCTGCCGGTGGCCGGCATCGAGACCACCGCGCGCCGGCTGGTCGGCGCCAGCGGCCGCGCGCATCTGAAGACCGGCTCGCTCGACGGCGTGGCCGCACTCGCCGGCTATGTGCACGGCGACGACGGCCGCCGCCATGCGCTGGTCGCCATCCTGAACCATCCGAAAGCCGGCAGCGCCCAGGCGCGCGCCGTGCTCGACGAGGTCGTGCGCTGGGCCGCCGACGATCTCGCCCGCCCCGGCCCGGCCACTTTCTCTGCCTCGAAGGATTCCCAGTGAGTCTCGATCCGACCGCCCTGCCCTTGAACGAGCTGATCGGCCTCGTCGCCGCGCTGCTGACGACGCTGTCCTTCCTGCCGCAGGCGCTGCTGACGCTGCGCACCCGCGATGTCAGCGGCATCTCGCTGTCGATGTACAGCGCCTTCACGCTCGGTGTCGGGCTGTGGCTGGTCTACGGGGTGATGCTCGGGGCCTGGCCGGTCATCATCGCCAACGCGCTGACGCTGGCGCTGGCGACCTCGATCCTCGGCATGAAGCTCTGGTTCGGTCGCCGCCCGGCCTGAGACCGGGCGGGAACGCTCAGAACGGGTTGTTGCGGGCGCGGCTCAGCGCGGCGCTGCCGACCCGGGCCTGCCAGTTCGGGCCCGGCACCTTGGCGTCGGCCCACAGGTAGGTGGTGCCGCTGGACGCGGCACCCGACACCAGCGTCGCCACGGTGCACGAGGTCAGCGGCGTGACGGTGCAGGCCGCCTCGGTGTTGTTGGTCAGCGAGTAGGCGGAAAGGTTGGTGTTCGTGGCCATGCTGACGGTGAGCTGGTCGGCGGTGATCAGCGCGGCGTAGGCGCCGTCATTGGTGACCGCCAGGCGCATCGCCTCGACGAAGGCGGCCGTCAGATCGCGCAGCATCGTGCGGCGGTCCTCCGAGCCGGCGCTGGCCACCTCGGACGCAGCGAACGGCGAGTAGCCGATGTCGGGCGGCGTGGCGTAGAGCACCCGGCCCCCGTTGCCCGAGGCGGTGATGGTGTTGACCAGCGTGCCCAGCGTCTTGCCGGCGGCCGCGACCTGCGCTGTGGCCTGGGTGCGGGTCAGCGTGCCGGCCACCCAGTCGGCATAGGCCGCCAGGATGTCGTTCTGGCCGGCCATCAGCGTGACCAGCGTGGAGCGGGTGAAGCCGGTCGTGCCCTGATAGGCCTGCACCGCAGCGACCACATCGGCGACCTTGGCGCCCGCCACCGCTTTCATCTCGGCCGAGGTGGTCAGCACGCCGGAGCTGTTGCACTGCGGGAAGACCAGGCCATAGCCCGAGGCCACCGCCTGCGGCCAGACCGGGTAGGTCGCGCAGTCCAGTTCGGTCGAATTGGTCTTCAGCGCGTTGACGCCGTATTTGCTGCCGTCGCTGTTGATGACGCTGAGCTCGTCGCCAAAGGCGACCAGCTTCGTCGGCACATAGTCCTCGACCCGCTCGGAGCCGCCGCAGGCGGCCAGCAGCGCGGCCAGGGCCGCCGGGACGAGGATGGACTTCAGGACTCTCATGCAATCTCCAGCGAGGGGTTCTCGGCGCTCAGGCCGCGGCGGCGCGCTGCAGCCGGTCGCGCACGCCATCCCAGGCGGCATCGTCCGGCGGCATCTCGACCCAGATCAGCGGCACGCCGCTGGCATCGAGCGCGCGCAGGTCGGCGAACAGCGCGTGCGCGGCCGCGGCCGCATCCGCCGGCATCCGGCACAGCACCGTGCCGGCGACCGCGGCGCGGGCGCTGCGGGAATATACCGCCAGCGTCGGTGCGGAAGATGTCGCGCCCTTTGCCTGCGCCGGCGTGCTCGCGCCCCAGACCGTCAGCGCCGCGTCGATCTGCGCGGCCGTCATCAGCCGCACCTTGGCGGTCGGCGCGTAGTGCGCCTCCAGCGTGCCCGAGGCGCGCGGCGCCGAGCCGTCCCGGGCCACCAGCGCCTGGCCGGCGGCGGCCTCGATCTCGGCCACCGTCAGCCGCCCGGGGCGCAGCAGCACCGGCCGGCCATGCTCGCGGCTGCAGTCGATGATGGTCGACTCGATGCCGACCTCGCAGTCGCCGCCGTCGAGCACCCGCAGGTCGTCCTGGCCGGCGATGCCCTCGAATTCGGACACCACATGCGCGGCCTGCGTCGGGCTGACGCGGCCGAAGCGGTTGGCGCTCGGCGCGGCCACGCCGGGCACGCCCAGGCCGGCCGCCTCGCGCAGCAGCGCCAGCGCGACCGGATGATCGGGGCAGCGCAGACCGACGGTGTCCTGGCCGCCGGCGGCCTCGGCGGCCAGCCCCTCGCGGCGCGGCACGATGACCGTCAGCGGCCCCGGCCAGAAGGCCGCGACCAGGCGCCGCGCCACCTCGGGCAGCGCGCCGCCCTCCGCGAACACCTCGGCGCCGGCCGCGTCGGCGACATGCACGATCAGCGGGTGATCGCTCGGCCGGCCCTTGGCGGCGAAGATCCTGGCGACCGCCTCGGCCCGGTCGGCGCGCGCGCCCAGGCCGTAGACCGTCTCGGTGGGCAAGGCGACCAGATCGCCGGCGGCCAGGCGCGCGGCGGCCTCGGTCACCGCGGCGGTCAGCGCTGCGGGCGTCGTGGCATCGAGCAGGCGCGGCATGGCGCGGCTCAGAACGGCGCGATGCCCAGCAGCGCCGCGGCCTGCAGCGCGGTCTCGCGCGCAGCCGCCGGCGTCGCGCCGGTGATCGTCAGGTGGCCCATCTTGCGGCCGCGCCGCGCGGACTCCTTGCCGTACAGGTGCAGGTTCGCCCCGGGCAGCGCCAGCACCGCGGCCCAGTCGGGCGTGCGCTCCGCGTCAGCAGCGTCGAACCAGAGATCGCCCAGGAGGTTCAGCATCACGGTGGGCGAATGCAGCCGCGGCTTGGCCAGCGGCAGACCGGCCATCGCGCGCACCTGCAGGTCGAACTGCGACAGGTCGCAGGAATCGATCGTGTGGTGGCCGGAGTTGTGCGGGCGCGGCGCCATCTCGTTGGCGACCAGCGAGCCGTCCTCCAGGATGAAGAACTCGATGCACAGCACGCCGACATAGCCCAGGTCGGCGGCGATGCGCGCGGCGCAGCCGATGGCCTCGGCCTCCAGCGCGGGCGTGCCGGCCGGCGCCGGCACCGTGGTGACCGCCAGGATGCCGTCGCGGTGCAGGTTCTGCTGCAGCGGGAAGGCGACGACACGGCCGTCGCGCCCGCGTGCCACGATCACGCTGACCTCGAAGGCCAGCGGCAGGCGCTTCTCCAGCACGCAGGTGACGCGCCCGAGCTCCGCCCAGCCGGCCTCCAGCGCGGCGCGGTCGGCCACACGGATCTGGCCCTTGCCGTCGTAGCCCATGCGGGCGGTCTTCAGGATGCCGGGCAGCAGATCGTCGGAGACCGCGGCCAGCGCGGCCTCGTCGGCGATCACCGCATGCGGCGCCACCGGCACGCCGCAGCCGACGAAATGGGCCTTCTCGGCGGCGCGGTCCTGGCAGACCGCCACCGCATCGCCCGAGGGCGCGACCGGGCGTCGCTCGGCCAGCCGGCGCAGCGCCTCGGCCGGCACGTTCTCGAACTCGGTGGTGATCGCGTCGGCGGTGTCGGCCAGCGCCTGCAGGCCGGCCTCGTCGAGGTACTCGGCCTGCACATGCGCGTGCGCCACCAGCCCGGCCGGACTGGTCGCGTCCGGATCGAGCACCGCGGTGCGGAAGCCGAGCTGCTGCGCGGCGTGGACGAACATGCGGCCGAGCTGGCCGCCGCCCATGACGCCCAGCGTCAGCGCGCGCTCGGGATCGGCCGCGGCGCGGTCGCCGGGCAGCAGTCGGATCGTCATCAGCCCTGGCCCTCCAGCGGCGTCAGCTCCATCGCGCGGGCCGCCTCGGTCTGGCGGGCGCGGAAGGCATCGAGTTCGGCGCGCAGCCGCTCGTCGTGGTTGGCCAGCAGCGCGACCGCGAACAGCGCCGCGTTGGCCGCGCCAGCCACGCCGATCGCGAAGGTCGCCACCGGCACGCCCTTGGGCATCTGCACGATCGAATGCAGCGAGTCCACGCCCTGCAGATGGCGGCTGGCCACCGGCACGCCGAGCACCGGCACCGGCGTCTTGGCCGCGAGCATGCCCGGCAGGTGGGCCGCGCCGCCGGCACCGGCGATGATCGCCTGCAGGCCGCGCTCGCGCGCGCGCTCGGCGTAGCGGAACATGTCGTCGGGCATGCGGTGCGCCGAGACGACCTGGGCTTCGAAGGGCACGCCGAAGTCGGCGAGAATCTGGGCGGCGTTCTTCATGGTGTCCCAGTCGCTGTTGGACCCCATGACGATGCCGACCACGGGCGAGGCGCTGTTCAAGGCGGGGCTCCGGGCTTGGGCAAAGGAGGGATTTTAGGCGCGCCGGCCGCGCCGGACTTGCTTTTCCCCCGCGCCGCCCTCAGATGAACCGGCCAGACCCGTCCGACCAGACCCCTGCGCATGCGCCGCGCGCATGCCACCCACCAGGTGCCGCGATGATCGACATCACCCTCCAGAACTTCGAATCCGAACTGATCCAGGCCTCGATGCAGCAGCCGGTGCTGCTCGACATCTGGGCGCCGTGGTGCGGCCCGTGCAAGCAGCTCGGCCCGGTGCTCGAGAAGCTCGAGACCGAATACGCCGGCGGCTTCGTGCTGGCCAAGCTCAACGCCGACGAGGTGCCGGAGATCGCCGGCCAGCTCAGCCAGATGTTCGGCGTGCGCTCGATTCCCTTCTGCGTGATGTTCGCGCAGGGCCAGCCGGTCGACGGCTTCGTCGGCGCCATCCCCGAGGCGCAGATCCGCGAGTTCCTCGCCAAGCATGTGGCCACGCCCGAGCAGATCGAGGCCGAGGAGGAAGTCGAGGAGGCCGAGCAGATGCTCGCCAGCGACAAGCCGGACATTCACGCGGTGCTGGAGCGACTGCGCGCCGCGGTCGAGACCGATCCGGCCAACGACGTCGCCTGGATCGACTACCTGAAGGTGCTGCTGGGCATGGCCCGCCATGACGACGCGGCGCTGGCCGAGGCCCGCCAGGCCTACGCGCAGGTCGCGCCGCGCGCGCTGGCCGATGCGCGCTTCGCCGCGCTCGAGCACGGGCTGCTGGCGGCCGAGGCGGTGCGCGACGCCCGCGCCGCCGGCCGCACGCCCGAGGCGCTGCGCGCGGCCATCGCCGCCGCGCCGCGCGACTTCGCTGCCCGGCTGGAGCTGGCACGCCACCTGTTCGCCGCCGGCGCGATGACCGAGGCGATGGACGAGCTGCTCGAGATCCTGATGCGCGACAAGGGCTGGAGCGACGGCCTGGCGCGCAAGACCTATGTCGCCATCCTGGAGCTGATGAGCAAGCCGGCCCCGAAGGCCGCGACGCCGGAAGCCAAGAAGGGCGCCGTCGAGATCGCCGGCAAGGCGGTGGTCGTGCCGGGCGACCCGGTGATCGACAGCTACCGCCGCAAGCTCAGCATGGCGCTGTTCTGAGCCCCAGCCGGTCCAGCCCGGCCAGCAGCGCCGCGATGCGGTCGCTGTAGACGCGGTAGTGCGCCGCGCCGCGGTCCTCATGGATCGCGGCCACCTCGTCGAGACCGAGCCGGCGGAAGACCCGCTCGAGCATGCCGTGGGCGATGACCAGATCCTCGGGCTCGACCGCACCATGGAGCGCGGCCTCGGCATCGCGGGCGGTGCGCAGCGCCGCATCGCTGCGGCCGAGCATCGCCAGGCACCAGGCCTGGTCGGCACGGAACACGCTTTCCGAGACGCCGAGCCCCTCCTCGATCGCCTTGCGGGTGTGCTCCTCGTAGAGCGCCAGCGCGGCCTCGATCTCGCCGGTCAGCAGCAGGATCTGCGCCCGGCGCATCGGCGGATGGTTGCTGAGCGCGCGGGTCTGCACGCTGCGGTCCAGATGCACCGAGGACTCGGTGCCCAGCACCGCCCGGCGCAGCACGCCCTCCGGGCAGCCGCCGGGATCGCGCAGATCGGCCACCCGGGCGTCGAGCACCCGCAGGAAGGCCATGTTGTACATGATGGAGCTGAGCGCGGCGCCGTCACCCTCGGTGGTGGCGTGGCGACGCGCCAGGGCGTACCAGGCCTGGGATTCCTCGTCCCGGCGCGCGTAGTGCAGCATGCCCGCCACCACCAGGCTGGCGCGCGAGCGCGCGCCGTGGTGATCGGACCGCGCCAGCTTGAGCGCCAGCGCGACATGCTCGAGCGCGGACGCATCGTCGCGCACATAGAAGTCCAGATGCGCCAGCCAGGCCGCCGCCAGCGACTGCACCCGCGCATTGCGCGCGGCCTTGCCCAGCGCCAGCGAGCGGCGCACCCGCTCGTGCGAGCGCAGCGACAGGTCGGCGTAGAAGTCGCCCAGCCCCTCGGCCAGCAGCAGCCAGGCGTTGAGCACCGGCATCGTCAGCATCTCGGGCGAGGCCCTGAGCGTGGCCACCTCCTGGCGCATGCGGTCCAGCTCGCCGAGCCGCGCCAGCACCACCGCACGCTCGGCACGCAGCAGGGGCACCTCGCGCGGCAGGCGCGAGGCGGCGATCGCGTCATCGAGCCGGGACAGCAGCCGGTTCATCATCGCTTCACCTGCCGGCGGGCGATCGGGATCCGTCCGGTGTGCCGGCTCAGCCCATCAGACGCTCGAGGGCCTCGCGGTACTTGGCCGCGGTGTGCTCGATCACCTCGGCGGGCAGCGCCGGCGCCGGCTTGACCTTGCCCCACGGCTGGCCGTCGATGCGCACCGCCTCGAGCCAGTCGCGCAGGTACTGCTTGTCGAAGCTCGGCGGGTTCTCGCCGGCGGCCAGCGCCGCGGCATAGCTCTCGACCGGCCAGTAGCGCGAGGAGTCGGGCGTCAGCACCTCGTCCATCAGCACCAGCGCGCCGTTCTCGTCGAGGCCGAACTCGAACTTGGTGTCGGCGATGATGATGCCGCGGGTCAGCGCATGCTCGGCCGCAGTGGTGTACAGGCGGATCGAGATGTCGCGCACCTGCTCGGCCAGCTCGCGGCCGATGATCTCGACCATGCGGTCGAAGCTGATGTTCTCGTCATGGTCGCCGACGTCGGCCTTGGTGGCCGGCGTGAAGATCGGCGCGGGCAGCTTGGCCGCGTTGGTCAGGCCCTCGGGCAGCGCCACGCCGCAGACCGAGCGGCTGTCCTGGTATTCCTTCCAGCCCGAACCGGCCAGGTAGCCGCGCACCACCGCCTCGACCGGCAGCGGCTTCAGGCGCTTGACCAGCATCGAGCGGTCGCGGACCTGGTCACGCTCGTCGTCGGCCACGACCGACAGCGGATCCTCGCCGGTCAGGTGGTTCGGCACGATGTGGCCCAGTCGCGAGAACCAGAACAGCGCGACCTGGGTCAGCAGCGCGCCCTTGCCGGGAATCGGCTCTTCCATGATGACGTCGAAGGCCGACAGCCGGTCGGTGGCGACCATCAGGATGCGGTCCTCGCCGACGGCGTAGTTGTCGCGCACCTTGCCGCGCGCGAGCAGCGGCAGGGAGTGGAGGCTGGAGTTGTGCAGGGCGGTGGTCACGGCGTGGACTCGGCTGAGGCTGTCTTGGAACCGGCCGATTGTAGGGGCGCAACCCCAGGTACCAAGAAGAACGGCCCGCCAGGGGCGGGCCGTCGGATCAGGAAAAACGCGCAGGCGCCCGGCAGCGGGCCGCGCGGATTCCGGGGATCAGAGCACCTTCTGCGCCAGCTCGCCGGCAGCGTACTTCTGGGCCATCACGGCCAGCGAGACGCCCTGGATGCGCGAGCCCTGGCCTTCGCAGCCGAACTCCATGTAGCGCTGCTTGCAGATCGCCTTGGCCGCCTCGCGGGCGGGCTTGAGCCATTCGCGCGCGTCGAACTTCTCCGGGTTCTCGGTCAGGAACTTGCGCACCGCGCCGGTCATCGCCATGCGGATGTCGGTGTCGATGTTGATCTTGCGCACGCCGTACTTGATGGCTTCCTGGATCTCGGAGACCGGCACGCCGTAGGTCTCCTTCATCGCGCCGCCGTACTGGTTGATGATCGCGCGCAGGTCCTGCGGCACCGACGAGGAGCCGTGCATCACCAGGTGGGTGTTGGGAATGCGGGCGTTGATCTCCTTGACGCGGGAGATCGCCAGGATGTCGCCGGTGGGCGGGCGGCTGAACTTGTAGGCGCCGTGGCTGGTGCCGATGGCGATGGCCAGCGCGTCGAGCTGGGTTTCCTGCACGAAGCGGGCGGCCTCTTCCGGGTCGGTCAGCATCTGGCTGTGGTCCAGCTTGCCTTCGGCGCCGATGCCGTCTTCCTCGCCGGCGTCACCGGTCTCGAGGTTGCCCAGGCAGCCCAGCTCGCCCTCGACGGTGGCGCCGATCCGGTGCGCCATCGCGACGACCTGGCGGGTCACGTCGACGTTGTAGCCGAAGTCGGCCGGGGTCTTGCCGTCCTCGCGCAGCGAGCCGTCCATCATCACCGAGCCGAAGCCCAGCTCCAGCGCGCCGGCGCAGACCTTCGGGCTGGTGCCGTGGTCCTGGTGCATCACCATCGGGATGTGCGGATAGGCTTCGGACGCGGCCAGGATCAGGTGCTTGATGAAGGCTTCGCCGGCGTACTTGCGCGCACCCGCCGAGGCCTGCAGGATCACCGGGGCGCCGACCTCGTCGGCGGCGGCCATCACCGCCTGGACCTGCTCGAGGTTGTTGACGTTGAACGCCGGAATGCCATAGCCGTTTTCGGCGGCATGGTCCAGCAGCTGGCGCATGGAAACGAGGGGCATGGGAAGAACCTCAGAAGTGACTGGAAACCGGCGCGGGCGGCTGGCCGGGCACCCGATGGGTCGAACACCCCTGAAACCACCCTGAAACTTCCGAGATTCTACGGGCACGCCATCGTGCAGATGCGCGATTTCCGCTGAAGCAGCCCCTTGGCCGGGGCCCGATGCGTGCCAATTTTGCACAACGGGGGTGGCGAGTTACACGCCACCCCCGTCGGGTTACATCGCCGGCCCGCAGACCGCGGGCGAGTCCGCGGCCTCAGCCGACGCGGCAGACCTTCAGCATGTTGGTTCCACCCGGGTACCCCATCGGTTCGCCGCAGGTGATCGCGTAGGTGTCGCCCGGACGCAGCACGCCGCGCTCGACCAGCAGCTGCTCGGCCGCGGCCAGCGCGGTGTCGCGGTCCTCGAACTTGGGCATCAGGATCGGGCGCACATTGCGGTAGAGCGCCATCTTGCGCTCGGACAGCGACTGCGTCGTCAGCGCGTAGATCGGCACGTCGATGCGGTGGCGGCTCATCCACAGCGCGGTCGAGCCCGACTCGGTCAGCGCCAGGATGGCCTTGCAGCCCAGGTGATGCGCGGTGAACAGCGCGCCCATCGCGATCGACTGGTCGATGCGGCCGACGGTGCGGCTGCCCATGTCGGCCTCGAAGCGGACTTCCTCGGCCGCCTCGGCCGCCTCGGCGATCGCCACCATCTGCTCGACCGTCTCGACCGGGTACTTGCCGGCCGCCGTCTCGGCCGAGAGCATCACCGCATCGGTGCCATCGAGCACCGCGTTGGCGACGTCCGAGACCTCGGCGCGGGTCGGCACCGGGTTCTGGATCATCGACTCCATCATCTGCGTGGCGGTGATGACGACCTTGTCCATCTCGCGCGCCATGCGGATCATCTTCTTCTGCAGCGCCGGCACCGCGGCGTTGCCGACCTCGACCGCCAGATCGCCGCGCGCGACCATGATGCCGTCGGAGGCCTTCAGGATGGCCTCGAGCTGCGGGATGGCCTCGGTGCGCTCGATCTTGGCGATCATGCCCGGCTTGTGGCGCCACGGCTCGCCGGCGACATTGGCCAGCTGGCGCGCCATCTCCATGTCGATGGCGCTCTTCGGGAAGCTCACCGCCAGGTACTCGCACTGGAAGGACATCGCGGTCTTGATGTCCTCCATGTCCTTGGAGGTCAGCGCCGGGGCGGTCAGGCCGCCGCCCTGCTTGTTGATGCCCTTGTTGTTGGACAGCTCGCCGCCGATCTTCACGACGGTGTGGACCTTGTCGCCCCGCACCAGCTCGACGACCAGCACGATCAGGCCGTCGTTGAGCAGCAGCGTGTCGCCGGGCCGCACGTCGCGCGGCAGTTCCTTGTAGTCGAGGCCCACGCCCTCGAGGTCGCCCGGCGCGGTGCGGCTGGCGTCCAGCACGAAGTGCGCGCCGGCCTCCAGCATCACCTTGCCTTCGGCGAACTTGCCGACGCGGATCTTCGGCCCCTGCAGGTCGGCCATGATCGCCACCGGCTTGCCGACGCGGGCGGCGACCTCGCGCACCAGCGTGGCGCGGTCGATGTGGTCCTGCGCCTTGCCATGGCTGAAGTTCAGCCGCACGACGTCGACCCCGGCGCGGATGATCCGCTCCAGCACCGCCGGGTCGGACGAGGCGGGGCCGAGGGTGGCGACGATCTTGGTGTGGCGAGGCATCGGGCAGTCTCCTGGGTGTCGAAAAAACGCAGTGCCAGGGATTATCGACCGCCGTTCAGAACAAGGTGGTTACGAAGAACGCCGGGCTTCTGCCGCATCCGCCACCGCCAGCGCGGTCATGTTGACCACCCGGCGCATCGAGGCCGACGGGGTCAGGATATGCACCGGCGCGGCCGAGCCCAGCAGGATCGGTCCGACGGTCACGCCCTTGCCGGCGGTCACCTTCAGCACGTTGAACAGGATGTTGGCGGCGTCGATGTTGGGCAGCACCAGCAGGTTGGCCGCGCCGTTGAGGCTCGAGTCCGGCAGGATGTTGCGGCGGATCGCCTCCGACAGCGCCGCGTCGCCGTGCATCTCGCCGTCGCACTCGATCTCGGGCGCACGCTCGACGAAGAGATCGCGTGCGGCACGCACCCGCTTCGCCGACGGACGGTGCGAGGTGCCGAACATCGAGTGCGACAGGAAGGCCACCTTCGGCGGCAGGCCGAAGCGGCGCACCTCGTCGGCGGCCATCAGCGCGATCTCGGCCAGTTCCTCGGCGGTGGGCTGCTCGTTGATGAAGGTGTCGGTGATGAAGAGGTTGTGCTCCTCCAGCATCAGCGCGTTCATCGTCGCGAAGACCTTGGCGCCGGGCTTCTGGCCGATGACGCTCTTCACATACTCGAAGTGGGTGTCGTAGCGGCCATGCAGGCCGCAGAGCATCGCGTCGGCGTGACCCAGCTTCAGCAGCATGGTGGCGATCAGCGTGGTCGAGCGGCGCACCGCCGCCTTGGCGGCCTCGACCGAGACGCCGTCGCGCTTCATGATGCGGTGGTACTCCTCCCAGCAGGCGCGGAAGCGGCTGTCCTCCTCGGGATTGACCACCTCGAAGTCGACGCCCGGCTTCAGGCGCAGGCCGGCGCGCTCGATGCGCGAGGCGATCACGCCCGGGCGGCCCACCAGGATCGGCCGGGCCATGCCTTCGGCCAGCACCGCCTGCACCGCACGCAGCACCCGCTCGTCCTCGCCCTCGGCGTAGACGACACGCGCCGGGTTGCGCTTGGCCGCGGCGAAGACCGGGCGCATGAACATGCCGGTCTGGTAGACATAGCGGGTCAGCGAGTCGCGGTAGGCGTCCAGGTCGGCGATCGGGCGCTCGGCGACACCCGACTCGACCGCGGCCGCGGCCACCGCCGGCGCGATGCGCAGGATCAGGCGTGCATCGAAGGGCTTCGGGATCAGGTAGTCGGGGCCGAACTTCAGGTCCTGGCCGGCGTAGGCGGCCGCGACCTCGTCGCTGGTCTCTTCCTTGGCCAGCGCGGCGATCTCGCGCACGCAGGCCAGCTTCATCGCCTCGGTGATCTTCGTGGCGCCGCAGTCCAGCGCGCCGCGGAAGATGTAGGGGAAGCACAGGACGTTGTTGACCTGGTTCGGATAGTCCGAACGGCCGGTGGCGATGATGCAGTCGGGCCGCGCGGCCTTGGCGACCTCAGGGCGGATCTCCGGCTCGGGGTTGGCCAGCGCCAGGATGATCGGCTTGTCGGCCATCGTGGCCACCATCTCGGCGGTCAGCACGCCGGCGGCCGAGCAGCCCAGGAAGACGTCGGCGTCGCGCACCACATCGGCCAGCGTCTTGGCCTCGGTCTTCTGGCAGTAGCGCTGCTTGGACTCGTCGAGGCGGTCGCCGCGACCTTCGCGGATCACGCCCTTGGAGTCGCAGACGAAGATGTTCTCGACCTTCACGCCCAGGCCCACCATCAGGTCCAGGCAGGCGATCGCCGCCGCGCCGGCGCCCGACACCGCCATCTTCACTTCGCCGATCTTCTTGCCGACCAGCTCCAGGCCGTTGAGCAGCGCCGCGCCCGAGATGATCGCGGTGCCGTGCTGGTCGTCGTGGAAGACGGGAATCTTCATGCGCTCGCGCAGCTTCTTCTCGATGTAGAAGCACTCGGGCGCCTTGATGTCCTCGAGGTTGATGCCGCCCAGCGTCGGCTCCAGCGAGGCGATGATCTCGACCAGCTTGTCCGGATCGCGCTCGGCCAGCTCGATGTCGAAGACATCGATGCCGGCGAACTTCTTGAAGAGGCAGCCCTTGCCCTCCATCACCGGCTTGGACGCCAGCGGGCCGATGTCGCCCAGGCCCAGCACCGCGGTGCCGTTGGTGACCACGGCCACCAGATTGCCGCGCGAGGTGTACTCGGCCGCCTTGGACGGATCCTGCTCGATGGCCAGGCAGGGATAGGCCACGCCGGGCGAGTAGGCCAGCGACAGGTCGCGCTGGTTCATCAGCGGCTTGAGCGGGGTGACGGCGATCTTGCCCCGGACCGGCGCGCGGTGATATTCGAGCGCGGCATCATGCAGAGCCTGTTCGGCGGGCGACAAGGGTTGGGTCATCGAGGGCGCTCCTGAAGCACACAAATCAACAAGGGGAGCGCAGATTACTGCCGACGAAAGCGGCCCGCATGCGTACTTCCCGTGCGCAAGGGCCTGAAAGCGGGGTTCATGCCGCCAGCCGCAGTGCTCATGCAGAAAAGGCATAAAGATGTGCAGGAACACCCGCCTGTGCCAGAACGGCACAGGCTCGGCGTGAGCGCGCGGAATCAGCCTGCGGCGCGGCTGCCTCGACGCGCACTGCACATCGACAGCGGCCACCGATAGCGCGGATGCCTAGAATCCGCCCATGCCCACCATCGCCATCGACACCGGAGAGGTGGTCCAAGGCAACCTGCCACGCAAGGTGGCGGCCATCCTCAAGGAATGGTGTGCCACCCACCGCGACGAACTGCGTGCCAACTGGGAGCGAGCACAACGCTTCGAGCCGCTGGAACGCATCCAAGGAGCTGACCGTGATTAAGGTGCTGACCCTCGACCATGCAGGCGACTTCGAACTGGTCCTGACCTTCTCGAACGGTGCGCGAGGACGTTTCGACGGGGGCGCCTATCTGTCCACGCGCCAAGGTCCGCTGCTCGCCCCCCTGCGCCAAGCCGACTACTTTCGGCGCTGCTTCGTTGAGGCAGGTGCTGTCTGCTGGCCGAACGGGCTGGAACTGAGTGGGGCGCGGGTGTTCGAGTTGAGCCATCCGCTGAGCTTGGCGGCTTGATCCTTCTGGCATAGGCGGCCGGTCAGACGTCGTCCCCATCCGCCTTGGGCCGCAGTCGCACGGTCCAATGCCCGCCGGGTTCCTGCTGGAGCGTGAACAGGTCATCGGTCATCGGTGTGGCCAAAGCCGGCCCCGACGAACCAAGTTGCGCCGGAAGACTCGTGTGGGCATGCGCTACTCATGCGGCTTACGCCTCGTTGAATATCCCTTTCCTTTGACAGGCGTCGAGAAAAGGTTTTTTAAGGAAATTGCAGTCGGTGAATGGGCGTTTTTCGGTGTTGAGCGCCAACGCCTGGAGAAAATCTTGAGGATCTTTCCCGAGCTCTCTCCATTCATCCAGCACTTGCGTGAGCCACGCCTTTCCATCACTTTCTGTACAAAGCTTCAACTTGTAGCGCTCTTCGATGCCGTACACGTCCTTCCACGTGTCAATCTCCTGTGCGACGGCCGCAGGGCCAAATTGCAGGGCGATGTCTGCCGGGTGCAGCCTGGCAATGTCTGCATGCTGCAGGTCGATTTGCAGCTCAATGGAATGCGGCGTTGTCTTGTAGGGGTAGAAGATCGGACGGCGATGAACCGCCCCTGCTGGATCCTTGATCGGATAGGCGGGATCCTTGCTGGTTTTGTAGCTGCTGTTGCAGTGATGACAGGCCGGGACAAGATTGCGAAAGTTGATGGAGTTAAACGGGTAAAGTGCTTTGGGGAAGTAGTGATCGTAGGCTTCACGAGGAGTGTGGTTTGGCCCTAGCAAATCGCTCATGCCGCAAAACGGGCACTTCCCAGTATTGTTGATTTTTACAAAGGTCTTGTAATGATTGTCGATGTCACCGATCTCGGCGCGCAGTGCGGCGAGTCCTAGAAGCGACTGCGAGTACAAGTCTTTGAAGAATGCGCCAAGTTGGGCTGCAAGGTCTTTGTGATTGATGGCAATGTCAGCGTAACGAGCGACGTGTGTTGCCGGATCATTAGCGCATACTTTTTCCAGATCGTTATTGCCTTGGTACCAACACTTGAATTGATCGATCTCCGTCGCTGAGAGTAGCGCAAATAGTTCGTAGATCGCTTTCACGTCTTTGTAAAACGTCTTCCCCCGCTCTGCCGCCTTTGCAGAGAATCCAAACTTCGTCATGATCTCCTTTAGGTCTGAATTTCCAACGAACAGATCAGGATGGAAGTCCAGACCGACGGGAGCCTTGCACCATACCTCATGAAAGATGAAGTCGATGAACGCCTGCATCTTTTCCATCTGGTGCGGAACGTAGGTGTACGGAAACAGCATCAGCCCTGCGCCTCCCCGTTGCGTGGCGGATCGCTGTCGAGGATGGCTTTGATCAACAGCACCTTTTCCACTGAGTCACCAAGCTGCCGGTGAATTTCCGTGATCAAGGCTTCCTTTTCTTCGTCGCCCTGTTCAAAACGAGCACGCAGTGCCTCCAGCAAGGCCTGCGCATGGCCGCCGATGGTTTCGCGCTTGCCGAAGGTGCTCATGGTGATCTTGTTGATCGAAGCGCCCAGCGTGTTGTAGTCCGGGTGGCTGATGCTGACCTTGCCACTGGTTTTGTCCTTGGTAAACACCAGGACCTTCTCCGGCTTGCTATCGGAAATCAAGAATGGCGTGTGGGTGGTGATCAGCATCTCCTGCGCGAACTCACCGTTGCCGGGCAGGCACTTGCGCAAGCGGCTGATGAAGTTGGCGCGCCAGTCGGGGTTGAAGTGCGTTTCGGGCTCGTCAAGCAGGAACAGGCTGTTGGTCTCGCGGAACAGCAGGCATAAGCCGAGGCTGTGCAGCAATTGATGTTCGCCGTCCGACAACTCCTTGAGCATCATCGGCTCGGCCACATCCTGCTTGGTGAAGCGCACAAACTTGAAGCGCATGATGCGCTGGTCAGATGCCAAGGTGGGCACCGTCTCGCTGACGTAGTGGCTGGTCGAGGTGTAGAGCTCGGTCTTCAGAACCTCGTTGACGGCATACAGGTTGAGTGTCAACAGCACCTGAAACGCCTGGAACAGTGCCAGCGCTGAACCATCGAAGTTCTCGCGGAATGCCTGCCGGGTTGCCTCATTCACCCAGTAGTCGAGCACCAGGGTATCGCTGGCGTCATCAATGTAACTGAGCGTGGCACAACGCTTGAGCGCGCTCACCACCAATGAGGACTTCTCGTCACCCTCCAGCAGCTGCAGCATATTCAGGCGATATCGCGTGTTGCCCAGTTCGTCGGTTTCGGCGTGCAGGGCCGGGTTGCCTTTGGCGACAGCCTCCAGCGACTGGCGCGCATTTTCGTCTTCGCTGGTGAAGGCGGCCAGTTGCTCCGGCCGCAATTCGATGCTGCGGCGCAGGATGATGCGGAATTCCCGCAATGCCTCGATACCCGCATCCTCGCAGAAGGGCTGCAGTGTGGCATCGTCCTGAAATAGCAGGTTGCACAGCAGGATGGCCTGACTGAATCCGCTGTCCAGATAGGCCAGTCGACTTTCGGGGTGGCCGGGGTAGCTGAGTTGCCGGGTCAGCGCATTCCAGTACTCGTCGAACTGCACGAAACGCATCTTGAAGAACGGCAGGCTGAGGATTTCGTTCTCGCCCGAGGAATAACCCAGGACGTACTGCGGCAGCAGGATGTCGGCGTGTCCGCCCTTGAACGCCTCGACCACATCGGTGCTGAAGTCGCCCCGGTTCTCCCAAAGAAGGCGTACCGATTCGCCGGCGTTCTTCCTCACACCCACCTTCGCCCACGGCGGGCTGTCGGGGCTGCGGTGCTCGGCGGGCACGCGGATCAGGTAATCCAGTTCAAAGGCGACGGGCGAAACGTCCAGTGCCTCGTCCTGCAGGGCTTCGGGCAGAAAGCTGCGGCGCACGCGCAGCACTTCCAGCTGAAAGAAGATGGCCGCCAGCGCTTCGAGCAGGTTGGATTTGCCGCTGCCGTTGGGCCCGGCGCAGACGAAGGGCGCAAAGTCGGTCGCTTGCACCAGCTCGTTCTGCAAGCCCCACTCTGTGCGGAAGTGGTGCTCAAACCCGCAGGGCAGGCTGCGAAAGCCTTTGGGGTCAGTGATCTTGAGGCGCAGCAGCTTCATGCCAGGCTTTGCTCGGTGGCGGCTTTGAGATCAATGCGATTGCCGTCGTCGTCAAACGTCTGCATCAGGGCACCAGCGGCCAAGGACTCAAACACCCATGCTTTGATGATCTCGTAGTCGCTGGCACGCAGTTCGAAATCGTTGTCCGGGTGCAGTTCGCCTAGCCGGATTCGCACGGCAGCCATAAAGCGTTCGAGGCAGAAAGCCGCACTGCCCAACTGCGTGAGATAGGCCTCTAACCAGAAGTGCAGCAGCGGCGCAAGCTGTGTGCGGTCTTGCAGTGCGGGCAGCAGCAAATCGGTGTCGGGCAGATCGATCACCGGCGTGGTGATGGGCGCAGGCACGGCAGTGGCCACCGGGCTTTCTCCTTCAATGGGGGCGGTAGGCAAGGCCACCCGGGACAAATCCAGCTCACCCTTGAAGGCTTGCTGGCTTAGGGCACCGTAGAGGGCTTCGAGATCGGTGAGGCTCTGTTGGTAACGGGATTTGATGCCTTCGACTTTTTCTACGATGACAGCGAATTGATTCTGGATTTCAACGGGCGGCTTGATCATCGTGATCTTCTCAAAATCCCCTTTTGTCAGAATCTTCTTCATCCCTATCGTGGCGTGGCTCTGTATGTAAGCCCGAGACAGCTTGAACAAACCATACAAATACAGAGAGTTGACATCCTTGCCAGGCTGAATGGCATTGATCTGCTGATTGAACGACACCGTTCTGTCTGTTAGTGCGGCACGCCCGATTGATTCGACGCTACCCGCGATGCAGGCCACAAGCAACGCACCGTTCGTGACCGTTCTCGCCTTTTTCGCTCCAACCTCAGAAAGGTGCTCGGTGGCCGACGTAACGAAAACAGCATTACCGGTGATGTTGTCCGTCTTAATCCACTCGATGAAATTTCCATCGTAATTTGCAGATTCATTTCTGGGTGGCGTGTTGCCGGTCGAAATCTTGCCGAAGGCTTTCAACTCAGGTCTATCCCACCCCTTCTCATTCCGCACCGGGTCACCAAACATCTCCAGAAACACGCTCTTGAGCAGGGCGTCGAGTTGTTGCAGGTGTTGCTTGCGCTGGGTGATCAGCCCTTCCACTTTGCCGAGCAGATTGGCAATGCGGATTTGGTCGTCTAGGGGCGGTAGAGGGATTTCGAAGTTCTCGACGGCCGGTTTGGCCAGCTCCTTGAATGTTGCGCCGTTTCCTCGGGCCTGAAGAGCTTTTACATTAGCCTTGAGAACGTAGTAGAGGTACTCAGCATTTATGTCATTGCCCGGAACAAGACTCTTGAATCCTTGATTTGTACAGACAGGTACTTTATTTATCGCCAGAAGTCCAATTGGCGCTCTAGAGCTCAGCAGTACCGAGCCAATTGGGAGCATGGATGTAGAGCAGGAATCAAATCCTTCTTGGGTGATTTTTTCCTCAGAGTGCCACAAGTAGGGCGAAGACAAGCGGCTGATTTCCTTTGGTGTAACCCATGGAATATCACCGCCCCAGTATTCAGCTTTCTCCCTCTTTGGCGTCGATCCTGAGACAACTTTGCATACCTCTCCAAGGGTGACGACTCTCATCCCACCATCCCCTTCAACTCCAGCAATTCACGCACGATGCCGCTCTGCACTTTGCCCAGTTCCGCTTCATCCATATCCCCAACTTCGGCTTGAATCAGCCGATCCAGAATCACGCCCGGCGCGTCGTAGTGCACCTCCTCGAAGACATCCTGCTTGTAGCGTGAGAGCGAGAGGTCGTAGTTGTTCTTCTCTTCGGCAATCTCGCTGCGCGGCACCATGAAGCATTTGGAGGTGCGGTCGGTGTCAGTGGCGGCATCGCGAGCGTGAAATCTGGCGATGATGTCTTGCAGGTCGCCGTAGCCTTCCTGCTTGCTGCGCTTGTCGTCCAGCGAATAGCCATCGGCGGCCATTTCGTAAAACCAGACGTGTTCGGTGGCTGCCTTGCTCACCTTGTCTTTCGGCCCCCAGACCTTGGTGAACAGCAGAATGGCGGTGCTGACCCCGGCATAGGGTTTGAACACGCCGCTGGGCAGGGTGATCACGGCCTTGAGGTCGCAACGCTCAACCAGCATCTGGCGCAGCGTTTTGAACGCGCCGCCGGAGCCGAAAAGCACGCCCTGCGGCACGATCACGCAGGCGGTGCCACCCTTCTTGAGCAGGCGGTAAATGTTCTCGACAAACAGCAGTTCGGTCTTGGTGGTGGCAAGTTGCAGATGCTCGTTGATATCGCCCTTGTCGATGCTACCGGTAAAGGGCGGGTTGGCCAACACGATGTCGTATTCGGATTCTTCGGTATAGCTCTTGCTGAGCGTGTCTTTGTAGTCGATGTGCGGCTCGTCAATGCCGTGCATCATCAGGTTCATCAGCCCCAGGCGCACCATGGTCTGGTCGATGTCGTAGCCCCAGAGAGATTTGGCCAAAATGTCTTGCGCTCTTTCGGTGAGCGCAGCGGCGACCGAGGTGCGCACAAAGCCGTCTTCATCGGGTGCAAGGTCTTTGCTGCCCGCCTTGATGGCAAGCTGCGTGACGATGTACTGATAGGCGCCGAGCAAGAATCCACCAGACCCACAGGCCGGGTCTGCAATCTTGTGACCCAGTTGCGGCCGCACCAGATCGGCCATCAGTTTGATGATGTGGCGCGGCGTGCGGAATTGGCCGTTCTTTCCTGCGGTGGCGATCTCGGACAGCAGCATTTCATAAACATCGCCCTGGATGTCCTGAAAGGCTTGGCCGTTCTCGCGCGAATCGCGCTCCATGATCTCAAAGAGGCCATCAATGGTCTTCACCGCCTCCACCAGCAGGGCTGGTTTTTGGATGATGAAGACGGCATTCCTCATGTGATGGGTGAAATTGGACTCCGCGCCGTTGAGGTCTTTGAGGAAAGGAAAAACCTTGCCCTGCACGTGCGGCAGCATCGCTTCAGCCTGCATGTGCTTGAATTCGCTCCAGCGCAGCTCAGCGCGGTCAATAGCATACCGGCCGGGTTCCGGTTGCTGCCTGTACTCTGGCGGTATCCAAAATCCGCTGAACTTTGAGCGATATTCAATGCCAATCCATTCCGCATCGGCTTGGCGCTTCTGGTCCAGCTCATCGAGCCGTTTCATGAACAGCAGGTAGGTGATTTGCTCGATGGCGGTGAGCGGGTTGCTGATGCCGCCGCTCCAGAACTTGTTCCAGAGCTGGTCGATCTTACTTTTGAGTTCGGGGTTGTTTTGCAGCATGGTGTGCTTGTTATTCAAGCAGCCAACCGTTCGGTCAACTGCAGAATCTCGTTGATTTCAAGTGGGCTGAACACGCCACGGATGCCTTGCGGATGGATGACCGTGAAGGGGGCGTTGATCAGGTCCTTCTTCTCCACCTTTTCGCGCTCGATGATGAAGCCCTTCAGCAGATTGAGAAATTCCATCTGCCGGCTGCTGAGCGTGGTGTGGGCGCGGATGAATTGGTCGAATGCGGCGCTGACCTCGTCCGGGAAGCTCCTGAGCACTTCAATACCCAGGATGTGGCGGATGAACTGGATGAAGCGCGCCTTGCGGTTCTTGTAGACCTGCCGCAGCAGGCCTTCGGTGATGTGGGGGTGTTCTTCGTGCAGCAGCTCGGCCAGTTCGTTGGCTTCTTCGCTGCTCACCGCCTCGCCGTTCTTGATCTTCTGCAGTACCGGGTTGTGCGCGGTGAGTTCGGCAATCAGGCTTTCCACCATTTCGCGGTAGCGGGTGATGCTGACCGCTTCGTGCTGCGGGCCGAACTCCACCCATTCCTTCTTGTGCAGCTCATCGGCCAGATCGAGGTGGGTTTGCTCCTGCCCGGTGGATTGCTCGCGGAATTTCATCAGCGGGCCAAGTTTGGCGACCAGTTCGTCGAAGGCGTCTTCATCCGCCTTGGCCCAGTAGTGGCTGGTTTGCGCGGCGCGGATCAGCGCCCCTTCCTGCTTGACGAAGCTGACCGAGAGCGGCAGTTCGCTGATCTGCTCGACGATGCCTTCCTTGAGGGTGTCGGCCTTTTCCTTTTCTTCGCTCAAAACGGCCAGCGAGTACTCCAGCAGGTCGCGCTCGAAGCGCATGGCCTTGAAGTCGGCCTCGGAGACGCTGCGGAACAGCGGCTTGATTTCTGCGCGCAGGAACTCCAGCCGGTCGTGGCTGAGGCTGGTCCAGAAGTTGTCGTCGTCCAGCCGCGCCAGCGCAGCGGCGGCTTCCTTGATCACCACCGACTCTTTGGGCAACGCCGCAATCTGCAGGCGGAGCTTGGCGATTTCCCGCGCTGCGATGTCGGAATGGCCGCTGTCATTGGCTTTTTCAATCTTGTCGAGGCGCAGGCCCACCAGTCGCACCGGCAGCGGCAACTGGGCTTTCAGGTCCTTGCCCTTGGGGTTGAGCTTGAAGTATTCGAAGTTGTCCCAGCAGTCGAGGATCAGGAACACATCCTTCTCAAGACACCAGGGCTTGGGCTTGCTGGTTTCCAGCAGGCGTGTGCCGCGCCCGACCATCTGCCAGAACTTGGTGTACGAGTAGACCGGCTTGGCGAACACGAGGTTGACGATCTCGCGCACGTCGATGCCGGTATCGAGCATGTCCACGCTGATGGCAATACGCGGCATGTCGTTGTTGGTGAACTGATCGAGCAGGCCGCCTTTGCCGTAGACGCGCGGGTCGTCCGACACCAGCACCTTGGCCAATTCACCGTGGTGTTGCGGGTAGAGCTTGTCGAAGATCTCTTCCATGCGCCGGGCGTGGGCCTTGGTGGCGCAAAAGAAGATGGTCTTGCCGGGCAGCACACCGTTGGCGTCCTTGATGGCCTCTTCCATGAACTCGCGGACGATCAGGGTGTTGGTGCCCTTGTTGATCACCTGCTTTTCAAGCTGAGTGCCCTCGAAGTTGATGTCTTCAACCTCTTTGCCCTGGAGGATCAGCTTCTTTTGGTCTTCCAGGGAAATCGTGCGCTTGCTGATGCCTTCCATCTGGAACTTGGTCTGAATCTTCATGACCTGGAAGTTGCAGAGGTAGGGAGGCACGTTGTTCACAGCTTCTTCATAGGTGTAGGCAAACGTGGGAATGCCGTCTTCGCAATGGAAAAGCTGGAAAGTGTTGTGGTCGATGATGTCGGTCGGCGTAGCCGTCAGACCCAGCGTGATGGCTTTGAAGTAGTTGAGTACTTCGCCGAAGGTGTTGTAGATGGAGCGATGGCTCTCATCAACGACGATGAAGTCGAAAAAGTGCGGCGACAGGTGCTGCGCGTCGTCCCGGATGATGTTCAGCATCGTCGGGTAGGTGGCGACGTACACACGGCGGTCCGTGGCAATCAGCTTTTCGCCCACATTGGGCCAACGCGGCTCGTTGGGCATGTGCTCCTTGAAGGCGGCCAGCGCCTGCTCTCGCAACGCGATCCGGTCAACCAAGAACAGGACCTTCTCGGCGTGGCCGGCACGCATCAGCGCGTCAACCATGGCAATACAAGTTCGCGTCTTGCCGGTGCCAGTGGCCATCACCAGTAGGAAATTGCGCTTTTTCTGTTCGATGCCTTCGAGCACTGCGCGAATCGCGCGGATCTGGTAGTCACGGCCAGCAATCGAGGTGTTGATGAACTCCTGCGTTAACGGCTTGCGATTGCGGCGGATGTAGGCAAAGCGCTCCAGATCGTCACGGGTGGGGAAGCCGACCACCTTGCGCGGCGGCGCGTTCTCTAGATCCCAGAAATAGAGCTCGTGACCGTTGGTGTAGAAGCAGAACGGCAACTCGCACCTTAGCTGCTTCTGAATGTTGTAGCAGTACTGCTTCGCTTGCTCGCGGCCGATGGCGGCATCGCGACTGGTCTTCTTGGCCTCGATTACGGCCAGCGGCTTGCGGTCTTTGCCGAGCAGGACGTAATCGCTGAATTGGTGGCCCTCGTAGAACGTGCGCGGCTCCGCTACCACATCGGGCAGGGCGGTAAGGATGTCGAATTCCTCAACAACCTGGGTCGGATCTTTCACGTCCCAACCTGCCAAGGCAAGTTGCTGGTCGATCAGTTCCGATCTAGTTTGGGCCTCAGTTTTCGTCATTTTTCTCCCTCTCGCCACTACGGCGCAACACGGCACGACCAAACTGGGCAGCCACGCGCAACGCGTGCTCCAGCAGCTCCAGGGCGGTGTTATCACAGTCGACTAACACCGTGACACGACTCTCTTGAGACCCTGTAGCAGACATCTTGGATTTCCTCGGCCTCCAAGCGATAAGGCCGCCTCCCGGCGGCCTCCAATGGTCAAACGCGCAGCGCGATCACCCAGCCGCCCGTTTCGCCAGAATCTCAAACGCCGGCAGGGTCTTGCCTTCCAGCACTTCCAGGAAGGCGCCGCCGCCGGTGGAGATGTAGCCGACGTCACCCTCGATGCCGTACTTGGCGATCGCGGCCAGCGTGTCGCCGCCGCCGGCGATCGAGAAGGCCTCGGACTCGGCGATCGCGCGCGCCAGCGTCTCGGTGCCCTTGGCGAAGGCATCGAACTCGAACACGCCCACCGGGCCGTTCCAGACGATGGTGCCGGCAGCCTTGAGCTGGGCGGCCAGGATCTCGGCGGTCTTCGGGCCGATGTCGAGGATCAGGTCGTCGTCGGCGACATCGGTGGCGGCCTTGACGGTGGCTTCGGCGTCGGCCGAGAAGACCTTGGCGCAGACCACGTCGACCGGAATCGGCACGGCGGCGCCGCGCGCGGCCATCGCCTCGATCACCGCCTTGGCTTCACCGACCAGGTCGGCCTCGGCCAGCGACTTGCCGATCTTCAGGCCCGCGGCCAGCATGAAGGTGTTGGCGATGCCGCCGCCGACGATCAGGCCGTCGACGTTGTTGGAGAGGGCCTTCAGGATGGTCAGCTTGGTCGAGACCTTCGAGCCCGCGACGATCGCCACCAGCGGGCGCTTCGGGTTGGCCAGGGCCTTGGAGATCGCGTCGATCTCGGCGGCCAGCAGCGGGCCGGCGCAGGCGACCGGGGCGAACTGGGCGATGCCGTAGGTCGAGGCCTCGGCGCGGTGCGCGGTGCCGAAGGCGTCATGCACGAAGACATCGCACAGCGCGGCCATCTTCTGCGCGAGATCCTCCTTGTTCTTCTTCTCGCCCTTGTTCAGGCGGCAGTTCTCGAGCATCACCACCTCGCCCGGGGCGACCTCGACGCCGTCGACCCAGTTCGAGACCAGCCGGACCTCGCGGCCGAGCAGCTCGCTCATGCGGGCGGCGACCGGCGCCAGGGTGTCTTCGGGCTTGAATTCACCTTCGGTCGGGCGGCCGAGGTGGCTGGTGACCATCACGGCGGCACCGGCGTCGAGCGCCATCTTCACGCACGGCACGGACGCACGGATGCGGGTGTCTTCGGTGATGTTGCCTGCGTCATCCTGCGGCACGTTCAGGTCGGCGCGGATGAAGACGCGCTTGCCGGCGATCTTGCCGTCGGCGATCAGGTCCTGGAGGCGGAGAACTTTCATGGTGGGTCGCTGTTGCGGAGTTGATGAAACAGGGAAAGGAAGAGGACAAGCCGGGGCGGGCGGGGCGGGGCGCGGTCCGGGCTACCAGCCCAGCCCGATGCGCAGCGGCAGGAAGACCGCCATGCCGACGACGATGGTGCCGAGAATGCCGCGGCGGAAGAAGAACCAGGCCACCGCCACCGCCGCGCCGATCAGCCGGGCGTCGAGCGGCGTGGCGATCAGCGCGCCGTTCTTCATCAGCACCTCGGGCGCGATGATCGCCACCAGCGCGGCCAGCGGCGCGTACTTCAGCGCGCGCCGCGCCCACGGCGGCATCGGCAGCTCGCGCTCGGGCAGCATCAGGAAGCTGCGGGTCAGCACGGTGACCAGCGCCAGGCCGAGAATGGTGAAGAAGGCTTCGAGGCTGGACATCGTGCGTTCGTGCTCCGCGGACGGATCGGTCAGGAAGGACGCCGGGCGGGCTGCACCGCGCCGATCGGGCGCCCGCCCCCGCCGCCGGGCATCTCCATCATCAGGCCGGCGGCCACCGCTGCGGCCACCGCGACGACGATGTTGAGCTTGTAGGGCAGCGCGAAGGCCGCCACCGCGGCGGCGGCCGCCACGCCCGCGCAGACCCAGGTCGCGCGGTCGACCAGCAGCGAGCAGGTCAGACCGATCAGCGCCAGCGTGCCGGCGAATCCCAGGCCCCACTGCGCCGGCACGCCGTCGGCCAGCACGATGCCCAGGATCGACGGAATCTGCCAGCCCAGCCACAGCAGCAGTGCCCCGCCAAGAAAATACGCGATCTGGCCCGACTGCGGCTCGGGCTCGGGCCAGCGGCGCATGAACATCGCGTAGCTGACATCCGCACCCAGATAGCCCAGCGACATGCGCTGCCAGCGCGGCAGGTGGCCGAAATAGAAGCGCCACTGCGCGCTGTAGATGACGAAGCGCAGATTGACGACGAAGCCGGTCAGCAGCACCACCCAGATCGGCGCACCGGCGGCGATCAGCGGCAGCGAGGCCAGCTGCGACGAGCCGGCATAGACGGTCAGCGACATCAGCAGCGCCAGCCAGGGATCGAGCCCGCTGCGCACCATGGCCACGCCGGTGACCAGGCCCCAGGCGGCCAGACCCGGCACCATCGGCGCCATGTCCCGCAGGCCACGCCGGAATTCCGGATGGCGACAGAGGGACTGCACATGCCGCTTCAGTGCGGCCGCAGGAGAGCCGGGGGAAGACATCCCTCGATTGTCACATCGGGAGCGGTCCTGCGGATCAGGTCCGGCACGCGGACCTCAGGGATTGCGCCGCAATGGCGGCCGGTGCGTCGACCGGGTGCGGCGGATCGATCAGTGCGTCGACTTGCCGTGGGCCTTGTCGTCGGCCTTGGCCTTGGGCTCGTCGATGATTTCCTCGTCCTCGGCCGGCTTGGGCTTCTTCTTCTTCGACGGCTCGACCGGGCGCGGCACGACCGGCGCGATGCCCTCGAGCTTGTTCTCGCGCATGTACTCGTCCATCTCGCGCCAGCCGGTGTAGACGGAGGCCTTGACCGCCTTCGGATTGAGGGTGTAGCAGTCCTCGATCGCACGCATCGCGTGGCGGCAGGCGCTGCCGATGGCCTTGCCCTCGGCCTCGTTGCGGGCGGCGACGGCTTCGCCGGACTCGATGCCGAGCAGGTCGCAGCTGGCCAGCAGGGGCAGCGCGGCGAGCAGGGCGATGACGGAAAGTCTCGGCAGTCTCATGGCGGGGGGAGGGCAAGCGGAGGGCGGGGGCTGCCTCGCTTATCGTCTGTCGCCCGGAGCGACTTGAGCAGTCCGGGCGAGGCGCCCCGTTTCAGCCCAGCCGCTCGCCAGGGCGGATGTCACAGCCGGCCAGCCATTCGCGCACCGGCTGACGCCGCCCGCCCGGGCGCTGCACCCGCTCGATCTCCAGCGCGCCCTCGCCGCAGGCCACCCGCAGCAGGCCGGCGTCGCCCGGCAGCACCTCGCCGGGCGCGCCCTGCCCTGGCGTCGGCCGGGCCTGCCAGACCTTGATCGCCTCGGCACCGCGCACGAAGCTCGCGCCGGGAAAGGGATCGAAGGCGCGCACCCGGCGCGCGATCACCGCCGCCGGCAGCGTCCAGTCGATCGCCGCCTCCTTCTTGTCGATCTTGTGCGCGTAGTTCACGCCCTCCAGCGGCTGCGGCACCGGCTGCAGGCGCCCGGCCGCCGCATCGGCCAGGGCCGCGACGATCATGCGCCCGCCCAGCAGCGCCAGCCGGTCATGCAGCAGCGCGGTGGTGTCGTCCGGGCCGATCGGCTCGCGCGCGACCGAGAGCATGTCGCCGGTGTCCAGCCCTTCGTCCATCTGCATGATGGTGATGCCGGTCTCGGCGTCGCCGGCCTCGATCGCGCGGTGGATCGGCGCCGCGCCGCGCCAGCGCGGCAGGATCGAGCCGTGAATGTTCAGGCAGCCCAGGCGCGGCAGCGCCAGCACCCAGCGCGGCAGGATCAGGCCGTAGGCGGCGACCACCAGCACATCCAGACGCGCGGCCAGCAGCGCCTCGCGCGCGGCCGCTGCCTCGTCGGGGAAGCGGCCGTCGAGCTTCAGGCTGGTCGGCTGCGCCACCGCGATGCCGTGCTCCAGCGCGAGCTGCTTGACCGGCGAGGGCTGCAGCTTCATGCCGCGCCCGGCCGGGCGGTCGGGCTGGGTCAGCACCAGCGGCACCGAGATGCCGGCGGCCAGCATCGCCGCCAGCGCCTCGCGGGCGAACTCCGGCGTGCCGGCAAAGCCGACGCGCAGCGGCGCGAGAGCTGCAGGTGTCGGGAGCGCGCTCATTCCGCGGCCTCGTCCTCGCGGCCGCGCTTGAGCAGCTTGGTGCGGATGCGGTTGCGCTTGAGCGGCGAGAGGTACTCGACGAAGACCCGGCCCATCAGGTGGTCCATCTCGTGCTGGATGCAGATCGCCAGCAGGCCGTCGGCCTCGAGGTCGAAGGAGCGGCCCTCGCGGTCGAGCGCGCGCACCGTGACGCGCTCATGGCGCTCGACCTTGTCGTAGATCGTCGGCACCGACAGGCAGCCCTCGTCGCCGACCACACGCTCCGGGCTGCGCACGATCAGCTCCGGGTTGATCAGCACCAGCTGCTCCGTGCGGTCTTCGGAGACATCGATGACGATCAGGCGCTCGTGCACATCGACCTGGGTCGCGGCCAGGCCGATGCCGCGCGACTTGTACATCGTCTCGAACATGTCGTCGATCAGCGTGCGGATGCGCGCATCGACGGCCGCCACCGGCTTGGCGACCTTGTTCAGGCGGGGATCGGGATAGCGAAGAATGGTCAGCAGGCTCATGGCGATGACGATGGCGATCGGTCGCGACGCGACAGTGAAGGGCAGGCCCGAAGCGGCAGAAGTGGCAAAACAGCCGATTTCATTGCAGCCTCAGGGCTTCGGGGGCAGAATCGACGAGTCTGAATGAAGTGTTTCGCGCGGGCCTGCCGGGTCGGCGCACGGAGAAGAACTCCATGATCCTGTGCCACGGCGAGCACGCTCGAACCCGGCGCGCCCTCGCCAGCCCCTCAAGGCTGCTGGCGGCGACGCTGCTGGGCCTGTCGCTCCAGGCGACTCACGCAGCCCCCGATTATCCGGTCACTGCCGCGCAGCGCAGCACGGCCCGACAGGTCGCCGAGGCCGGCGTGCCGCTTTCCGAGCTGGCGCCCAACGCGCCCGAAAGCCATGTCGTGCGCCGCGGCGACACGCTCTGGGACATCTCGAAGCTCTTCCTGCGCAGCCCCTGGCGCTGGCCGGAACTCTGGGGCATGAACCTGGAGCAGATCCGCAATCCGCACCTGATCTATCCGGGCCAGGAGCTGGTGCTGGTACGCGAGGGCGGCCGCGCGCGGCTGCAGTTCGGCCGCGCCGGCTCGGGCACGGTGAAGCTCTCGCCGCGGGTGCGCGCGGGCGATGTCGACAACGGGCCGCTCGCCTCGATCTCGCTGCACCTGATCGAGCCCTTCCTGAACGACGCGATCGTGCTCGAGGCCGACGAGCTGGACAAGGCGCCGCGCATCGTCGCCGGCCGCGAGGGCCGGGTGCTGCTCGGCCGCGGCGACACCGCCTATGTGCGCGGCGAGATGCCGCCGCTGCGCAACTGGCGCGTCTTCCGCCAGGCCCGGCCGCTGCTCGATCCCGACACCCGGGCGCTGCTCGGCTACGAGGCGGCCTTCGTCGGCTCGGCCGAATATGTCCGTCCGGGCAGCGTGACCGCCAGCGCCGATGGCAAGACCCAGGAGATCGTGCCCGGCACGGTGGTGCTGACGACGCTGCGCCAGGAAGCCGGCGCCGGCGACCGCCTGGCGCAGGCCCCGACCCGCGACACCACCAATTTCGTCCCGCATGCGCCCTCGGCGCCGATCGCCGGGCGCATCGTCTCGATCTACGGCGACGGCATGTCGGCCGGCCAGAACCAGATCGTCGCGCTGAACCGTGGCCGGGTCGACGGCATCGAGCGCGGCCATGTGCTGGCGATCCAGCGCGCCGGCGAGCGCATCGCCGATCGCACCGACCCGCAGCGGGCCGCGCTGCAGCTGCCCGACGAGACGCACGGACACCTGTTCGTGTTCCGCGTCTTCGAGCGGGTGGCCTACGCGCTGATCCTCGACGCGCAGACCGCGGTGCGCCCCGGCGACCGCTTCACCCAGCCCTGAGCCAGGCCGGGAGCGCGACGATGCCGCTGGCCGGACACGCGCCCGACGAGATCGCCGCCTGGCTGCGGCTGCTGCAGACGCCGGGCTGCGGCCGCCAGCGCGCGCGCCAGCTGCTCGCGGCCTTCGGCTCGCCCGAGGGCGTGTTCGCCGCCTCGTCGGTGGCACAGCGCCAGATCGTCGGCGAGGCGCTGGTGCAGGCGCTGCGCTCGCCGCCCGACGGACTGGATGCGCTGGTCGACGCCACGCTGGACTGGCTCGCGCATCCCGACCACCATCTGCTGATCCTCGGCGACGAGGGCTACCCGCCGGGCTGGATGCACATGCCCGACTCGCCGCTGCTGCTGCACCTGCACGGCGCACCGCAGCGCCTGAACGACCGCGATCTGATCGCGCTGGTCGGCAGCCGTCATCCGACCGCCAGCGGCGCCGCGCTGGCGCGCGAGTTCGCCGCCGGACTGGGTCGCGACGGCCTGGGCATCGTCTCCGGACTGGCGCAGGGCATCGACGCGGCCGCCCATCTGGGCGCGCTGGATGCCGACGCGCCGACGGTGGCGGTCATCGGCACCGGCATCGACCGCTGCTATCCGCGCCAGCATGAGGCGCTGGCCGCGCGCATCGTCGCTGCTGGCGGCCTGATCGTCAGCGAGCATGTGCTCGGCACCGGACCGCTGGCACCGCATTTCCCGCAGCGCAACCGGCTGATCGCCGGGCTGTCGCTGGGCACGCTGGTGGTGGAGGCCGCGCTGCAGTCGGGCTCGCTGATCACCGCGCGGCTGGCGCTGGAGAGCAACCGCGAGGTGTTCGCGATCCCGGGCCCGATCCGCAGCCCGCAGTCGCGCGGCTGCCACCGGCTGATCCGCGATGGCGCGCGGCTGGTCGAGTCGGTCGAGGACATCCTGGAGGACCTGCGGCCGCTGCGCCGGGCGCCCGCCACCGACGAGATGCCGGAGACGGCAGCGGCGGCGGCGGCCACCACTGCGCCCGATGTGCAGGACGACGTCTCCGACCCGATCCTCCAGGCCCTGGGCTGGAGTCCGGCCACGCTGGACGCGCTGCAGGCGCGCACCGGCTGGGCCACGCCGCAGCTGCAGGCCCGGCTGCTCGAGCTGGAAATGCTGGAGCAGATCGTCCGGCTGCCCGGACAGATCTTTCAACGCCAGAATCGTGCGTGACCCCGCTCACGGGGGCCGGCCGGCACGGGTTCTCCGGGTCACCATGCCCTCGGGTATAGTGAATCCATGTTCGACGTGCTCGTCTACCTCTACGAAAACTACTGGCGCCCGGACTCCTGTCCGGAGCATGACCAGCTGTCGCGCAAGCTGACCTCGGTCGGCTTCGAGAGCGACGAGATCGAGGAGGCGCTGAGCTGGCTCGACGGCCTGACCAGCGTGGCCGAGACCCAGGCGCAGATGCAGAGCGCGCTGTCGATGCGCATCTACACCGCCTCGGAGCAGGACCGGCTCGGCACCGCCTCGATCGCCTTCCTGAGCTTCCTGGAATCGGCCGGCGTGCTGCCGGCGCACATGCGCGAGATCGCGGTCGACCGGGCGATGGCCGCACCGGGCGGATCGCTGGCGCTCGAGGACCTGAAGATCATCGTGCTGATGGTCTTCTGGAGCATGGGCGAGGAGCCCGACGCGCTGATCCTCGACGAACTCTTCGTCGACGACGCCGACCGCCTCATCCACTGACACGCCCAGGCCGGGCGTGACCGCAGCGCCTCAGTGCAGCAGCCGCGCCGGATCGGCGTCGAGCTTGGCCAGCGCGTTGCGGGTGGCGCGCACCGTCAGTGACTCCTCCTCGAAGGGCACCAGCAGGCCGGCCTGCAGGAAGGAGGCCAGGCGGTGCTTCTGGAACATGATGCCGCGCCCCTGCACCGACACGAACAGGCTGAACTGCTTGCGACTGCCCTGCCAGGCCAGCTGCACCGGCTCGATGCGGTCGCGGTAGTCGAGCCGGAACCAGTTGCCGACCGTCAGGTCGGCCACCCAGGCCACCATCGCCGGCGTCGGCATCGAGCCGCCCTCGGCGACCACCTCCAGATCCTGGGTCTCGTGGCCCGAGAGATCGCGCACCATCGACTCGTCGATCTCGATGTCACCGGCCTCGGGCAACAGATCCTCCAGCGCCTCGAGCTGCATCATCAGCTCGTCGAGACGCTCGGTCGGAATGGTGGCGGTGCGCGCCGAGAACGCCGCCTGCAGCGCATTGTTGATCGACTGCACATACTCGTCCTGCCGAGGCATCGGCACGCCGGCCGAGCCCATGCCCTCGCGCAACCGCTTGAGCAGCGGCGGCAGCCGGCGGATCGCCTCGGCCCGCTCCTCGCGCGAGACCTTGGCGCTGGCCAGCCAGATCAGGTCGGAGGCGACCTTGCTCATCGCCCGGGTCTGCTCGCTGCTGGCGCTGGTCTTGACCGCGGTGGTCGCCAGCACGTCGGCCCAGACATGGAAGAGGAACTGGCGCACGCTGTCGTGCACCGGCACCTTGTCGAGCATCTTGCGCATCTCGATGGTGTACTGGATCGCCATCGTCTCGCGCTGCTCGATCTGCTGCGCCAGCGACACGCCCTTGCTCGCGGCGACATGCTCGGTCTTGAAATACTCCTCGATGAAGCGCTCGAACTCGGTCAGCACCGTCTGGAAGACCCGCCGGCCGGTGTCCGGATAGGCCTCGACGACCTGGACGACACGCTTGATCTCGCGCTCCATCGGCTCGCTGACACCGGCCGCACCCACCTCGAAGCCCATCACGCAGCCGCCCATGCGGTCGATCAGCTTGCGCGCCGGATGGTCGATGGTGGCGAAGAAGTCGGGCTCGGCGATCGCCACCCGCAGCACCGGCATCTGCAGCCGCGCGAACCACACCCGCACGCTGGCCGGAATGCGCTCCTCGGTCAGCAGGCTCTGGAACATCAGCGCGACGATCTCGATGGTGGCGCGCTCGACCGGCGTGGTCGCGGCCTGCTTGAGCGCGACCTTGCGGCTCTGCAGTTCCTGCAGCAGTCCCGGCGTCGACACCGCGACCGCCTGCGACAGCACCGGCACGCCCGAAGCCGCACCGGCCGCGGAGGCACCACCGTCGAAGCGGCGGCGCACCGCCTGCTCGGCATCGCTGATCGCGGCGCTCAGCCCGGGCGAGGGCTGCACATGCGGATGCGCGATGGTCGAGCTGTAGAAGTCGGGCACCTGCCGCGCGACCAGGCGATTGAGCCGGCCCAGCACCGCCTCGGCCTGCTCGATGCTGCGCAGCAGGCCCGGCGAGTGCGTCATCATGCGCGTCTCGTCATGCACATCACGCAGCGGCACCGGCACGGTGGCCGCACCGGCGGAAGACGGCGGCGACACATCCGCCATCATCGTCGGCGCGTAGAGATGGGCATCGCGGCTGTCTGGCGCCGCCGTGCCGCCAGGCTGGCCGGCACGGGCCGCGCCGCCCGACCCGCCGCCACCGACCCAGGCCGAGCCACTCGCCCCGCCCGTGACGCCGCCACCGCCACTGCCGCCAGAGACGGCACCGCTCGCGCCTCCAGCTCCGCCCCCCGAGGCGGCACCGGAGCCGCCGCCCGAACCGCCCGAAGCCCAGCGGGACGACGTCGACGACTCGGGGCGGGTCTCGTTGCGGTTCAGATGGGCAGGAGAGGGAAAGCGCTCCTGCGGCGGCTGGGACAGGCCCCCGGGCCGGGCCGCCGCGGGCGCAGCGCCCACCGCCGGATCCGGCGAGAAGCCGCCCGCGCGCGACACGCGGCCGTCGTCCTTGCTGCGGCGAATGAAATGGCGCAGATTGACCTCGGGACAGACGCCCTGCCCGATCAGCCAGCGATTGACCTCGTGATAGGCCTCATGGATGAGCGCCGCGAACTCCTCGTGCAGCATCGGCTGCAGCACCCGCCAGGCCTCGGCGCTGAAGCCGGCGGTGAACCAGCTCTCCGACACCGCACGGGCCAGCGCGTGCGGGCGCAGCACATCCAGCGCGTCGAGTTCGTCTCGGTGATCGAGCGCCGCCATCCGGTAGCGCAGATCCGAGAACTCCCAGCTGGCCTTGTCCAGCAGCGCCATCGCCATGTGCGAGACGACGATCTCCTGGTCGACCGAGGCGTCGTCGACGATCGCGAGCTCGTCGGCGCGGGTGGCATTGCGCCCCGCACCCTGCGGAGCAACCTGACGACCGGCTGCCGCCTGCTGGAGCTGCTGCCCGAAGGCGGTGGCCCAGCGGCCGGACTGCAGCGGCAGGTCCACCAGCAGATCGCGGTAGACCGCGTGATGTGCCGACGGCGTGCGGGCCTGCTCGGCGATGCGGTCACGCACCCGCTCGGTCAGCGTGCCGGCCACCCGGGGCATCAGCCGCTGGAGCTGCTCGCAATAGAGTCGCCGCGCCTGTGCGGCCAGCAGCGAGGAGGGGGTTGCGGCAGCCATGGGAGAGGTGGGGGGAGGAGGAATCGACCGTCGGAATCTGGAAAAATAGTGTGTACTACTTTACACCAGCCGGTCGATGCCTCACACGACCGCGCCGGCGTTCGGATCGTTCGGATCCTGGTCCTTCTTGGCACCTGCGCTGACCAGATCCTCGCGCCGGACACCCAGCCACATCGCGATGGCCGCCGCGACGAAGACCGACGAATAGATGCCGAAGCAGATGCCGATCGTCAGCGCCACCGCGAAGTAGTGCAGCGTCGGGCCGCCGAACAGCAGCATCGACAGCACCATCATCTGCGTCGAGCCGTGCGTGATGATGGTGCGGCTCATCGTGGTGGTGATCGCGTGGTCGATGACCTCGGGCGTGCTCATCTTGCGGAACTTGCGGAAGGCCTCGCGGATGCGGTCGAAGATCACCACCGACTCGTTGACCGAGTAGCCCAGCACCGCCAGCACCGCCGCCAGCACCGCCAGCGAGAACTCCCACTGGAAGAAGGCGAAGAAGCCCAGGATGATGATCACGTCATGCAGGTTGGCGATGATCGCGGCCACCGCGAACTTCCACTCGAAGCGGATCGCCAAGTAGATCATGATGCCGACGACCACGAAGGCCAGCGCCTTCAGGCCGTCCTCGGCCAGCTCCTTGCCGACCTGCGGGCCGACGAACTCGCTGCGGGTGAGCTTGAGCGGCTCGGTGATGCTGCCGTTGCTGCCGGCCTCGCAGACCTGGCGGCTGATGCTCTCGCCCTTGTCGGTGGTGATCTGCACCGGCTTGACCAGGCCGCCCTCGGCGGCGCACAGCTGGGCGAAGACGCGGCCGACCACCTCGTTCTGCTTGACGCCCTCGCGCAGCGGCAGGCGGATCAGCACATCGCGCGAGGTGCCGAACTTCTGCACCTGGACCTCGCCGAAGTTCATCGCCTCGACGGTGGTGCGGACCCGGGCGATGTCGGCGCTCTGGGCGTACTCGGTCTCGATGACCGTGCCGCCAGTGAACTCGATCGACAGGTGCAGCCCGCGGGTCAGCAGGAAGAACACCGCCAGCACGAACGTGGCGAAGGAGATGATGTTGAACACCAGCGCATGCCGCATGAACGGGATGTCGCGGCGCAGGCGGAAGAATTCCATGAGGTGACTCCCTTCAGGCCTTGGGCGAGGTGACGGCCGGGGCGGCGTCGGCCGGTCCCGGCTGCGCGGCCGGCTTCCAGACCTGGCCGATCGAGACGCCCTGCAGCTTCTTCTTGCGGCCGTACCAGAGGTTGACCAGACCGCGCGAGAAGAGCACCGCCGAGAACATCGAGGTGAGAATGCCCAGGCAGTGCACCACCGCGAAGCCGCGCACCGGACCCGAGCCGAAGGCCAGCAGCGCCACGCCGGCGATCAGCGTGGTCACGTTCGAGTCCAGGATGGTGCCCCAGGCGGCCTCGTAGCCCTTGTGGATCGCCATCTGCGGCGAGGCGCCGGCACGCAGCTCCTCGCGCACCCGCTCGTTGATCAGCACGTTGGCGTCGATCGCCATGCCCAGCACCAGCGCGATCGCGGCAATGCCCGGCAGCGTCAGCGTGGCCTGCATCATCGACAGGATCGCCACCAGCAGCAGCAGGTTCACGCCCAGCGCCAGCGTCGAGAACACGCCGAACAGCATGTAGTAGGCGCACATGAAGACCGCGATGGCGATGAAGCCGTACAGCACGCTGTCGAAGCCCTTGGCGATGTTCTCGGCGCCCAGGCTGGGGCCGATCAGGCGTTCCTCGATGATCTCCATCGGCGCGGCCAGCGAACCGGCACGCAGCAGCAGCGCGGTGTCGGCCGCCTCGACGGGCGTCATCGAGCCGGAGATCTGCACCCGGCCGCCACCGATCTCCGAGCGGATCACGGGGGCCGTCACGACCTCGCCCCGGCCCTTCTCGAACAGCAGGATGGCCATGCGCTTGTTGATGTTCTCGCGGGTGACGTCGCGGAAGATGCGCGCGCCGCGGGCGTCGAGCGTCAGGTGCACCGCCGGCTGCTGGTTGTCGTCGAAGCCGGCCTGCGCGTCGGTCAGGTTCTCGCCGGTCAGCACCACCTGGCGCTTGACGATGATGGGCACGCCGCCTCGCTCCAGGAAGCGCTCGGTGCCGAAGGGCACCGGGGCGCCGCCGCCCAGCGCGGCCTGCGCCTCGGGGCCGTCGTCGACCATGCGCACTTCCAGCGTGGCGGTGCGGCCGATGATGTCCTTGGCCTTGGCCACGTCCTGCACGCCGGGCAGCTGCACGACCACGCGGTCGGCGCCCTGCTGCTGGATCACCGGCTCGGCCACGCCCAGCTCGTTGATGCGGTTGTGCAGCGTATTGATGTTCTGCGTCAGCGCCTGCTGCTGGACGTTGCGGACCGCCTCGGGCTTGATGCGGCCGATCAGCCGGGGCTCGGCGGCGTCGCCGGCCTCGGTCCAGAGCATGTCGGCCTGGGCCAGCGTCAGCGCCTCGCGCGCCTTGGTCTGGGCCTCACGGTCCCGCAGGCGCACCTCGATGCTGTCGCCGCTGCGCTGGATGCCGGCGTGGCGGATCGACTTGTCGCGCAGCAGCGTGCGCACGTCGGTGGACAGCGACTCGGTCTTCTTGGTCAGCGCCGCAGCCATGTCGACCTGCATCAGGAAATGCACGCCGCCGCGCAGGTCCAGACCCAGGTACATCGGCTGTGCGCCCAGCCCGGTCAGCCATTGCGGCGAGCGCGACACCAGGTTCAGCGCGACGATGTAGGACGGATCGGCCGGATCGGGATTGAGCGCGCGAACGATCGCGTCGCGCGCCTTGAGCTGGGTGTCGGTGTCGCCGAAGCGGGCGCGCACCGAGTTGCCCTCGAGCTGGACGAAGTCGGGCTTCAGGCCGGCGGCCTGCAGGGCCTGCTCGACCCGGGGCACCAGAGCGGCATCGACCTTCAGCGTGGCCTTGCCGCTGGAGACCTGGACGGCCGGCGCCTCGCCGAAGAAGTTGGGCAGCGTGTAGAGCAGGCCCACCACCATCGCGACGGCCAGGATCAGGTACTTCCACCAGGGGTAGCGGTTCATCGTTCAGCCTGAGAGCAAGAATTCAGCAAGGAGTCGGGGCGACGGCCCGGCTTACTTGATCGAGCCCTTGGGCAGGACCTGCACCACCGCGCTGCGCTGGCACTGGACCTCGACGCCCGAGGACACTTCCAGCGACACGAAGGACTCGGCCACCTTGGTGACCCGGCCCAGCAGGCCGCCGGCGGTGACGATCTCGTCGCCCTTGGCCAGCGCGTCGATCATCGCCTTGTGCTCCTTCTGCTTCTTCATCTGGGGCCGGATCATGATGAAGTACAGCACCACGAACATCAGCACCAGCGGCAGCAGCTGCATCAGGGACGAGCCGCCTGCGGGTGCGGCGCCAGCCGCCTGGGCGTAGGCATTGGAAATGAACACGTTCGGCTCCTGCAAAGGGGAATAAGGGACAAAGCGCACGATTGTAGGGGTGTCCGGAAACCGGCCGGACCCCAGGTGACCCCACCCGCCCGGGCCGGGGGTCAAGGCGGCAAAAGCGGCAACCGATATCGACGCCATGGACCGCCCTCTTGCGCCCCCTGTCGCCGATTCCCGCCTGTCACGCGCGCTGAGCGCCAGCGCCTGCGGCACGCTGCTGCTGGTCGTGCCGGTGCGGCTCGACGAGATGGCCGCGCTGCTGGGCGCCGCCCTGCGCGAGACGGTGCTGCAGGCGGCGGCCCGGCAGCTCGAGACGGCGCTGCACACGCTGCAGCAGCCCGCCACCGGGGCCGAAGCCCTGCACCGTCGCGGCGACGGCTTCCTGGTGCTGCTGGGCGACGCCTCGCCCGATCATGTCGACACCGCGGCGCGCCTGCTGCTGGATGCGCTGGAGCAGCCGATGGAGGTCGCCGGCCAGCGCTTCTGCCTGGGCGGCTGCGCCGGCCGGGTCGACTTCGATGCGCAGAGCGGGCACGAGGTCGCCACGCTGCTGCGCCAGGCCGATCTGGCCAGCCTGGAGGCCCGCCGGCTCGGTCGCGGCCAGTGCGTCCGGCATGAGGCCGCCACCACGATGGTCGCGATGCGCCGGCTGCGCGCCGAAGACACCCTGCACCGCGGCATCGACCAGATCCGGCTCGACCTGCTGTTCGAGATCCAGGCCGACATGTGCACCGGCGCGCTGACCGGTGCGGTGGTCCTGCCACGCTGGACCCCGGCGCTGGGCGCAGGCCTCGCCGACGGCGGTCGTGGCTGGGCCGCGGTGGCCGCCGACGCCGGGCTGATGCACCGGCTGACCCTGATGCTGCTGCACGGCATCTGCCGCCAGGTGCGGCAGTGGCGCGATCAGGGGCTGGATGTGCCCAGCCTGTCGGTCGATCTGCCGGCCGGGCTCTGGCAGGACCGCGCGCTGGTGTCGATGGTGCTCGACGCGCTGGTCGACCAGGGCCTGCCCGGCGGCACGCTGACGCTGCTGATGCCTGGCGCGGCGCTGTCGGGCGACGCGGACCTGCTGCGCGGCACGCTGCGCTCGCTGCGCGCCACCGGCGTGCGGGTCGGGCTGGCGCGGCTCGGCGATGCCGGCCCGGTCTCGCTGGACACGCTCGGGCGCCTGCCGCTCGACGAGCTGACGCTCGACGCCCGGGTGCTGGAGCGCCTCGGCCAGCGTGACGGCACCCGCATGGCCGCCGCGCTGATCGGCCTGGGCCGGGCGCTGGGACTGCGGGTGGTCGCCGAGGGCGTGCGCAGCGAGGAGCAGCTCGATGTCCTGCGCGCCTGCCACTGCGACGAGTTCCAGGGCCCGCTGCTGTCGCTGCCGGTCGGCGCCACGACGATGACCCAGGTGCTGATGCATGCCCGGGTCCAGCACCGGGTGGTGCTGGACAGCTCGACCGGGACCGCCCCCGGCCCCGGCACGGCCACCGGCGCGGAATCGACCCGCGGCCCGGCTCACCGGACCGGCCGGGTCTCGATCACTGCTGCAGCAGGTTGAGCACGTACCGGCCGCTGGTGCTGCCGGTGCCGCCGCTGGCATAGACCACCCGCACCAGATAGTTGACCGCAGCGGTCGTGCCGTTGCGCACCGTGACCGTCTCCGGCTGGCCTGCCGCCCGCGTGCTCGAGGCCAGCGCGGAGGTGCCCGCGGCGTTGTACAGATAGAGCTGGTAGTTCTGCGTGCTGACCGTGTGGTTCAGCGTCGCCGACAGCGTGCGGCCCGCCGCGACGCTCACCCGGAAATAGTCGGTGTCGGTGGTCGAGGCCACCGTGCCGGCGATGCGCGCATGGGTCGCGGCGATCACGCTGGGCGTGGTGGCGGTGTTGTTCGACTCGACCTCGGTGATCGCGGTCGGCTGCGAGCCCATCGCGGTGTCGACCGCCTTCTTCGCGTCGACGATGCCGGTGCCGATCGTCGTCGTCGTGCCCGGGCTGACCGGGAAGGCACGCGCGGAACTCTTGAGCATGCTCTCGACCTGGTCGGGCGTCAGCGCGGCATTCTTCGCCAGCATCAGCGCCGCCACGCCGGCCACATGCGGCGCAGCCATCGAGGTACCGCTCTTGGGGACATAGCTGTCAGCGCCAGGCACGGTGCTGCCGGCATTGAGGGTCGACAGGATGCCCTCGCCCGGTGCGGCCACATCAACGATCGAGCCATAGTTCGAGAACGAGGTCCGCGCACCGGTGCGGGTGGTCGCACCGACGGTGATCACGCCGGCGCAGTTGGCCGGGCTGGCGTTGGACGCGTTGGTGTTCGAGTTGCCGGCAGAAATCACCAGCATCGCGCTGCGCGAGCGGGCGGAATTGATCGCGTTCTGCATCGTCGTGCCGCAGGCGCCCGAGCCGCCCAGCGACAGGTTGAGCACCCGCGCCGGATAGGCATTGGCCGGAATCCCGGACACGGTGCCGCCCGAGGCCCAGACCACGCCGGCGGCAATGTCGGAGGTGTAGCCACCGCAGGTGCCCAGCACCCGCACCGGCACGACCTGGGCCGAAGGGGCCACGCCCGCGACCCCCAGACCGTTGTTGGTGACCGCGGCGATGGTGCCGGCCACATGGGTGCCGTGCCAGCTGCTCGAACTCGAGCACCAGTCGCCCGGGTCGCGGGCATCGGCATCACGGCCATTGCCGTCGTTGGAGACTGCGGTGTCGGCGATGAAGTCGTAGCCGCCAACGATGTTGGCCGCCAGGTCGGCATGCGGCCGGTAGCCGGTGTCGATCACCGCAACCCGCACGCCCGCGCCCAGCGAGCGGTCCCAGGCGGCCGGCAGATTGATGCCGCCCACCGCCTCGTAGTAGTGCCACTGGCTGGCGAACTGGCTGTCCGACGGCACCCACTGCGGCAGCATCACCAGATCGGGCTCGACCGACAGCACCTCGGCATCCGCCGCAGCCATCTCGCTCGACAGGGTGCGGATCTGCTCCGGCGTCAGCGCGCGGCTGGCGCGAAAGACGCTGCTGCCGTCATGGCCGTCGCGCCGGAAGGCCACCGTCGCGCCGAAGCGGCTGACCACCCGCTCGGCACGCTGGCGATCACGCTCGCGGCGTTCGGGCGAGCGGGCGGCAGCGGCCGCCGAGAACGAGGTGGTGCGGTAATGCACGATGAACTGGTCGGTCATCTTCGGCGCGCTCGGAGCGGCTTCGCTGGCCTGGGCAGACACGCCGGCAGCAGCCAGCAGCACCGCAGTCATCCACCGGACGGGCGGGAAAGGCAGGACACGATACGACATGGGGTTTCTCCTCCTGAGAGTTCGCATCGTGTGCAACAGGCGCCCTGGGATTGTTTCCGCACCAGAGAGTTGCACGCACAAATTCACACTTCAACACAAACGCGAAAAATTGAACTTTCCGCCCGTTGTTTCCAGGATGCACCTCAGCCGGAAACCCCTCCCTGCGCCGCGGCCCGCGCCGCGAAGGCCGCGCGCTGCGCGGCAATCCGGTCGCGCGGGTTGACCTTGGCCACCTGCTCGTCGAGCCGCATCTCCTTGATGAAGCGGCTCGGGAAGGCGCGCCGCACCTCGCGCCCGCGCTTCTGGCGCAGCAGCGTCGTCACCAGCAGCGTGCGCCGCGCCCGGGTGATGCCCACGTACATCAGCCGGCGCTCCTCCTCCAGCCGTTCCACGGTCATCTCTTCCTCCTCGCGCTTGAAGGGCAGCGTGCCCTCGTTGATACCGACCAGCACGACGTGCGGCCACTCCAGGCCCTTGCTGGCGTGCAGCGTCGAGAGCGTGACGACGTTCTGGTCGGCCTCGCCGCGCTCGGCCAGGCTCAGGATCACGCTGATGGTCTGCGCGACGTCGAGCACGCTCTTCGTCTCGGACTGCACCTGGCCGCTGCCGTCCTCGGCGATCTCGCCGCCGCAGCGCCGCGCGATCCAGTCGATGAAGTCGAGCACGTTGGACCAGCGCGCCGCCGCGACCTTGGGGTTCTCCTCGCTGTCGAGCAGGTGCTGCTCGAAGCCCAGCTCGCCCAGCCACTCCATCAGCATCGGCCGCGCCGCCTCGGCGCCCACCGTGTGGCGGGCGCGGTATTCGAGGTCGTTCACATAGCGGCCGAACTCGTGCAGCGAGCCCACCGCCTTGGCCGAGAGCGCCGTGCCGATCGATTCCTGGAACAGCGCCTCGAACAGGCTCACCCGCCACTTGCCGGCGAAGTCGCTCAGGGCCGCCAGCGTCGTGTGGCCGATGCCGCGCTTCGGGGTGGTGATCGCGCGCAGGAAGGCCGGGTCGTCGTCCTGGTTGACCAGCAGCCGCAGCCAGGCGCACAGGTCCTTGATCTCGGCGCGGTCGAAGAAGCTCTGGCCGCCGGAGACCTTGTACGGGATCTGCGCCTTGCGCAGCGCCTCCTCCAGCTTGCGGCTCTGGTGGTTGGCGCGGTAGAGGATGGCGAAGTCGCGCCACTCGGTCGAGCCGGTGTGTTCGCCGGCAGTGTTGGCGCGGATCGCCAGGATGCGCGCCGCCGCGCGCTCGGCCTCGTGCTCCTCCTGGTCGCACTCGACCACCTTGACCGGCTCGCCCTGGCCGAACTCGCTCCAGAGCTTCTTCTGGAAGATCTTCGGATTGAGCGCGATGACGTTGTTCGCGGCGGTCAGGATCGCGCCGGTGGAGCGGTAGTTCTGCTCCAGCGGGATGACCTTCAGGTTCGGATAGTCCTGCGGCAGGCGCTTGAGGTTCTCGATGGTGGCGCCGCGCCAGCCGTAGATGCTCTGGTCGTCGTCACCCACCGCGGTGAAGATCCCCTGCTCGCCCACCAGGGCCTTGAGCAGCTCGTACTGGGTCGCGTTGGTGTCCTGGTATTCGTCGACCAGCACATGGCGCAGCGTGCGGCGCCATTTCTCGCGCGCTTCCTCGTGCTGCTGCAGCAGCTTCAGCGGCAGGCCGATCAGGTCGTCGAAGTCCACCGCCGAGTAGGCCGCCAGGCGCTCCTCGTAGAGCTTCATCACCCGGGCGGCGACGCGCTCGTCGTCGTCCTGCGCGGCGGCCTCGGCCTGCTCGCAGCTCAGGCCGTTGTTCTTCCACAGGCTGATGGTCCACTGCCAGCGCCGCGCCACCGCCGCGTCGGTGGTGCCGCCGGCGTCCTTCAGCACGCCCAGCACGTCGTCGGCATCCAGGATCGAGAACTTCGGCTTCAGGCCGAGCCTTTCGCCGTCCTCGCGCAGCATGCGCACGCCCAGGGAGTGGAAGGTGGCGATCACCAGATCCTTCGACGCCCGCGCGCCCACCAGCGAGCGCGCCCGCTCGCGCATTTCCTGCGCCGCCTTGTTGGTGAAGGTGATCGCGCCGATCTGCTTCGGGGCCAGCCCCGCCTGCAGCAGCCGGGCGATCTTGTGCGTGATCACCCGCGTCTTGCCCGAGCCCGCGCCCGCCAGCACCAGACAGGGGCTGTGCAGGTGGTGGACGGCTTCGAGCTGGGCGGGATTGAGGGTCGAGGGGGCGTCGGCCATGGCGGGGCTCCGGGCACGCAGCGGCAGGGACTGCGGGCGGCGATCATAGCCAGCCCTCCCCGACCCGGCCTGATGCGGCCTGATCCGCAGCCGATCCGCAGGCGATCAGTAGGTCTTGTACGGCAGGAACTTGCCGCTCATCGTGATGCTGACCCGGTCGCCCTTGGGGTCGGGCTCGCGCTGCAGGTCCATGCGGAAGTCGATCGCGCTCATGATGCCGTCGCCGAATTCCTCGTGGATCAGTTCCTTGAAGGTCGTGCCGTAGACGCTGACCAGCTCGTAGAAGCGATAGATCAGCGGATCGGTCGGCACCGAGGTCGGCAGCGAGCCCTTGTACGGCACCACCTGCAGCCAGCGCGCCTCGGCCTCGCTGAGGTCGAACAGGCGGGCGATGACCGCGGCCTGCCCGGCGTCGAGCGTCATCTGGCCCAGGCAGGCGGCGGTGACCCATTCTTTGCTGAGCCCCACCTCGCGGGCCACGTCGGCCCACTTCAGGCCCTTGGCCACCTTGGTGGCGATGATCTTTTCGGTCACGTCGAGTCGGCTCATGGCGCATGCCTCCATCAGGGTCGCGGTTCAGTCGGATTCAGTCGGATGCCGCCCGGGGCCGGGCGCGCCGCACCAGGGCGGTGCAGCGGCCCACGCCGTCAGACAGGCCGACGGGAACTGCAAGCGATGTGCCTGCGCGCCGCGCGCCGTTCAGGACGAACGCTGCTCAGCCCTGCACTTCCGGCCAGACGGTGTGGAAGAACTGGCCGGCCGGGCGGTCGATGCGCTCGTAGGTGTGCGCGCCGAAGAAGTCGCGCTGCGCCTGCAGCAGGTCGGCGGGCAGACGCGCGCTGCGGAAGGCGTCGAAGAAGGCCAGCGAGGCCGACATCGCCGGCACCGGCACGCCGGCCAGCATCGCCTGCGCGACCACCCGGCGCCAGGCCGGCTGCGCGCCGTTGAGCGCCGTCTCGAAGTACGGCGCCAGCATCAGGCTGGCGGGCGCCTGGCCGTCGGCATGGGCCTCGGCGATGCGGTTGAGGAACTGCGCGCGGATGATGCAGCCGCCGCGCCACAGCCGCGCGATCGCGCCCAAGTCGAGGTCCCAGCCGCGCTGCGCGCTCATCGTGCGCATCAGGTCCAGGCCCTGCGCATAGCTGACGATCTTGCTGGCGTAGAGCGCCTGGCGCAGCAGCTCGACCCACTCGGCCGCCGGCAGGTCGATGCGTGCCTCGGGGCCCTGCAGCCGGGTGCTGGCCACCAGCCGCGTGGCCTTCATCGACGACAGGATGCGCGCGTCCACCGCCGCCCCCATCGTGCTGACCACCACCGCGTTCTGCGCCGCGTTCATCAGCGTCCACTGGCCGGTGCCCTTCTGGCCGGCCTTGTCGAGGATGACGTCGACGATCGGCGCGCCGGTGTCCGGGTCGCGCTGCGCCAGGATGCGCGCGGTGATCTCGATCAGGTAGCTGCGCAGCTCGCCGCGGTTCCATTCGTCGAAGACGGCGGCCATCGCGTCGGTGTCGAGGCCGGCGGCGCGCATCAGCGCGTAGGCCTCGCAGATCAGCTGCATGTCGCCGTACTCGATGCCGTTGTGGACCATCTTGACGTAGTGGCCCGCGCCGCCCGGGCCGATGTGCGAGACGCAGGGCTCGCCGTCGACCTTCGCGCTGATCGCCTCGAACATCGGCCGCAGCGCGGTCCAGGCCTCGACCGGACCGCCGGGCATGATGGCCGGGCCCTTGCGCGCGCCCTCCTCGCCGCCGGAGACGCCGGCGCCGACGAAGCACAGGCCGCTGGCGGCCAGCTCGGCCGAGCGCCGCTCGGTGTCGGCGAACAGGCTGTTGCCGCCGTCGACCAGGATGTCGCCCGGCGACAGCAGCGGCGCGATCTTCGCGATCACGTCGTCCACCGGCGCACCGGCGTTGACCATCATCAGCACCTTGCGCGGCGCGGCCAGGCTGGCGACGAAGTCGGCCAGCGACTCGAAGCCGTGCAGCCGCCCGGTGGTGTCATCGGCCACGCTGCGCGCCACCGCCTGCGGCGAGCGGTCATGCAGGCTGACGTCGAAGCCGTGGTCGGCGAGGTTCAGGGCCAGGCTGCGGCCCATCACCCCCAGGCCGATCAAGCCGATAGGATGCTTGGTGGTCATGCGGGAGTCCGGTTCTTTTCGGGAAAACCCTCGATTTTCCATGCAGCCCGCTGTCGACCGGCTGTCAGGGGCTCCCGTGGGGCGGGACGGGCGCGCCCGGACTATCGACGGGACGGGCGGGGGACTTGATCGGCGGGCCCAGCGCGTGTCATGAACTTCCCGCCCGCCGTTTGATGGCGCTGAAAAGCTGAATCCATGAGCCGCAAACCCCACCCGAGCGACATCAGGGTTGCAGCGTGATGCTGCGGAACGCCTGCGCCGCCATCGGCCGGTCCTTGCACGCCACGCCGTTGGTCACGACGCCGCCGTCATCGCTCAGGAGCTGCAAGGTGCCTCCACCTCCCAGCGGCTCGAACAGCACCTCCGGCCTGAAGCCGACAAGCTCGCTGCTGTCGACGATCAGCGGCGCGTCGTGCTTCTGGCCCGACCAGCGGTACAGCGTGAACGCACCGGCGTCGGCAGCCGGCCCGGCAACGATCCAGTAACCACGGCCGTCCAGGGCGCGTTCGATGCTGCGAACACCACGGCCGCGCAGTTCGAGCAGGATGGGCTCGCCGAAGCGTGCCTTGCGCCCGGACGCGGCCGTCACCAGCTCCGCGGGGTTGAGCAACGGCACCAGCAGCGCCCGGCCGTTGGGCACCGGGTTGCGGAATCCGACCAGCAGGCTGCCATCGGGCATCGCCGCCAGCCCTTCGATGTTGAGCCCGCCGGGCGCTTCGGGTGCGAGCTTCGCGGCATCGCCGAGACGCAGACCCGCCAACGTCGGCGCGGCGGCCAGGTCGTCGAGCAGACCGCGGTAGGGTGTTCCTGCCGGGGTGACGCCCGGCTGCGCACCCGGATCGATGTCGGTGGCGAAGAAACGCTGCCGGTCGGGCCGCAGCTTGCCCTTGCTGTTGCGGCCGTGCGAGGCGATCCAGTAGATGCGCTGGCCGACAGCCGCCGCCGCTTCGAGATCCGACTCCTTGTTGCCGCTGGCGAGGAAGGCGGCAAGCGGCGCCTCGCCCACGGGCTCCGGCCGGCCGCGCCGGTAGACGCGCAAGGTGTTGTCCTCGTCGCCCGCGACGACAAAATGATCGGCGTCCAGGGCGACGGCAGCCGACGCGTCGCATGGACCGCGGTAGCTCATGGCCGCGGAGGCGGATGCGCCCGGCGCGGAACCGGCGAACAGCGTCAGCGCAAGGGCCGACAACATCGAAACGGCGTGGGGCAATGGCATGCTGATCCTTGCTTGCGGTTCAAAGCACCCGCAGCACCTCGAACTGGAGTCGCTTGGGGGCGACCTGTATCGACACCTCATCCCCCTCGCATCTGCCCAGCAGGGCCCTGCCCAACGGGGCATCGGTGCTGATGACCTGGACGATCTGAGCGCCGCTGACCAGCTGCATGCTGCCGCCATCGGGGCCGAGAAAGAGCCGCTGCTGCCTGTCTTCGGCGTCGACCAGGCAGACCAGCGCACCGAGCTGGATGCCTTTGCCGGCGTCGTAGGGCAGCGGGCGGAACTGGCGCCAGCGGGCCAGTGCCTGGCGGATGGCTGCGGCGCGACGGGCTTGGCCGGTGGCCAGGTAGGCGGCTTCGAGCCCCAGGGTGTCGTACTTGTTCTCGGCGATGTTTTCTTCGTGGGTCGCCGTTTCATGGGCCTCCCGCACGGCCTCTTCGGCCTGCAGCAGGTCTTCGGAGAGCCGTTGCAGAACCTGCTGCTGCAGCAAGAATTTATCCATGGGTGCGGTGGGCGTCTCGAACAAGCGGGGGGCTGGCCTGGATTATGGAGGGCTCCACCAGCCTTCGACGGGTCTGTTCATGGCACATCAGTCCTCAGCTCCCTGGCAAAGCGCGCAGCCCGCACGAAGGTGAAATAGCGACCTCTTCGCGGGCGTGATGCCGGGTTTGGCAGCCCGAATGGCGCTGGACGGGCCGGGACTCGGCTGGCTACAATGGCTGCAACACGGCCCCTGTCGGTTGATGCGCTTCGGTGCAAAGACTGCTCAGGGGTTTTTTCATGGCTGGCCCGATCCCAAGGGTCACCAAGGGCGTGTCTGCCAGCCGGGATCCACGCCCATGCCGTGCAGATTGAGTCCCAGGTGATCTAGCGCGGGGAAGTCCTCCTCCAGCAGTCGCTTGAACCGCTGGCCCCACTGCGATGCTGGATGGATGATCTTCAGCAGATGGTGCGCGATGCAGAAAAGCTGGAACGGGCGTGCCCGCAGTTGGGCATCTGTGTGAAAGGCGGTCAGCGCGGGGACTTCTGCCGGAGGCGGCAGCTTCGGCTGATCCACCACGTTGCGGTTCCACAGCCGGCTGTGGTGGGCGCAGACATTGCGCAGGTAGTTCAGGCTGCGCAGCCATGTCGCGAAGATGCGGCCGTTGCTCACGCCGTAGCACTTGGCGATGTGGTCCTGGTCGGCTTCCTTCAATCCCCCGTAGAGACGCGAGAGCGCCCCGAAGTCCCAGACCTCGCAGGCCACCCAGATCGCCAGCGGCAGGCCATAGCGGCTGCGATTGTGCTCGATGAATTTTTCCTTCGAGCGGTTGATCAGCCGGGCTTGATGGGCCAGCCAGTCGTGGTGCGTGGTCAGTCCGGTCTTGGGGTCGAGGGCGGCGCTGAAGCTGTGATGGAAGAGATCCGGTTTCAGGTAGGCGAACCGGTCTTGGCGGCCCAGGTGATGCGACACATCCACGCGCAGCGCCACCTCGATGCGCTCCAGCGCATCCAGCACGAGCAGGCGCAGCTTCTTGTCGAAGATGTACAGATCGACAGCGTTCTGGAAAGTGGCGACGGGCTTGAAGGTGTCCAGCACGAACGATTCCGTGCGCACCTTGGCGGGCTTGCGGCCTGTGGCCGGATCGAGCGGGCAGCAGATGCCCGAACGTTCGCGCATCGCGTACCAGTAGCCGGCTCTGTTGCACAAAGCCCGTCGTCGCTGCTCGTAGACTGAGCCCGTGAGCAAAGCCAAGAAGCGCCGGACGACGTACCGCACGAAGAACTGGAAGACCTACAACGCGGCGCTGAAGGCGCGAGGTGCGCTGACGCTGTGGCTGGACCGTGACATGCAGTGGCTGGCCAAGCCGTCGGGCAAGCGCGGTCGCCAGCAGACCTTCTCGGACGCGGCGATCCAGTTCTGCCTGAGCATCAAGGGCCTGTTCAGGCTGGCCCTGCGGCAAACGCTGGGGCTGGTGGAGAGCTTGCTGCGGCTGGCGGGGCTGGACTGGCCGGTGCCGGACTACAGCACGGTGTGTCGGCGCCAGAAGACGCTGCAGGTTCAGATCGGCTATCGGTCCAGCGCGCAGCCCTTGCAGCTGCTGGTCGACAGTACCGGGATCCAGTTCCTGGGCGAAGGCGAATGGAAACGCAGGAAGCACGGGGCCGAGTACCGGCGCGAGTGGCGCAAGGTGCATCTGGGCATCGACGCGCAGACGCTGGAGATCCGGGCGGTCGAGGTCACCAGCAACACGATTGGCGACGCGCCGATGATGCCGGAGCTGCTGGCACAGATTCCGCCCGAAGAGGCGATCGCCAGCGTTACCGCGGACGGCGCCTACGACACGCGAGCCTGCCGGGACGCGATTGCCCTGCGCGGGGCGCAGGCGGTGATTCCTCCGCGCAAGAACGCCAGCCTGTGGCGCGGGCCCAGTCCGGGCACCGAGTCTCGCAACGAAGCGGTGCGTGCGTGCAGCCGGCTGGGCAGACGGATCTGGAAGACCTGGAGCGGCTACCACCGGCGCAGCCTGGCGGAGACCAAGATGCACTGCCTCAAGCGCCTGGGCGAGCGGGTCACGGCGCGCACCTTCGAGCGTCAGGTGGTGGAGCTGCATGTGCGCGTGGCCCTGCTCAACCGCTTCGGTCAGATCGGCCGGGCGCAGACCGTGCCGGTGGCCGCCGTGGCATGAGTCCGTCTGGGGTAGGGGTCATGGCGTCTGCGGGCCGCTTTGTGCAACAGAGCCCCAGTAGCCGCTGAGCCGGTAATAGCCGATGCGCTCCAGGCATTCCAGCGCCTTGGGCCGGTCGGTCACGATCAGGCCGCGCCGGTGCAACTCGTCGAGCTGATCTTCGTAGCTGCGCCAGGGTTTGCTGTAGAGGGTCATCCGATCACCAGAAAGCGCGAAAAACTGGCAGTGTGGCGCAACGACTGCGACAGGTCATCTGCTGGTGGGGCGGTGTCGCCGCGCACTCGCATCGGTACACTGACTTCACGATGGACACCGCCTTCACCAAGGATCCATGTCGAACAACGACACGCCCACAGACGGCCTATCCGACGAATCCACGGATCGGGTGCCATGTCTCGACCGTCCATGGACCGAGCGGTGCCGCCCGAAATCGGCCTGACAACCGTGAATTCAGCATGCGTGCACTGCGGCGCAATGCATGCTTGACGCAAGCAGTTGCACTGAAATGCAACAGATATCGTTACAGTCAATATTCATGAATAAACCCGCTTCTCCTGCCGTTGACGATGGGGCTCAAAAAGGCGTACTCGGCGAATTATGGAGTTTTCTAAATCGGGATATCCGCACATTCAAATGGTGGCAGCGAAACACGCCGGACACCATAGCTCAGGATTTGTCACCACCAGAACCCATGCGGGGAACAGGGCCAGCACCAGAAATAATTTCCGAGGTAAATCCCAAGCTGATTGAGGCTTTGCGAATACGGCGCGAAATACTCGACTGGCGAGATGACTTTCATTTCCAAGTAACCGAGAAGGCACTGCAAGCCAAGAAGGCGCTGGAGAACCGGGTCGAGCATGAATTTGCCAACATGGGCTTCTTGCGGCTTCGGTTGTTCACCAAGCCTTCGAGCGAGGTACTTGAGGACCACATTGAATCTTGTGTCAAGTCAGAGATGCAAAGGTTCTCTCGAATCGAGGAAACCGTACTGCGTCAACGTCTGGCAACCTGGCTCCCCCATCGTCACGAATCAGTCAGCATCTGGATCATGTGGCCCAAGCTCGAATTGGACACCCGACTCGCCTTGGAATTCAAAGATGGCAACCGAGCTCAGATCATGACGGCACTGGACGAGATAATCCTTGGCGAGAACGGGCTTGCTGATAGATACCGCCGGTGGGCCAACCAATACGCAAGTCAAATTCTGGAGATGCAGCATGCTCAGTCAGATTCCATTTGATCTACCGGCCCAGTTCCTTCAAGGCATAGCGAACGGGGATATTGTTCGGTACGGCGCCATACTCAAGGATGCAGAAACGGGGCGGATCGTCGGCCATCTACAGGAAAGTGGCATCGCGCAATCACTGCTGTCCCAGACAATTTCTTCAGCGACGTCGCCACTGTCGTTCATTTCGTCGATCACAAACACCGGGTCAAGCATTTATACCGCCGCCCAAGTCCACCAGCTGAAAGCGATGATGGAGACGCTGCAGGCAATGCAAGTGGCGACTTTGGGCGTGTCGCTGATCGGCGTTGGCGTGAGCGTTGCCGGATTCCTTTACATGCGCAAGCGACTCAACAGTCTCGACAGTCGCGTCGACAAACTGATCGATGCCGTGAAGATGGGTTTCGAGAACCAAGAAAAGGCAGGTTTCAGGCAACAGATGTCGCGTACGAAATCCTTGGTACAACGGGCTGAGCTGGCAAAATCAATGCTGGATCCGGCCAAGGAATACAAAGAAGTCGCCGCACAACTGGCTGATCAGGCGGCATTCTTCGAGGGCGAGATCGCGTTCCAGATCTCAGCCAGAGGCCCGATCAAGCACAACACATTCTGGCTGCTGGCGCAACTCTGGATGCTTTGCAACAGCGTGCGTATCGACTGCCTGATCCGAGCCAACGAACTCCACAATGCGCAACACGTTTCTGAGCGGATTGCTGGCGAATATCAAGGCCTGTTTGAGCGGATAGGACCTGCGTCTTTCGATACCCATCATTCCGAAGGGAAAGCCACCATCACGATTCTGAGAGACGTGACGGATGCCGCCCACAGCAAACCATTCTTGCTTGATTACCTGAGGGTCCGCCGCATCGACGGCCCGACCTACCTCGACAGGCTGGATCGCGAGAAGGAGCAACCGATGCTCATTTTGTCTGCCACCTGACAAAAAGGGCCCGAAGGCCCTTTTTCATTTCCGAGGCTTAACTCCGCTTCCTCACTCCACCGTCACCGACTTCGCCAGATTGCGCGGCTTGTCCACATCCGTCCCGCGAGCGCAGGCGGTGTGATACGCCAGCATCTGCAGCGGCACGACGTGCAGGATCGGGCTGAGCGCGCCGTAGTGCTCCGGCATGCGGATGACGTGCACGCCCGGCTCGTTCTCGATGCGCGTGTCGGCGTCGGCGAAGACGAACAGCTCGCCGCCGCGCGCGCGCACTTCCTGCATGTTGCTCTTGAGCTTTTCCAGCAGCTGGTCGTTCGGCGCGACCGTGACCACCGGCATCGAGGCGTCGACCAGCGCCAGCGGGCCGTGCTTGAGCTCGCCTGCGGGATAGGCCTCGGCGTGGATGTAGCTGATTTCCTTGAGCTTGAGCGCGCCTTCCAGCGCGATCGGGTAGTGGCGGCCGCGGCCCAGGAACAGCGCGTTCTGCTTGGGCGTGAACAGCTCGGCCCAGGCGATGATCTGCGGCTCCAGCGCCAGCACCGACTGCACGGCGGCCGGCAGGTGGCGCAGGTTGCGCAGGCCGGCTTCCAGGCCGGTCTCGGGGATGGAGCCACGCTGCTTGGCCAGCACCAGCGTCAGCAGGAACAGCGCGACCAGCTGCGTCGTGAAGGCCTTGGTCGAGGCCACGCCGATCTCGGCGCCGGCGTGCGTGATGAAGGCCAGCTTGCACTCGCGCACCATCGCGCTGGTGCCGACGTTGCAGACGGTCAGCGTGTGCTCCATGCCCAGCGAGCGCGCGTGCTTGAGCGCGGCCAGCGTGTCGGCGGTCTCGCCGCTCTGGCTGATGGTGACCACCAGCGTCTTCGGGTCGGGCACGCTCTCGCGGTAGCGGTACTCGCTGGCGATCTCGACCGCGCACGGGATCTTGGCGATCGACTCCAGCCAGTACTTGGCGGTCAGGCCGCTGTAGGAGCTGGTGCCGCAGGCCAGGATCAGCACCTTGTCGATCTGCGAGAACACCTCGGCGGCGCCGTCGCCGAACAGGTCCGGCGTGATCGCCTCGATGCCCTCGAGCGTGTCGGCGATGGCGCGCGGCTGCTCGAAGATCTCCTTCTGCATGTAGTGGCGGTACGGGCCCAGCTCGGCCGCGCCGCTGTGGGCGTTGACCGTCTTGACCGGACGCTCGACGCGCACGCGCGCGCCGCCTTCGCCGCGGGCGGTGATCCAGTACTTGCCCTGCTGCAGGTCGACCGCATCGCCCTCTTCCAGATAGATGATCTGGTCGGTCACGCCGGCCAGCGCCATCGCGTCGGAGGCGAGGAAGGTCTCGCCCTGGCCCACGCCCAGCACCAGCGGCGAGCCCTCGCGGGCGCCGACGACGCGCTGCGGCTCGTCCTGGCAGAAGACCGCGATCGCGTAGGCGCCCTTCAGGCGCGGCAGCGCGGCCTCGACCGCGGCGAACAGGTCGCCGTCGTACAGCGAGTCGACCAGGTGCGCGATGACCTCGGTGTCGGTCTGGCTGAGGAACTCGTAGCCACGGCCCCTGAGTTCGGCGCGCAGCTCGTCGTGGTTCTCGATGATGCCGTTGTGCACCAGCGCGATGCGGCCGGCACGCGCGCTCTTGGCCTCCAGGCCCGGGCCATGCGAGAAATGCGGGTGGGCGTTGTGCACCGCCGGCGCACCATGCGTGGCCCAGCGGGTGTGCGCGATGCCGATCAGGCCCTCGACGCCTTCCTGCGCGACCTGGGCATCCAGCTCGGCCACCCGCGAGGTGCTGCGGGTGCGGCGCAGGCCGCCGCCCTGATGCACCGCGACGCCGCAGGAGTCATAGCCGCGGTACTCGAGCCGCTGCAGACCCTGGATCAGGATGGGAACGATGTTGCGCTGACTGACCGCGCCGACGATGCCGCACATGGGTGGTTTCCCTTGGGAAGTGGAAGCAGGCCCGCATGGTAGGCAGAGATTCGTGAAATGAATGAGCAAAAAATTATCTTTTTTGCCCGAAAACATCCCATTGCAAATGCAACGCAATAAGATGCCACTCAAAAGCATTTCTTGAGGATTTTTTTCATGTCGACCCTCATCCCGGTGGACGCCATCGACCTGAAGCTGCTCGACGAGCTGCAGCGTGACGCCTCACGCTCGAACCAGGCGATCGCCGAGGCGGTCCATGTCTCGCCCGCGACCAGCCTGCGCCGCGTCAAGCGGCTGACCGATGCGGGCGTCATCGAGCGCACGGTGGCCATCCTGTCGCCCGAGGCGCTCGGCCACGGCCTGACCGCGATCGTCGAGATCACGCTCGACCGCCAGGCCATCGACCGCATCGAGGCCTTCGAGGCCCGGGCGGTGGCCGAGCCCGGCGTGCAGCAGTGCTACCGCACCCAGGGCGGCCCGGACTTCGTGCTGATCGCGCAGGTCGCCGACATGCCGGCCTACCAGGCGCTGGCGCAGCGCCTGTTCACCAGCGACGTGAACGTGCGCAATGTGCGCTGCTTCTTCAGCGTGCACCGCGCCAAGAGCGGCCTGCAGATCACGCTGCCCGCGAAGCCGCGCGACTGAAAGCGCCGATCAGCGCCTGATCAGCGCCCGCGCAGCCGCGTCAGCCAGCCCTGCGGCGGGCGGGCGGCGCGCTCGCGCGCCAGCCAGGCGTCGTAGACCGCACGCCGGGCCGGATCGCTCAGCACCGCATGCGCCAGCCGGCGGTCGTCGGCGCGCCGCTGCGCGGAGCGGGCCTCGTCGGCCGCGCCCGCACTGGCGGCCTGCGGCTTGAGACGCTCGGCAGGAGGAAGCGGCGGCAGCAGATCGGCCGAGACCCGGTGCCAGGCGATCTCGATCTCCGCCTCGGTGCAGTCCTCGGCCAGACCGAGGCGCTGATAGTGGGTCGGCTCGAACGGCAGGCCGGCACCGGTGGCGATCGCCGCAGCCGGCGCGCTGGAGGGCGCCGCAGCCGGCACGGTCGCCTTGCCGGTCAGGCTGTGCCACAGCCCGCTCAGTCCGCTGCCGGCCGACGGATTCACTTCTTCGCCTTGATCGGGCGGGCCCAGCCGCCGATGCCGATCTGCTTGCCGCGCGCGACCGCCAGCTCGCCGGCGCCGACGTTCTTCGTGATCGTCGAGCCGCCGCCGACGGTGGCACCGGCGCCGACGGTGATCGGCGCGACCAGCACGCAGTTCGAGCCGATGTGAACATCGCTCTCGATGACGGTGCGGTGCTTGTTGGCGCCGTCGTAGTTGGCGGTGATGCTGCCGGCGCCGTAGTTGACGCGCTCGCCCACGGTGGCGTCGCCCAGGTAGGCCAGGTGATTGGCCTTGGCGCCGTCGGCCAGCGTCGAGTTCTTGACCTCGACGAAGTTGCCGATGTGCACCTCGCGGCCCAGCCTGGCGCCCGGGCGCAGCCGCGCGAACGGCCCGACCAGCGCGCCCTCGCCGACCTCGGCGCCAGCGGCCTCGCCGTCGATGCAGGTGAAGGGGTGGATGACCGCGCCGGCGGCGATGCGGGCGTTGCGGATCACGCAGTTGGCGCCGATCTGCACATCGTCGCCCAGCTCGACCGTGCCCTCGAAGACGCAGTTGACATCGATGGCGACATCGCGGCCGGTGCGCAGCGTGCCGCGCAGGTCGAAGCGCGCCGGGTCCATCAGCCGCACGCCGGCCTCCATCAGCCGCTCGGCCTGCTCGCGCTGGAAGCGGCGCTCCAGGTCGGCGAGCTGCACCGGGCTGTTGACGCCCAGCACCTCGGTCTCGCCGGTGGCCTGGGTCGCGACGACCGGCACGCCGTCGGCCACCGCCATCGCGACGATGTCGGTCAGGTAGTACTCCTTCTGGGCGTTGTCGTTGCTCAGCCGGGCCAGCCAGCGCTTCAGGTGCGCGGTGGGCGCGGCCATCATGCCGGTGTAGCCCTCGCGGATCTGGCGCTGCGCCTCGGTGGCGTCCTTGTGCTCGACGATGGCGCGCACCGCCTCGCCTTCGCGCACGATGCGGCCGTAGCCGGTCGGATCGGCCAGCACGACCGTCAGCAGCACCAGACGCTCGCCAGCGCAGGCCTGGATCAGCGCCTTGGCGGTTTCCGCCTTGACCAGCGGCACGTCGCCGTTCAGGATCAGCGTGGTACCCGACTCGGGCAGCTCCGGCACCGCCTGCTGCACCGCGTGGCCGGTGCCAAGCTGCGGCTCCTGACGCACGAAGGCCAGCGGCGCCTCAGGCAGCGCGCGGCGCATCGCCTGCTCGACCTGTTCGGCCCCGTGACCGGTCACGGTGATCAGCCGCTCCGCCCCCAGACCGATGCCGGTCTCGAGGACATGCTGCAATAGGGGCCGACCGGCAAGCGGGTGCAGCACCTTCGGGCGGGCAGACTTCATCCGCGTGCCCTTGCCAGCGGCCATGATCACAACATCGAGCGACATGCGCAGATCCTCTCTCAAGCGTGTTCCGTGTGTTCCGGACGGTGTGGAATCGCGGATTATCCGGATTGGCATGGCACTGGCACGACTTCCGCGCCTTAAGTGCGTCAAGTGGTCGCGACTCCTGCCGGTTTTGGCGCTGACGATGCTGCTGGGCGCCTGCAGCAGCGTCGGTCTGGCCTACCGGCAGGCCGACACGCTGGCCTGGTGGTGGCTGGACCGGCGCCTCGACTTCGACGACGCGCAGGCGCCGCGGGTGCGCCAGGCGCTGACGCAGTGGCTGGACTGGCATCGCCGCCACCCGCTGGCGCTGGCCGAGGATGTCGCGCTGATCGAGGAGATCGCGCGCGAGGCCGGCGCCGACACCCGGCCGGAGCGGCTGTGCCGCTGGTGGCAGCAGCTGCGCGAGCGCCAGCAGCTGCATCTGCAGACGCTGGCCGGCGGCGCGATGGCCGATGTGCTGGCCGGGCTGAGCGAGGCGCAGCTGCGCCACCTGCAGCAGGCGCTCGACGAGGACAACCGCGACTGGCGCGAGCGCTTCGTGCGCGGCGATGCCGACCAGCGCCAGCGCGCCTCGCGCGAGCGGCTGATCGACCGCGCCGAGACCTTCTACGGCCGGCTGGATGCGGCGCAGCGCCGGCTGGTCGCCGAAAGGCTGCGCGCCTCGCCCTGGGATGCGGCGCGCTGGCAGCTCGAGCGCGAGCGCCAGCAGCGCGACCTGATCGAGACCCTGCAGGCGCTGCGCACGCTGCAGGCGCCGGAGCGCGAGCGCCGCACCGCGCTGCTGCAGGCCTGGGCCCGGCGCACGCTCGAGCCGGACGATCCGCAGGCGCGCCAGTACCGCGAACAGCTGCAGCGCTTCCAGTGCGAGCTGATCGCCGAGCTGCACAACCGCACCGACGCCAGCCAGCGCCGCGAGGCCGCCACACGGCTGCAGGGCTGGGCCCGCGACCTGCGCGCGGCCGGCGCCGCCACCGCTACGGCAGCTGGATCGTGACGCGGCGCGTGCCCGGCGGCAGGTCCGGAAAGCCCTGCAGGCCGGCCTCGAACATCAGCGGCAGCAGATCGGGGCTGGTGTGGCGCGCCTCATGCTCGATGCGGATCTCGACCAGACGCTCGCGGCTGGCGCGGTCGACCAGCAGCATCAGCAGCTGCTGGCGCTCGTGCACATCCTGCCAGCCGAAGCCGGCCCCGAAGCCCACGCCCGAGCCGATCACGACCGAGCCGTGAATGCGGCGGTCCGGTGGCGGCGGCGCGCGGCGCACCGGCGCGAAGGGCCCCGGCCAGGGATCGGCAAACGGCGACAGCACCCGGCTGAAGCGGCTGTCGAGCTGCACCAGCACATCGGCCTGGGCCGGCGTGGCCGCGGCCACGAAGCCGACCCGCTCCAGCGCCTGCGCCGCCGCCTGCTCCAGCCGCTGCTGCGCGGCAGGATCGGCCTGCTGCGAGGGCAGCCGGTCGAAGGCATAGGCGCCGGCCCGGCGGCCGCTCGGCCACGCGCCGAAGCTCGCCACATCGACGACGCTCTGCTTCAGCAGCGCGCAGCCGGGCAGCAGCGCGGCCAGCGGCGCCAGCGCACCCAGCGCCAGCAGGCGTCGGCGTCCGGGCCGGGCGCCCGCGTCGTTCGAAGGGGCAGACATCGGCAGTCTCCTCGGATCAGTCCTGAGCGGGCAGGAAGGGCGACGACGGGCTCAGCGTGCGGCGCAGCGCCTCCAGCGAGATCGCGGCCTCGGCCGGCAGTCCCGCCTCGGCGGCGGCCGGCGTCGCGCAGGCGTCGTCGTCCTCGTCATCGTCATGGTCGAAGGCCTTGTCGCCCATCGGGTCGGCCACGCCGGTCGGGCGGATGGTCTCGAAGGGAAAGAGCTTGCGGTCCATCAGGTGCGACGGGACCACATGGCTGAAGGCGCGGTGCATGTTGTCGATGCGGCCCGGGAACTTCTGGTCCCACTCGCGCAGCATCTTCTTCACCTGCACGCGCTGCAGGTTCTCCTGGCTGCCGCACAGCGTGCACGGGATGATCGGGAACTGGCGGTGCGCGGCCCAGCGCTCGATGTCGGTCTCGGCGACATAGGCCAGCGGGCGGATCACGGTGTGGCGGCCGTCGTCGCTGACCAGCTTCGGCGGCATGCCCTTCAGGCGGCCCTGGAAGAACAGGTTCAGGAAGACGGTGCCGAGGAAGTCGTCGCGGTGGTGGCCCAGCGCGATCTTGTTGGCGCCCAGCTCGCCGGCGACCCGGTACAGGATGCCGCGGCGCAGCCGCGAGCACAGGCTGCACATCGTGTCGCCCTCGGGAATCACGCGCTTGACCACCGAGTAGGTGTCCTGGTTCTCGATGTGGAAGTCGACGCCGCGGCTCTTCAGGTAGGCCGGCAGCACCTCGGCCGGGAAGCCAGGCTGCTTCTGGTCGAGGTTGACCGCGACGATCGAGAAGTTGATCGGCGCGCGCTGCTGCAGGTTCAGCAGGATGTCGAGCAGCGAGTAGCTGTCCTTGCCGCCCGAGAGGCAGACCATGACGCGGTCGCCCTCCTCGATCATGTTGTAGTCGGTGATCGCCTGGCCGACCTGGCGGTGCAGGCGCTTGGACAGCTTGTTGATCTCGTGGGCGGCGCGGCGCTCGGCCTCGGTGGGCGGCGCGGCCGAGGTCGGGACGGAGGTGGATTCGGAGGTCTGCATGATGGGCGGAATTGTCGGTCCAAGCGCATCACCCCGGACAGGCCGATGGCGAGCGGCTGTCACAGGCCCGCCACGGCGGCGCGCTAGCGTGCTGCGCATCCTTCCCCCGACGAGCCCGACCGATGAGCCAGACCCCGACCGATGACGAGCTGATGCGCCGCCTGCACCGCGACCTGCGCGACGATCTGGACGAGGAGATCGAGCTGGAGTTCGAGGACCGCCATCTCGACGCGCTGGCCGCTGCCGAGGGCCGGCCGAGCACCGATGGCGACGCGCAGTCGCGCCAGCTCTACTTCCGCGAGCTGCTGCGCCTGCAGGCCGAGCTGGTGCGGCTGCAGGACTGGGTGGTGGCGACGAAGCACAAGGTCGTCATCCTGTTCGAGGGCCGTGACGCCGCCGGCAAGGGCGGCGTGATCAAGCGCATCACCCAGCGCCTGAATCCGCGTGTCTGCCGGGTCGCCGCACTGCCGGCGCCCAACGACCGCGAGCGCACCCAGTGGTATTTCCAGCGCTATGTCTCGCACCTGCCCGCCGGCGGCGAGATCGTGCTGTTCGACCGCTCCTGGTACAACCGCGCCGGCGTCGAGCGCGTCATGGGCTTCTGCACCGACGACCAGTACGAGGAGTTCTTCCGCTCCGCGCCGGAGTTCGAGCGCATGCTGGTGCGCTCCGGCATCCAGGTCATCAAGTACTGGTTCTCGATCTCGGACGACGAGCAGCGCGTGCGCTTCCTGGCGCGCATCCACGACCCGCTGAAGCAGTGGAAGCTCAGCCCGATGGACCTGGAATCGCGCCGGCGCTGGGAGGACTACACCAAGGCCAAGGAGGTGATGCTCGAGCGCACCCACATTCCGGAGGCGCCGTGGTGGATCGTGGCCGCCGACGACAAGAAGCGCGCGCGCCTGAACTGCATCCACCATCTGCTCGGCCAGATGCCCTACCAGGAGGTCGAGCAGCCGCTGATCGCGCTGCCCGAGCGCGAGCACCACGAGGACTACACCCGCAATCCGGTCGCGCCGGAGCTGTTCGTGCCCGAGGTCTACTGAGCGGGCCGGGCGCAGCGGCTCACCACTGCCCGGTCTCGATGCGGATCGCGACCTCGCAGTCGTCGAAGATCTCCAGCTTGGCGATCTTCACCCGCACGCCCAGCACGCCGGGCAGGTCCATCAGCCGCGCGGCGACCTTGCCGATCAGGCTCTCGAGCAGGTTGACATGCCGGGCGGTGCATTCCTCGATGACGATGGAGCGCACCCGGCGGTAGTCGAGCACATGGGTGAGATCGTCGTCGCGCGGATGCAGCGGCTGGCTGCCGAGGTTGAGCTCGACATCGACCGCGATCGGCTGGGGCGCCTCCTTCTCGTGCTCGAGCACGCCCAGGTTGGCGTCGAAGCGCAGGCCGGTGAGCGTCAGGATCTGGGTGCCGCGGGTGGTGGACATGGAAAAGGCTCGAGTTCCTACAATCGGCGGGTGAATGCCGCCTCTTCCCCCAGTGTAGCCAGCGACGCGCTGGCCCTCCTCATCGCCGACGAGATCCGCCAGAACGGCGGCTGGATCGGCTTCGAGCGCTTCATGGCGCTGGCGCTGTACCAGCCGGGCCTGGGCTACTACAGCGGCGGCGACCGCCAGTTCGGCGCCCTGCCCGCCTCGGGCAGCGACTTCGTGACCGCGCCGGAGCTCTCCGGGCTGTTCGGCCGCGCGGTGGCACGCCAGCTCGCGCAGGCGCTCGATGCCACCGGCACCGCCGAGCTGTGGGAATTCGGCGCCGGCTCCGGCGCGCTGGCCGCGCAGCTGCTGGGGGCGCTGGGCGACCGGATCCGCCGCTACACCATCGTCGACCTCTCGGGCACGCTGCGCGAGCGCCAGCGCCAGACCTGCGCCGCGCGGGTGCCGCAGCATCTCGACAAACTGCACTGGGCCGATGCGCTGCCCGAGCGCTTCGAGGGCGTGGTCGTCGGCAACGAGGTGCTCGACGCGATGCCGGTCATGCTGCTGCACTGGGACGGCGCGCAGTGGCTGGAGCGCGGCGTGACGCTGGACGCGCAGGGCGGCTTCGCCTGGGCCGACCGGCCGACGGCGGAACGCCCGCCGGTGGAGGGCCCCTTCCTGCCCGGCACCGTCACCGAGCTGCCGCGCCAGGCCAGCGGCTTCATCCGCACGCTGGCGGCGCAGCTCGCGCGCGGCGCGGCTTTCTTTGTCGACTATGGCTTCCCGGAGCACGAGTTCTATCACCCGCAGCGCACCGGCGGCACGCTGATGTGCCACCGCGGCCACCAGGCCGACGCCGATCCGCTGGTCGATGTCGGCCGCAAGGACCTGACCGCGCATGTGGACTTCACCGCGGTGGCGCTGGCCGGACAGGACGCCGGGCTGGAGGTGCTGGGCTACACCTCGCAGGCGCGCTTTCTCTTCAACTGCGGCCTGCTCGCCGACCTGGAGGGCGCCGACCTGCGCGAGCGCGCGATGGCGCAGAAGCTCGTCACCGAGCACGAGATGGGCGAGCTGTTCAAGGTGGTCGGCTTCGTGACGCCGGCCGAGGTCTTCGACCCGATCGGCTTCGCCGCGGGCGACCGCAGCCACACGCTCTGATCGGAGCCCACCGATGCGCTGGCTGATCGTCTTCGTGCTGACCTGCCTGGTCTGGAACGGCCTGCAGCCCTGGCTGGAGCGCATCGGCCTGGGCCGGGTGCCGGGCGACTTCAGCGTGCGCGTCGGCCGGCGCACCTGGCATTTCCCGCTCGGCTCGAGCGTGCTGATCACGCTGGTCGGGCTGGCGCTGGCGCGCTGGCTCTGATCCGGCGCCGGATCAGCCGGGCTCCGCCACCGCGGCCGCCACCGCCGCGATGCGCGCCTGCTGCAGCGCCTGGCCGATCGCCGGGCCCTTCAGGCCGCGCGCCAGCGCCTCAGCGCTGACCGCGCCGGAGTCGACCGCCCGCGCCGCGGCCAGCGCGCCGCGCAGCCGGTCGGCCTGCGGATAGGGCCGCTCCTCGAAGCCGAGCCGGCCGCGTGCGTCGCACTCGCAGGCCTGCAGCGCCTGCTCGAAGCGCTCGGGCCGGCGCCAGGCGTCGCAGCGGTCGAAGAGCCGCACCAGCGCCTCCGCACCGAAGCCGGCGCTGGCGTGCAGATTGCCGTGCTCGCGCGCGACCAGCTCGGCCAGCTCGCGGCACTCGACCGGCACGCGCAGCCGCGCCGCCAGCGGCCCGAGCAGCTTCACGCTGCGGCCCTCGTGGCCGAGGTGGCGCGGCAGGATGTCGGCCGGCGTCGTGGCCTTGCCCAGGTCGTGCGTCAGGCAGGCGAAGCGCACCGGCAGCGCGGTGCCCAGCCGCTCGGCCATGTCGAGCACCATCATCAGGTGCACGCCGGTGTCGATCTCCGGGTGGTAGTCGGCGCGCTGCGGCACGCCGAACAGCGCATCCACCTCCGGCAGCAGCCGCGCCAGCGCGCCGCAGTCGCGCAGCACCTCGATCATGCGCGAGGGCCGCGCCTCCATCAGCCCGCGCGACAGCTCCTGCCAGACCCGCTCCGGGACCAGCGCGTCGACCTCGCCGGCCTCGACCATCGCGCGGCACAGCGCCAGCGTCTCGGGCGCGACCGAGAAGTCGGCGAAGCGCGCCGCGAAGCGCGCCAGCCGCAGGATGCGCACCGGATCCTCGGCAAAGGCCGGCCCGACATGGCGCAGCACCCGCGCCGCGAGGTCGGCCTGGCCGCCCCAAGGGTCGACCAGCGTTCCGTCTTCGGCCTGCGCCATCGCGTTGATCGTCAGGTCGCGGCGCGAGAGGTCGTCCTCCAGCGTCACCTCCGGCCCGGTGCGGAAGACGAAGCCGTGGTAGCCGGGGCCGGTCTTGCGCTCGGTGCGCGCCAGCGCATATTCCTCATGGGTGCGCGGATGCAGGAAGACCGGGAAGTCGCGCCCGACCGGCAGGTAGCCGGCCGCGCCCATGACCTCGGGCGTGGCTCCGACCACCACCCAGTCCCGATCGCCCGACGGGCGGCCCAGCAGGCGGTCGCGCACCGCCCCTCCAACCAGAAACACTTTCATGGGACCATTCTCGCTGCCGCCGCCATCCGAGGCGAGACCCGAGGCGATGCGCGAATTGATCATTTGAAGCGGGTCAGAACGCGGGATTTCCATACCCGGGAGTGCAGGGTGTATCAAGCATCACACAAGGCGCACCCATGACCCGGGGATGGTACGAAGCTGTAGCGAGATGCTTCAATAATCACCAAACACTTCGCCGTACCAATTGTGAGCGTCAGTCGATTGCCGGGTCGGCGCAGCGTGATGGGAGAAGCAGTCATGTCCGCAACCTCGAAACCGCAGCGCTGGCGCACCGCCCTGGCCGGTGCGGCGCTGGCCTGCGCCGGCGCCGCCGCGCAGGCGGCCTACACCGAGCAGGAAGCCCTGGGCGGCGATCCGAACGACGCGATCTCGATCCCGCAGGATCTGGGCACGCTGACCAACGGCGGCCTGCTGCAGGTCGACGGCTCGCGCCTGACCACCACCGGTGGCGGCAGTTCCTCCGACTTCTACAGCTTCACGCTGGCCGAGCAGATGTGGGTCACCTTCACGCTGACCCCGGACAGCGCCAGCGCCATGCCGGTGCTGGGCCTGTTCCAGGGCAGCTCGGTGGCCACCGGCACGCTGGCCTCGGCGACCGATGACGACGCCGGCGACAGCGTCAGCCGTCTGACCTTCAACATGAAGCTGTCGGCCGGCACCTACTACACCGCGGTCATGGGCTACCGCGCGCACTGGTGGGACTTCGACGGCGGCGGCGATGCCGGCTGGGACTACCGCCTGAAGCTGAGCGGCTGGACGCCGGCTGCACCGGTGCCGGAAGCCTCGACGCTGGCGATGATGATGGCCGGCCTGGGCCTGCTCGGCCTGGCCAGCCGCCGGCGCCGCAGCGCGGCCTGATCCGGCCCGGCCCTCGGCCTCAGCGCCGGGCCGAGCGGCGCCGGTCGGCGTCCGTCAGGCCGGCCTGCAGGATCGGCGCCATCACCGCGCCCACGCCGGCGGGCCGGATGCCCAGCGACTCCAGCCCAGGCAGCCGGCCAGTGGCGACATTGGGCACCTTCATCGAGTCGATGTTGTCACCCGACATCAGCGGCTCGCCCGGCAGCAGGCCGAGCGCGGCCGCCTGCAGCCGGCCCGCCCAGTCGGGCAGCGGCAGCACCGCACGCTCATGACCGCTCCAGCGCCCGGACAGGCGCACCAGCTGCGCCAGCGTGCAGACCTCCGGGCCGGCGCACTCGATCACCTGGCCGACCGTCGCCCGGTCGAGCAGGCAGCGCACCAGGGCCGCAGCCACATCCTCGACCCAGACCGGCTGGAAACGCGCGCAGGCCCCGGCCAGCGCCATCACCGGCGCCAGCGCCTGCAGCCGCGCGAACAGGCGGATGAAGCGGTCGTCGGCGCCGAAGATCACGCTCGGACGCAGGATCGTCAGCTCCAGGCCGGCCGCGCTGCGCAGCACCTGCTCGCCGGCGGCCTTGCTGCGCAGATAGCGCGACGGGGCCGACTGCGGATCGCCCTCGGGCACGCCCAGCGCGCTGACATGGACGAGCCGCGGCACGCCCGCACGCAGGCAGGCCGCGGCGATGCGCTGCGGCAGCACGACATGCGCCGCCTCGAACTGCGCGGCGCTGCCGTGCAGGATGGCCACCAGATTGACCACCGCATCGGCGCCCTGCATCAGGCGCTCGAGCGTGGCCGGATCATGCACGTCGGCGGCGATGCGCTGCACCGTCGGCAGCGTCGCGAGCGCGACGCCCCGGCTCGGGCGGCGGCTCGGCACGACGATGGCGCAGCCGGCGGCGGCCGGCTCGGCCGCCCAGCGGGCCGCCAGCGAGCGGCCGACAAAACCGGTTCCGCCCAGGATCAGCAGCTTGCGAAAGGCCATGGTGAAGAATCCTCGGAAAGCATCGGTCAGGGCAGCTGGCGGTTCTCCGCCGGCGCCTCGGTCGGACGCGGGCCGATGGCCGGCTGCAGGCGCGGCTTGAGCGTGACCTGCGCGCGCCCGGCCATCAGCGCGCCGTAGTAGCTGGCGTTCGACAGCACCTTCTTCACATAGTCGCGGGTTTCGGTGAAGGGAATGTTCTCGGCCCAGGCGGCCACTTCCATGACCGGGCCTTCGCGCCAGCGTCGCGGCCGGTTCGGGCCGGCGTTGTAGCCGGCCGCCGCCAGCGCCTGCGAGCCGCCGAAGTCGTCGAGCACCAGCTTCAGGTAGCCGGTGCCGAGCTTCAGGTTGGTCGACTTGTCGGCGATCTGCGCATCGGTGTAGGGCATGCCCAGGCGGCGGGCGGTCCAGCGCGCGGTGGCCGGCATGACCTGCATCAGGCCGGAGGCACCGGCGCCGGAGCGCGCATCGGTCACGAAGCGCGACTCCTGGCGGATCAGGCCGTAGACATAGGCCGGATCGACCCCGACCTCGCGGGCGGCGGCCAGCACATCCTCGCGGAAGGGCGTGGGAAAGCGCTGCGCCATGTCGACTTCCTGGCGGGTGCGCTCGCTGGTGTTGATGCAGCGGTCCCAGACCGCGTTGTCGCAGGCGTGCTGCGCGGCGGCCAGCAGCTGGCGGTCGCTCATGTCGCGCAGCGAGAAGTTCCACTCGCGCACGCCTTCGCTGCGCAGGCCCAGGCCGATCATCGCCAGCGCCCGGTCCAGGCCGGGATGGCGCACCGCCTGCGCCCGCTCCGCGGCGGACAGCGGTGCCGGGCGGGCGGGAAGCTGCTGCGGCCGGCCCAGATCCTCGGCGGCGAGCTTGCCGTAGAAGCTGTACTGGCCGGCGATGCGCTCGAGCAGCGCGGCCGCGCCCGGCTGGGCGGTGGCCTGCAGCGCACGCGCCTTCCAGTAGATCCAGGCATCGTCGGCCTGCGCGGTGCGGCTCATCGCGTCGATCGCCTCGAGGATGCGGCTCCAGCGGCCCGCATCCTCGCTGCGCAGCGCGGCGCGCACCCGCCAGGCCAGAGCGTCGTCATTCCACTCGACCTCGCGCTCGGCCAGACCGGCACGGCGGAACCAGCCGTCGGCCTCGGGCATCAGCTTCATCGCCGCCTGGCGCGCGACCGCACCCCAGGCCCAGGACTGCGCCTCGGCCGGCAGCTGCGCCTGCCAGCGCGCCTGCAGCTCGGTGGCGGCCAGCGCCGGATCGGTCGCGGCCAGCCGCGCCAGCGCCATCAGCGTCAGCTCCAGACCCGGACGGGTGCCGACATCGGCGCGCCGGGCCAGGAAGCGCTGCGGCTGCTCGAGAATCTCGCCGAGCGCCGAGCTGTCCTGATCGAGCAGGCTCAGCGCCTGACGCGCGGCGGCCGTGCGCTTGGCCTCGGCCGCCTGGCGGGCCTTGAGCCAGACGTCGGCCGGGCTGAACTGGCGAGCCTCCAGCAGCGCGGCCACCAGCAGCGTGCAGCCGTCGCCACCGTCGCGCTGCGCGAACCAGGCGCTGCGGGCCGCCGCGCGCACATCCTCGCCGGCCTGGTGACGCAGCAGCAGCGCATAGCAGCTCACCTCGCGGTCGTCGTTCATCCGGAAACGCGGATGATCGACGGCGAAGTTGCGCCAGTCGCGCCGCCGGCCCAGCTCGAGCAGCCAGTCGTTGCGCAGCCGGTCTTCCACATAGCTGCCCGGCCAGCGGGCATAGAAGGCCTCCAGCTCGGGCTGCGCGGCCTCGGCCAGGCGCAGGTTCAGATCCCAGTAGTCGGCCCACATCGCCAAGGGATGGCCCGCCTCGACCAGCACGTCGCGGTGCGCACGCAGCCGGGCTCGGTCACGCTTGCGCCAGGCCTCACGCGCCTGCGCCAGGCGCTCGTCGAGCTGGCGCATCGGCGCGGTGCGGGTCGACAGGGAGGTCTCGACGATGCCGGCGGCGTCGACGCTCTGGGCAGAACAGGATTGCGGCAGCAGCGGCAGGCTGACCGCGGCCAGCAGCGCCAGGATCGCGCCCGCCGGGCCGCGGCGGGAAAGGGTCGGTCGTGTCATGGGGGCCGGGTCGGCAGGAAGGAAATCCAGTGTAGGCCAGGCCCCAAACACGAGGCCCGTGCCGGGTTGCCGCGGTGCGTCAAAGCCACGCACAATCAGACGATCCTCCTGCCGCCTTCAAGCACCATGCCGACCTTCAAGCTGCCCGATCCGCCCCGCGACAAGGCCGTGCTGCGCAAGCAGCTCCAGGCCGAGCGCATGTCGATGAGCGACCGCCACCAGCGCTCGGTGCATCTGCAGGAGGTGCTGATGGTCTGGCTGCTGACCCGGCGCGAGCGCACCATCGGCGCGTTCTGGTCGATCAAGGGCGAGTTCGACGCGCTGCCGGCGCTCTACCGCTGGAGCGAATCCGACCCCTCGCGCCGCATCGGCCTGCCGGTCATCGACAAGAAGACACGCCAGCTGCGCTTTCATGTCTGGTACCCGGGCTGCCCGATGGAGGAGGATGCCTACGGCATTCTCAAGCCCAAGGACACCGAGGAGTTCCACCCCGAGCTGCTGCTGGTGCCCTGCGTCGGCTTCGGGCCGAAGGGCGTGCGCCTGGGCTACGGCGGCGGCTTCTACGACCGCACGCTGGCCTCGCTCGACCCGATGCCCTACACCGCCGGCATCGGCTACGGCCACGGCTTCATTCCCTGGCTCGCGGCCGAACCGCACGACGTGCCGCTCGACGCGATGCTGACCGAGGAAGGCACGGTCTGGCAGCGCGACGCCTGAGCCTGCACCGAACGGACACCGAACGGACAAAGGCGCCCCGGAAAGGGGAGCGGCCGTGGCAGTTGCCTGCCACGGCCGCGGTCTCTCTCCCCGACGCTCTCCCCCCGGGCGCTTGAGGCCGCCCGGTCACCCCGCAATCGGATCCCGATCCGGGTCCGGGATCAGAACTTGTAGCCAACGCCCACGCCGACCAGCACCGGATCGACCTTGATCTTGCCCAGCGTGGTGCCGGCAGCGCTCAGGTCGGTGCGGATCCAGACCTTCTTGACGTCCAGGTTGACCGACCAGTTCTTGTCGATGGCGAAGTCGGTGCCGATCTGCAGCGCGCCGCCGAAGCTGTTCTTGTCGATCGACAGGCCGCTCGGCAGGCTGACGTTCGAGAAGCGGGTGTAGTTCAGGCCGGCGCCGACATAGGGCTTGAGCGCGCCCAGGCCCAGGTCGGTGAAGTGGTACTGCAGCGTCAGGGTCGGCGGCAGGTGCTTGAGCGTGCCGATCTTGGTGCCACCCGCCTTGACATCCTGCTTCTGCGGATAGGTCAGGATCAGCTCGGCGGCCAGGTTCGGCGAGATGAAGTAGGTGAAGTCGACTTCCGGCAGCACCTTGCTGTTGATGCCGACGTCGAGGCCGGGAATGCTGTCCTTGTTGGCCGGATCCAGATGGACCACGCGGGCACGCATCACCAGATCGCCAGCCGCGTTCTGGGCCGAGGCGAGCGGCGTGGCGACGAGGGCGGCAACGGCAGCGAGGGCGAGGCAGGTCTTGTTCATGGCGGGCTCCTGAGGGAATTCGGTTTCCGGCACCTCCTTGGCACCGGGCATGAATCCATTGGAGCCTGACGCGCCGCCTGTCGACTTGCGGCGGCTCAAGTCGCTGCCTGCGTGCGCCTCAGGGCGCAGCCGGCTTGACCTGCGTCAGAGGTGCGCCTGCAAGCTGTCGCTTTTGCGCATCACGCGTGCGGCAGCAGCTCGAGCCGGCGGCAGATCTCCAGCACCGTCGCGCTGGCGTTCATCGTGTAGAAGTGCAGCGCCGGCACGCCGGCGCAGCGCAGCTGCTCGCACAGGTCGGTCACCACGTCCAGGCCGAAGGCGCGGATCGAGGCGCTGTCGTCGCCGAAGCTCTGCAGGCGCAGGCGGATCCAGCGCGGCACTTCCGCGCCGCAGCTGTCGGCGAAGCGCAGGATGCCGCTGGAGTTGGTGATCGGCATGATGCCGGGCACCACCGGAATGTCCGCGCCCAGCGCCTGCGCCTCCTCGACGAAGCGGAAATAGGCATCCGAGTTGAAGAAGAACTGCGTGATCGCCGAGTCGGCACCGGCGCGGGCCTTGGCCGCGAAGGCCTGCAGGTCGGCCTGCGGCGACTTCGCCTGCGGATGCATCTCGGGATAGGCCGCCACCTCGATGTGGAAGTGGTCGCCGGTCTCGGCGCGGATGAAGCTCACCAGGTCGCTGGCGTGGCGGAACTCGCCCATCGGGCCGAAGCCGCTGGGCAGGTCGCCGCGCAGCGCGACGATGCGCTTCAGACCCATCGCCTTGAACTGCGCCAGGCGCTCGCGCACCGACTCGCGCGTCGCGCCGACGCAGGTGAAGTGCGAAGCCGCCTCGCGGCCCTCGTCGAGAATGGCCTGGACGGCGCCGATCGTGCCGTCCTGCGTGCTGCCGCCGGCGCCGTAGGTCACCGAGCAGAACTGCGGCTCCAGCACATAGAGCTCGCGGCGCACCTGCGCCAGCCTGGCCGTGCCCTCGGGCGTCTTCGGCGGAAAGAACTCGAGACTCAGCGGCAGCGAGGCCGCGGGGGTCGTCGTCATGGGAGAAGTCTCCAGCGGGAGAAGAGGTCGTCGGCGCGACGCCACCGGCCGGTCAGCCGGCGCGACGCGCGTGCATCAGGAATTCGCGGTTGCCGTCGCCGCCGGTCACCGGGCTGTCGAGCCAGGCCGCCACCGCCAGGCCGCAGCCGGCCGCGGCCTCGCGCAGCTTGGGCTCGACCCGCGCCAGCGCGGCTGTGTCCTTCACCAGTCCGCCCTTGCCGATGTCGCCGGGCTGCAGCTCGAACTGCGGCTTGACCAGCATCAGCAGATCGCCGGCCGGAGCCAGCAACGGCGCCAGCGCCGGCAGCACCAGCGCGAGCGAGATGAAGGACAGGTCGCCGGTGATGAAGCCGAAGCCCTCGGCCGGGCACGCCGCGCCCAGATCGGCCGCCACCAGATGGCGCGCGTTGACGCCCTCCAGCGCGGTGACGCGGGCGTCGCCACGCAGCCGCGGGTGCAGCTGGCCGTGGCCGACATCGAGGCCGACCACCCGCGCGGCGCCGCGCGCCAGCAGCACGTCGGTGAAGCCGCCGGTGCTCTGGCCGACGTCGAGCGCGACCCGGCCGGCCACCGCCAGTCCGGTCGCCGCCAGCGCGCCGTCGAGCTTCAGGCCCCCGCGCGACACCCAGCGCAGCTCGGCGTCGTCGGTGACCTCGATCTCGCAGCCCTCGGGCAGCTCGTCGCCGGCCTTGCGCGGCACGCTCCAGCCCCGGGCCCCGAGCCAGCGCACGGCGCCCTGGGCGATCAGCCGCTGCGCGGCCGAGCGCGTCGGCGCCAGGCCGCGGCTCACCAGCATCTGGTCGGCACGCATCTCGGCAAGCGCTCCGGGCCGATCAGTAGCGGTAGGTGTCGGGCTTGTAGGGGCCCTGCACCGGCACGCCGATGTAGGCGGCCTGCTCCTCGGTCAGCGTGGTGAGCTGGGCGTTCAGCGTGGTCAGCTGCAGGCGGGCGACCTTCTCGTCGAGGTGCTTGGGCAGCACGTAGACCTTGCCGATGTCGTAGGCGTCCTTGTGCGCGTACAGCTCGATCTGCGCCAGCGTCTGGTTGGCGAAGCTCGACGACATCACGTAGCTCGGATGGCCCGTGCCGCAGCCCAGGTTCACCAGGCGGCCGCGCGCCAGCAGGATGATGCGCTTGCCGTCCTCGAAGACGACATGGTCGACCTGCGGCTTGATCTCCTCGAAGCGGCACTTCTCTTCCAGACGGGCGACCTGGATCTCGTTGTCGAAGTGGCCGATGTTGCAGACGATGGCGTTGTTCTTCATCGCCGCCATGTGCTCGTAGGTGATGACGTCGCGGTTGCCGGTGGTCGTCACGAAGATGTCGGCCTGTGCGGCCGCCCATTCCATCGTCACGACGCGGTAGCCTTCCATCGCCGCCTGCAGCGCGTTGATCGGGTCGATCTCGGTGACCCAGACCTGGGCGGAGAGCGCACGCAGCGCCTGGGCCGAGCCCTTGCCCACGTCGCCGTAGCCGCAGACCACGGCGATCTTGCCGGCGATCATCACGTCGGTGGCGCGCTTGATGCCGTCGACCAGCGACTCGCGGCAGCCGTAGAGGTTGTCGAACTTCGACTTGGTGACCGAGTCGTTGACGTTGATCGCGCGGAACATCAGCTGGCCCTTGGCCGACATCTCGTTCAGGCGGTGCACGCCGGTGGTGGTCTCCTCGGTCACGCCGAGGATCTGCGCGCTCTTGCGGCTGTACCAGGTCGGGTCGACCGCCAGCTTGGCCCGGATCGAGGCGAACAGCTCGCGCTCTTCCTCGCTGCCCGGATTGGCGATGACCGACGCGTCCTTCTCGGCCTTCTTGCCCAGGTGCATCAGCAGCGTCGCATCGCCGCCGTCGTCCAGGATCATGTTCGGGCCTTCGCCCTCGGTGCCGGCCGGACCGAAGTCGAAGATGCGGTGGGTGTAGTCCCAGTAGTCCTTCAGCGTCTCGCCCTTGTAGGCGAAGACCGGCGTGCCGCGGGCCACCAGCGCGGCAGCGGCGTGGTCCTGGGTCGAGTAGATGTTGCACGAAGCCCAGCGGACCTGCGCGCCCAGCGCCTGCAGCGTCTCGACCAGCACGCCGGTCTGGATGGTCATGTGCAGCGAGCCGGTGATGCGCGCGCCCTTGAGCGGCTGGCTCTCGGCGAATTCGCGGCGGATCGCCATCAGCGCGGGCATCTCGCCCTCGGCGATGGTCAGCTCCTTGCGGCCCCAGTCGGCCAGCGAGAGATCGGCGATGTGGAAGTCGCGGAAGACGGATTCGACGGCAGCGTTCATGTCAGCAAGCTCCAGAAGTTCCAGAAGTGGAACCGTCCGGCCCGCGCGGTCGTCGTCGGCAGGAAGGCCGGCGGGCGCGGCACCAGGCACGATTGACGTGCGATGCGCGCAGCTCACCCCGGAATTCCCGGCCGCGTCGGATGCGGTCGGACGGGTGAGCGCCGTTGCCTGTGGGAAGGGGTCCGAGCCTGGGGCGGTCGTCTGAATCGACCGGCCTTGCAACGCTCCTCGGACACGAAGCCCGCATTGTAGCGACGCCCGATCGAGCACCGTGGCGAGGATCAGCCCCTGCGGTGGCCGGGTGATCCGCCGATCAGGTCAAGTCCCGACTTCATTCAGGTCAGAGCAGGGCCTGGATGGCCAGACGTTCGGCCGCGGGTGTCGACAGCGCCAGCCATTGCGCCAGCTCCTCGAGTTCCTCCAGGGCCAGCCCGGCCGGTGGGTCAAGCTCGGCTCGGCGCGCCAGCGTGGCCGACAGCGCCAGCAGCCGGCGCTGCGGACGCAGCAGCGCCAGACTGCCACGCTCGGGATCGTGCTCGTCCTCATGCGGACGCGGCAGCAGATGGCACAGCAGCGTCGACAGCCGGGCGTGGCTCATCAGGGCCTGCTGCAGCTCGACCAGCGTGCCGCCGAGCAGCTCGCGCTGGCGGTCCTCGTCGGGATCGCGTCCGAGCCGACGCGCCACCTCCGGCGCCCGCCACCACAGCAGCACCTCGGCGAGGTTGTGCATCACCGCCGCGCCCTGCATCGCCTCGGCATGCGGATCGCCATGCTGCAGCTCGAACTCGGTGACCACCCGCGCGGTGCGCCAGGCACGCTCGAGCAGGCGCATCGCCTCGTCGAGCCGCTGCGGGTCGGCACCGGTACGCAGTTCCTCCTCCAGCACCCGCAGGCCCGCGGGAGGAAAGGCGCGGAAGAAAGGACCGATGCCCATCAGCACGACCGCCGCCGTGACGGTCTGGACCTCGGTGACCTGATGCTCGCCGCGATGCCGGCCGGCGTGGGACAGCACCCGCATCGTCATCAGCGGATCACCTCGCACCGCGTCGGCGATCATGTGCGCGTCGACATTGCCGCAACGCTCCTCGAGCAGCGCCAGCTCGGTCAGCTGCTCGGCGGTATCGGCCAGGATCGGCGCCGGCACGGCACAGAGAAAGGCACCCCAGGCATCGGGGTCGGTCGGAAGGGGGGGCGGCGGGCTCATGTCCGGCTCCTCGGCAGGCGGATGTGACGGCACAGAATGTCCTGGCCGATGTTATGAGCACCGCGTATGCGCCAATCCCCCGATCAGGCGCACAGAATGGCCACGATCAGCCGTTCAGCCGACAGTCCAGGAATCCGCCCTCAGTTGCGCGGCGAATCCGGCAGCAGGCAGATCAGATCGCCATGGCGATAGAGCGCCTCGAAACGCCGGCCGTCGAGATCGATCGAGCGGACCTCGAGCGCAACACCTTCGCTGGCACAGGCCTCGTGCGCCGCACGGTCACGGTCCAGGTCGGCCACGAGCCGGGCGCGACGCGATCGCATCAGGCTCAGCCAGGAGCGCAGGGCGTGGAAGCGTGGCGCAGCGGCGGGGCGGGTCGAGGGGGCCGACGAGGCAGCCAGAGAGAGCGAGGTGTTCATGGCGGTGGCAAGCTCGAAAAAACGGTCAGGTATCGCGAGGAGGAGAGAGGCTCGGAACGGTCATTCGGCAAATCGACGGGCCAGTGGATGAGGGTTTCATCGCATTCACGAGAGTTTCCGAATTACTGCGACATGTCCGGCGGAAATGTCTTGACAGTCGAGATCATGCTAGGCCACGCGCGCCGCAGCCGGAAAGCCCCCCAAAGATGGAATCGGGTATCAGTCGGATACCCGGTAATTTTTCAGGTTCCGGATCAAGGAGAAACCCTCGGATCGACCAGGCCTGCTGCCTCGATGAAACCCCATGCCCCCACGAATCGCACCCGACCTAGGAACAGCACGGGTATCAGGGTGATGTCGACAGGCCTAGGATGGGCCGCATGAACGCTCACGCCGTTACCGCCCTGCCGGTGCGCATCCTCCGGCCCCTGCAGCCGATGACCTGGCTGGAACGTGCATGGCACGACATCCGGCTGACGCCCGGGGTCGGGTTCGGGCATGGCGCCGTCATGGCCTGCTTCGGTGTGCTGGTCATGCTGGGCGCACGCGAGAGGTTCTGGCTGCTGGCCGGATCGATGTCAGGATTCCTGCTGGTCGCACCGATCATGGCGACCGGCCTGTATGCGGTCAGCCGCGCACTCGAGCGGGGCGAGACCGCGGGCTGGTCCACGGTCTTCACGATCTGGCGCTCGCTGGATCGGCGTCTGGTCGGCTTCGGGCTGCTGCTGGCCGCCGCAGGCACCGGCTGGGTGATGACCTCGGCCGCACTGATCACCCTGATGGCACCGCAGCCTGTCCTGACGCCTGTCGACTTCGTGCACCAGGTGGTGCTCAACCGGGAATCCTGGCTGTTCGAGATCTGGCTGGCGCTGGGCGGACTGCTGGCGGCGCCGGTGTTCGCCTCGAGCGTGACCGCGATCCCGATGCTGGTCGACCGTCAGGTCAGCGTCAGCGACGCGGTGCTGGCGAGCTGGCGCACCGTGCTGGAGAACCCGGTGCCGATGGGCGTCTGGGCGGTGCTGGTGATGGGATTCACGCTGCTCGGCATGGGATCGCTGATGCTGGGCCTGGTCTTCGTGATGCCGATGCTGGGCCATGCCAGCTGGCATGCCTACCGCGACCTGCTGCCGGCCGAGGGCTGAGCCGAAGCAGCGCCTGACCCCGGGCCAGCCGACGCGCCAGCGCAGCAGCGTAGACACCCGCGTGTCTCTCCGACGACACGCCACAGGGGCACGTGTCACGGTCGCCGGGAAAGAACTTGATCGCCATCAATCGGCAGGCCTGAGCTGCAAAAGGGCATGACGGCCCGACCGGCGCCAGCGCGTATCATGCCGGCGCCTTGCCGCACCCGACGCGCCCCACCCTCTTTCGCCCCCCGCCCGCCTGCCCATGTTCGGCTACACCGAGGAACAGCTCGCCCAGTTCGGTCTGACCATCGGTGTCAGCGCCTTCATTCTCTACATGCTCTTCATCGTGCTGCAGCTCGCGCGCGAGTCGAAAGCCGGCAAGTTCGGAACCTTCATCCTGTTCGTCGTGCTGGCCTTCGGCATGCTGGGCTTCGTGGCGAAGAACATCATCGCCTGGGCGATGGGGATCTGAGCGCAGATCCCCCTCAGATCACGACCTCAGATCACCATCTTGACCATCGGATGGGTGGTCAGCGTGCGGTAGAGCTCGTCGAGCTGCTCGCGGCTGGTGGCGTTGATGGTGATCGTCAGGCCAAGGTAGTTGCCCTTGGCGCTGGGGCGGTGCTCGATCGTCGCCGGATCGAAGCCGGGATCAAACTGCAGAGCCACCTGCGCGATCGCGGCCGCGAAGCCCTCGACATGCAGGCCCATGACCTTGATCGGGAAGGCGCAGGGATACTCGATCAGCGACTGCTCGGGCGGAATGACGGGCGGGGTGTGCATCTCGGGTTCTCCTTGCTTCAACGCAGCCACAGGCGCAGCTGGTCCCAGGCGCGCCCGAACATGCCGGCCTGAGCGACCGGCTCGAGCACGGTGACCGGCACCTCGGCCAGCACGCGCGTGCCCGACAGCACCTTCAGTGTGCCGACCTGCTGGCCCTGGCTGAGCGGCGCGATCAGCGGATCGGTGCGCACCAGCTGGGTCTTGACCTGGGCAGCCTCCCCGCGCGGCACGGCCACGCTCACCGGCACCTGGGTGCCGATCTTGGCAGTGGCGGCCGCGCCCTTCCAGACCTCGGCCGAGGTGATGACCTGGCGGGCATCGTAGACCTTGACCGCATCCCAGCTGCTGTAGCCCCAGTTCAGCAGCTTCTGGCTCTCGACCGCACGCGATTCCTTCGACGAGGCCCCGACGACGACGCTCAGCAGCCGGCGCGGCCCGTTGGGCAGGTCGCGCTTGGCGGTGGCGATCAGGCAGTAGCCAGCCGCATCGGTGTAGCCGGTCTTCAGGCCGTCGACGCTCGGATCGCGCCACAGCAGCAGGTTGCGGTTCTGCTGCGTGATCTTGTTGAAGGTGAATTCCTTGATCGAGTAGAACTTGACCTCGCCGGGGAAGTCCTGCAGCAGCCGGGTGGCGATGATGCCCAGCTCGCGCACCGTGCTGACATGGCCCGGGGCCGGCAGACCCTCGGGATTCCTGAACTGCGACACCTTCAGGCCGAAGGCCTGGGCCTGGCGGTTCATCATCGCGACGAAGTTCTCGACCGAACCGCCGACCGCCTCGGCCAGCAGCACGGTGGCGTCGTTGCCGCTCTGCACGATCATGCCCTTGATGAGGTCCTCGACCTTCACCTTGTTGCCGACCTGGATGTACATGCGCGACGCATCGGTCATGCCGGTGCGCCAGGCGCGCTCGGACACGGTCAGCTCCTGGTCGAGCGCGAGCTTCTTGTCGCGCAGCGCCTGGAAGACCAGGTAGGCGGTCATCAGCTTGGTCAGCGAAGCGGGCTCGACGGTCACGTCGGCATCGCGCGCGGCCAGCGGCTGGTTGGCGCTCAGGTCGAGCAGCACATAGGCGCGGGCGGCGATCTCGGGCGGCTGGGGCAGCGCCTGGGCGAACACGGTCTGCGGCAGCAGCGCGGCCAGCGCGAGAGAGGCAAGGAGTCGTTTCATCGGAGCGGTCGGATTCGTTCAGGCGTGTTGGAACACGCGGGCGGCCGGCCGGTTCCCCGGCACGGCGGCGGAGGGGCGCAGGCCGGTCAGCGCCAGCTGCGCACGATCAGGTCACGCAGCTGCGTGAGCTGGCCGTGGAAGAAATGGCCGGTGCCGGGCATGACGATGACCGGCAGCTGCTGCGGCCGCGCCCAGTCCATCGTCGCCGACAGCGGCACCACATCGTCGGCCTCGCCGTGGATCACCACGGTGTCGGGCGGCACGTCGGCGGGGAGCGCACGCTGCGTCGACGGGCCGACCAGCAGCAGGCGCGAGGCGCGCGCGTCGCCCTCCAGCTGCGCCGCCGCCAGCGTGGTGACATAGGCGCCGAAGGAGAAGCCGCCCAGCGCCAGCGGGCGTCCGGGCAGGCGGTGCGCGGCGATCACCGCAAGCAGATCCTCGCTCTCGCCGCGGCCCTCGTCGTGCGTGCCCTCGCTGGCACCGACGCCGCGGAAGTTGTGGCGCACCGTGCGCCAGCCCATCTGCAGGAAGGCGCGGACCATGGTCTGCACCACCTTGTTGTCCATCGTACCGCCGAACAGCGGGTGCGGATGCGACAACACCACCACGCCGACCGGCGCCTCGCGATCGGCCGGGTGGTCGATCGCGATCTCGATCGTGCCGACCGGACCGGCGATCCGGGCGCGTTCGGTCTGCGCGTTCATCGGCCGACGTCCGCAGGCACGACCAGACGCTCGACGACCTGGCCGTTCTTCAGGTGCGACTCGACGATCTCGTCGATGTCGCTGCGGTCGACGAAGGTGTACCAGGTCGCGTCCGGGTAGACCACCGCGACCGGGCCGCCGGCGCAGCGGTCCAGGCAGCCCGCCTTGTTGACGCGCACCTTGCCCGGCCCGGCCAGACCGGCGGCCTTGACCTGCTTCTTGCAGTGGTCGAAGGCTGCCTGGGCATCGTGGTCGGCGCAGCAGGACTCGCCGTTGTCACGCTGGTTCAGGCAGAAGAAGATGTGGCGTTGGAAGTAGCTGCTCATGGCACGGATTGTAGGAGTCACCCCGATCGCGACGGACTCGCGGGGGCTCGGATGCGGTGGGGATCGGCCACCTGGATCAGCAGAAACAGCAGCGCCGCGAAGGGCCAGAGCCAGCCGATCCACTGCGCCAGCCCGTGGAAGCGGATGAAGCGCCCGCGCTCCCAGCCGGTCAGGCTCAGCGAGAAATAGGGATCGGTGCCGGCCTGCGTCACCAGCATGATCAGCAGCGTCAGCGCCACCAGACCCAGCGCGGCGACCAGCCGGCGCGGCGCGAAGGCCAGGCCCAGCCCCAGGCCCAGCCCGACCAGCAGGCCCGGCAGCACCGGCGGCGTCAGCCAGGACATCGCGTGCTCGGGCCCGAAGTTCAGCAGCGTCGACAGCGCGGTCGCGCCGACGCCGGCCAGCAGCAGCAGCGCCAGCGTCAGGATGCGGTGGCGCACCCGCCGCAGCATCACGAAGCTGACCACGCAGGGCGCCAGCAGCCCGAGCGCGATCACCGAGACCTCGGTGCCGGGCTCGAGTGCGCCGACCGGATCGGGCAGCGGAATCCAGCGGTGCAGCGGCGTGTCGGCCAGCCAGGCATCCAGCGCGACCAGCAGCCGCTCCAGCGCCTGGCCGGTGGCCAGCGGCACCGGTGGCGGAAAGAGCAGCCCGATCGGCCAGGACAGCAGCAGCGCCAGCCCCAGCGTGCCGTGGGGCACGAAGATCACGTCGCGCAGGCGCTGCCAGTGCGCCAGCACGCCCAGGCGCAGCAGCAGCACCGCCACCAGCGCGCCGACCAGCGTGCCGGCGCTGTTGAGCAGCCAGTCGTGGCGCGAGGGCACACGCAGCGGCAGCAGGTTCTGCGTCCACTCCATCAGCAGCGACAGCAGCGAGCCGAACAGCAGCGCCTGCAGCAGCGTGCGCAGTGGCCGCAGGCCGGCGCGCAGCCAGGCCAGCGCCAGCAGCAGCCCGAGCGGCAGATAGCCGGCAAAGTTGGCCCAGAGATCGAAGCGGTTGTGGCGCTGCACCGGCAGCCACAGCAGCTCGTGCGGCAGCTGGCCCGGCAGCAGCACCGGCCAGCGCCATGGCCCGAAGGGGTGCAGGCTGGCATAGACGATCAGCCCGGCCCACAGCCAGGCCAGCGGCCAGGAGGAGGAACGGTGCGCAGGAGGCGGCGCAGGCGATGGCGGCAGCGCGGCGGTCGTCATCGCCCCGGACGGTCAGAAGGGCTTGAAGACGACCAGCGCGACGATCGCGGCGAACAGCAGCACCGAAATCTCGTTGTAGACACGGAACCAGACATGGCTGCGGCGGTTGTCGGCGCGCTCGAAGCCGCGCAGCAGCCGCGCGTTCATGTGGTGGAAGCCGATGACCGCCACCACCAGCGTCAGCTTGGCATGCACCCAGCCGTTGCCGGGGCCGCGCCAGAAGGGCCAGCCCAGCCACAGCGCCAGGCCGGTCACCAGCGCGATCACCATCAGCACGGTGGCGAAGCGCTGCAGCTTGCGCCCCATCAGCAGCAGGCGCTCGCGCTCGGCATGGCTGTCGGGCGCGACCATCGCCAGGTTGACCAGGATGCGCGGCAGGTAGAACAGCCCCGCGAACCAGCTGGCCACGAGGATGATGTGCAGGGTCTTGGTCCCCAGGTAGAGCGTGTCCATGGGGCGATGATACGGCCGGGACAGCGCCCCTGGCCGAGGCAGGTCACTGCTACAGGATGCGGCGCGGGTGGGCCAGCGCCTCGTGCGCGGCATGCAGCCGGCGCACCAGCACCCGGATGAAGGCCTCGTCGAACAGATGCCGGGTGGCCGGGCTCAGCCGGGCCAGGGTGTCGGGCGTGAACGAGATCGTCGTGGCGCTGTCGGTCACGATCACGTCGGTGCTGTGCACCCGCAGCTCCGGATTGGGCGCCAGATAGGCCATCTCGCCAACCGAGGTGCCCGAGCCCAGCAGCGCCACGCGCCGGCCGTCGCGCCAGACCTCCAGCGTGCCGGTGGCGATGATGTGGAAGGTGCGGCCCTCCTCGCCGCGGCGGTACAGCGCCTGGCCGGCGGGCAGGCGCTCCCAGCGCGCGCGGTGCACCACCTCCCACAGCGCGATGTCGCCGAAGCGGGTGAAGAAGTCCAGCGTGCGCAGCAGCGTGAAGCGCTCGGAGTCGAGCACGCCCTGCACCGCGCCGCGCGGCACATGCTGCATCGCGATCAGGCCGGAGAGCGCCTCGCCGAGCGCCTCCCACGAGGGATGGCGGTCGTCGGCGCGCTTGGCCAGGCAGCGGCGCACCACCCGGTCGAGCGCCGGCGAGACCCCGGTGCGCACGCCCACCAGCGAGGGTGGCTCGACATGGCAGATCTGGTGCATCAGGCTGGCCTGGCTGGAGGCCTCGAAGGGCGCGTGGCCGGCGATCAGGTGGTAGAGCACCGCGCCCAGGCCGTAGATGTCGGCCCGCGCGTCGAGCTCGGCGCCGTCGAGCTGCTCCGGCGACATGTAGGCCAGCGAGCCGACGCGGTGGACCTGCGTCTCGTCCGAGCGCAGGTTCAGCGCGCTGCCGAAGTCGGTCAGCTTGATGTCGCGCACCTCGCGGTCGCTGCCCACGGTCAGGATGTTGGCCGGCTTGACGTCGCGGTGGATCAGCCCCTGGCGGTAGCAGTAGCCCAGCGCCATCGCGCACTTGAAGCCGATTTCGACGATCTGGTCGAGCGGCAGCAGGTGGTCGGGCGCGCAGAAGGCCCGCAGCGTCGTGCCGGGCACGTACTCCATCACCACGCAGGGCGCACGCGGGTCGGGCACCGCATCCAGGATGTCGACCACGTTCGGATGGTGCAGCCGCCCGGCCAGCGCCGCCTCCGAGGCGAAGAAGCGCGCAAAGACATGCGCGTCGGCCGCGTCGCCCAGCACGCTGGCGCGCACCCGCTTGACCGCGACCTGGCGATCGTTGAACTCGTCGTGGCAGAGGAAGACCTCGCTGGTCGTGCCCTCGCCAAGACGGCGGATCACGCGGTACTTGCCGATGCGCTGCGGCGGGTCGGAGAGGTCCGGGGCGGAGAGATCGATCATCGGCGGCGGGCTCGGACAGGGTGGGCGATCTTTTCACCGGCCCCTGCCCGACACAAGTGCGGATTGCTCGGCCGACCCGACCCGTAGAATCCGCCCCATGATTCAAGCCAAAGAGCAACTCCTCGCCGCCCTCGGCGACGCGCTGGCCGAGATCGCGCCGGGTGCGGCGATCGAGCCCGCCTTCGAAAGCCCGAAGCAGGCCGCCCACGGCGACCTCGCCTGCACCGCCGCGATGCAGCTGGCCCGACCGCAGAAGAAGAACCCGCGCGAGCTGGCCGGCGCGCTGATCGCCGCGCTGCAGACCCGCCCGGCGGTGCAGCAGTGGGTCGAGGCGCTGGAGATCGCCGGCCCCGGCTTCATCAACATCCGCCTCAAGCCCGCCGCGCGCCAGCAGGTGGTCGCGCAGGTGCTGGCCGAAGGTGACGCCTTCGGCCGCGTGCCGTCCAACGGCCGCCAGGTGTTGGTCGAGTTCGTCTCGGCCAACCCGACCGGGCCGCTGCACGTCGGCCACGGCCGCCAGGGCGTGCTGGGCGACGTGCTGTGCAATCTCTACGCCTCACAGGGTTGGGAGGTGGAGCGCGAGTTCTACTACAACGACGCGGGCGTGCAGATCGCCACGCTGGCGAACTCGACCCAGTGCCGCCTGAAGGGCCTGAAGCCCGGCGACGCCGGGTGGCCCGAGTCGGCCTACAACGGCGACTACATCGCCGACATCGCCGAGGCGTTCAAGGCCAAGGCCACCGTCAAGGCCGACGACCGCGAGTTCACCGCCTCGGGCGACCCGGACGACCTCGACTCGATCCGCCAGTTCGCCGTCGCTTACCTGCGCCACGAGCAGGACCTGGACCTGCAGGCCTTCGGCGTGCAGTTCAAGAACTATTTCCTGGAAAGCAGCCTGTACACCGACGGCAAGGTCGAGGACGCCGTGGCACGCCTGACCGCTGCCGGCAAGACCTACGAGCAAGACGGCGCGCTGTGGCTGAAGTCCACCGACTACGGCGACGACAAGGACCGCGTGATGCGCAAGTCCGACGGCGGCTACACTTACTTCGTGCCCGACGTCGCTTACCACATCAACAAGTGGGAACGCGGCTTCGACAAGGTCGTCAACGTGCAGGGCTCGGACCACCACGGCACGATCGCGCGGGTGCGCGCCGGCCTGCAGGCGGCCGGCGTGGGCGTGCCGCAGGGCTGGCCCGACTACGTGCTGCACAAGATGGTCACCGTCATGAAGGGCGGCGAGGAGGTGAAGATCTCCAAGCGCGCGGGCTCCTATGTCACGCTGCGCGACCTGATCGAGTGGACCAGCCGCGACGCGGTGCGCTTCTTCCTCATCAGCCGCAAGGCCGACACCGAGTTCGTCTTCGACGTCGACCTGGCGCTCAAGGCCAACGACGAGAACCCGGTGTTCTACGTCCAGTACGCCCACGCGCGCATCTGCTCGGTGCAGCGTCAGTGGATCGAAGAGATGGCCGGGTGGCCGCAGGTTCGGGCAGAGCACCGCCGCTTAATGAAGGCCGTGCTCACCAATCTTGCAGAGGCGATATGTGACCACAGCGCAGAGCCTTTGAGACAAGAGGTATTAGGTGCATTGATCACCTTGCTGGCAAACGCAAGTAGCATCGAGGAAGAGAATCTACCTGTGTTCCCAGAGCGCCAGGCTCGGGTTCGATATGCCGTTGAAAATAAGGAATTCGATTTCCTTGAAAGGCAAATTGAGACCCTTCCCCTTGAATCCGTTCATGTTAGAAAGCATCTCCATAAGCTGTCGCTCGAATTGAGGGCTGATAATAACCCCAGGCAATACGCCAGTCTGGGCGGACAGATCGCACAGCATCTTGCTCAAGAAGCGATGAACCACGATGTGGCGGAACGGCTTTATGACCAGCTCGCGTTGGCTAATCTGGCTCGAGCTGACTTGTCACTGCTAACTGCACCGACTGAGTTCGTGCTAATGAACAAGCTGGCCGAGTACCCCGATATGTTGGCACGCGCCGCAGAAGGCCTAGCGCCGCACGATGTGGTGTTCTATCTGCGCGATATTGCGGCAGCCTATCACAGCTACTATGCGGCGGAGCGATTCCTCGTCGAGGATGCTGCGCTAGCGCTGGCGCGCATGGCGCTGCTGCAGGCCACCGCCCAGGTGCTGCGCAACGCGCTGGCGGTGCTGGGCGTGAACGCGCCCAAGAGCATGTGAGCCGCCCGGCGGCGCGATGACGAGAACAACGGTGATGGCATCGAAAGCGAAGACTCAGCGCGGCGGCTTCGGCGTCGGCGTGGTGGTGGGCCTGCTGGGCGGTCTGGTGCTGGCGCTGGGGGTGGCGGTCTTCGTCACCAAGGCGCCGGTGCCGTTCGTCGACAAGGTGCCGGGCCGCACCGCGGAGCAGGATGCCGCCGAGGCGGAGAAGAACCGCCAGTGGGATCCGAACGCGCCGCTGCACGGCCGTCCGCCCGGCCGCCCCGCCGAGCCGCCGCCCGCCGCACCGCCGGCCCAGGAGCCCGACCCGATCGGCGCGATCGCCGAGCGCCAGAGCCGCCCGCCCGAGGCCGCCAGCGCCCCGCCGCCGGCCCGCCCGGCCTCGAAGCCGCCCGCACGGGCCGAAGCCAGCGCCTCGGCACCGACCCCGGCAGGTGGCGAGACGTCAGCCAAGACCGGGGCTGATCCGTTCACCTACTTCGTGCAGGTCGGTGCGTATGGCAGCGCCGACGAGGCCGAGCAGCAGCGCGCGCGGCTGGCGATGAACGGGCTCAAGGCCCGCATCACCGAGCGCGAGCAGAACGGCCGCGTGATGCACCGTGTCCGCCTGGGCCCCTACGACAGCCGGGAGGATGCGGAACGCATGCGCGACCAGCTCTCGGCCTCGGGCCAGGGCGATGCCGCGCTGGTGCGCGTGCCGCGCTGAACCTTCGGCCCCGGATCGGGTCCGAACGGCCTGCACAGAACCATCGAAAGGAACCATCGAATGAAGCGTCGCGAGTTCGTCGCCGGAAGCAGTGCCGCGCTGGCACTGGGCGGTCTGGTCAGCGCACCGGCCTCGGCCCAGGCCGGTTTCCAGGAAGGCCGCCACTATGTGCGGCTGCAGCAGCCGGTGCCGGTCTCCGCTCCCGCCGGCAGGATCGAGGTGCTCGAGTTCTTCTGGTACGGCTGCCCGCACTGCAACGCCTTCGAGCCGACGCTCGAGGCCTGGGTCAAGAAGCTGCCGGCCGATGTCGCCTTCCGCCGCGTGCATGTCGCCTTCCGTCCGAGCTTCGAGCCGCTGCAGCGGCTCTACGCCACGCTGGAGAACATGAACCTGGTCGAGGCGCTGCACCGCAAGGTCTTCTACGCGGTCCACCAGCAGGGCGCACGGCTGGACAAGCCCGAGGCGATCACTGAATTCGTCGTCGCCAACGGCGTCGATCGCACCAAGTTCACCGAGATGTACAACTCCTTCGGCGTGCAGAGCAAGGTGCGACAGGGCAAGCAGCTCTCCGAGGCCTACAAGATCGACGGCGTGCCGGCCCTGGGCATTCACGGCCGCTTCTACACCTCGCCGGCGCTGGCCGGCGGCGAAGGCGCCTCCGAGATCCAGGGCCAGACCCGCGCGCTGGCGCTGACCGACCAGCTCGTCGCCAGCCTGCGCAAGGGCTGAGGCCCGGCGGACCTGGAACCGGCCGCCTGCTGCGGCCGCCCGCCCGGTGACACCGGGCGGATCGAAGGCTACAATGCAATTTTCATGCCTTCGATTGCCACTGATGGCTGCTGTCGCTGTTCCGTGCTGGTTTTCACACCGCTGCCTGCGTCCGGCCCCGGCCCTGCTGGCGGCAGCCCTGCTGATGATCGCCAGCATCGCGCCCGCCCGGGCCGAGCGCGCTGACAGCTCGCAGCCGCTGGCCTTCGATGCCGGTCGCATGGTGCTCGACGGCAAGCGCAAGGTCCGGGTGCTCAGCGGCGGGGTCGAGATCAGCCGCGGCACGCTGCTGCTGAAGGCGGCCCAGGTCGAATTGAAGGAAACCCCGCAGGGCGGCCAGTTCGCGATCGCCACCGCGGCCGACGGCCAGCTCGTCACCTTCCGCCAGAAGCGCGAGGGCGTCGACGAGACGGTCGAGGGCCAGTCGCGCCGCATCGAGTACGACAGCGTCAGCGAGACGGTGCGCTTCATCGGCCAGGCCCAGGTGCGGGTGCTGCGCGCCGGCGCACCAGCCGACCAGGTCAGCGGCCAGACCATCGTCTACGACCACGGCCGCGATGTCTTCGAGGTGCAGGGCGGCACGCCGGCCAGCGCGCAGCCCGCGGCGCCCGGCGCCGCCAGCGGCCGGGTGCGTGGCGTGCTGACGCCCCGGCCGGCCGGCGCGGCCTCGCGCCCGGCCGGTGCCGACGCTGCGGCGGAGGGCTCACGTTGAGCGCCCCGCCCCGCCAGCGCCTCGAGGCCGAGGGCCTGCAGAAGCGCTACGGCGCGCGCCTGGTCGTCAAGGATGTGCATCTGGCGGTGCACAGCGGCGAGGTCGTCGGCCTGCTCGGACCGAACGGCGCCGGCAAGACCACCAGCTTCTACATGCTCGTCGGCCTGGTCCGGGCCGATGCCGGCCAGATCCGCATCGACGGCGAGCGGGTCGAGCAGCTGCCGATCCACCAGCGCGCCCGTCTCGGCCTGTCCTACCTGCCCCAGGAGGCCTCGATCTTCCGCCGCCTGACGGTCGAGGAGAACATTCGTGCGGTGCTGGAGCTGCAGCAGGATGCCGACGGCCGGCCGCTGGGCCGCCGGGCCATCGACGAGCAGCTCGGCGCGCTGCTGGCCGACCTGTCGATCGAGCGGCTGCGCGACAGCCCGGCGCCGGCGCTGTCCGGCGGCGAGCGCCGGCGCGTCGAGATCGCGCGGGCGCTGGCCACGCAGCCGCGCTTCATCCTGCTCGACGAGCCCTTCGCCGGGGTCGATCCGATCGCGGTGATCGAGATCCAGCGCATCATCGGCTTCCTGAAGGCGCGGCAGATCGGCGTGCTGATCACCGACCACAACGTGCGCGAGACGCTGGGCATCTGCGACCGCGCCTACATCATCAGCGAGGGCCGCGTGCTGGCCGAAGGGGAGCCGGCGGCGATCGTCGAGAACCCACAGGTCCGCAAGGTCTACCTCGGCGAACACTTCCGGATGTGACCGCCCCATGAAACCTTCCCTCCAGGTCCGCCTGTCGCAGCATCTGGCGCTCACGCCGCAGCTCCAGCAGTCGATCCGGCTGCTGCAGCTCTCGACGCTGGAGCTGCATCAGGAAGTCGAGCAGATGCTCGAACAGAACCCCTTCCTCGAAGCCGACGAGGACAGCGGCGGCGGCCCGGAGGCGGTCACCGTCGAGGGCGGCACCAGCACGGCCGCCGAGCGCGAGGACTGGAGCGCGCCCGGCACCGACTCCGCAGGCGAGGTGCCGGCCGACACCGGCAGCAGCGGCGACGGCGAGGGCGCCGGCGTCGACCAGCTCGACTTCGACGGCGGCGACGCCGGCAGCGACTGGGACAGCGGCCAGGACGACTACCAGAGCCTGTCGGATGTCGGCGGCACCCGCAACGGCGCACCCGACGACGAGGACAGCGACTGGAGCGAGCGCTCCAGCGTCGCCGAGAGCCTGCCCGACCACCTGCGCAGCCAGCTGCGCGGCATGCGCCTGGCGCCCGAGGACCAGCTGCTGGTCGAGGCGCTGATCGACTCGCTGACCGAGGACGGCTATCTGGCCGATCCGCTCGAGGAGATCGCCGAGCGCCTGGCCGTGGGCCTGGAGCTGGGCGAGGCGCTCGGGCGCGATGTCGCGCCGGGCGAGGTCACCGCGGTCGACCTCGACCAGGCCGAGCTGCCCGAGGCCCCGACGCCGGAGGAGGCGCAGGCCGCCGCCGAGCTGCGCGAAGAGCTGCTCGGCCGGCTGCGCTGCGCGCTGGGCTGGCTGCAGAACCTCGAGCCCTGCGGCGTGGGCGCGCGCGATCTGGGCGAATGCCTGGTGCTGCAGCTGCGCGAGCATGACGCCACCGAAGCGCGCCGGGTCGCGATCCTGATCTGCCAGGGCCATCTGGAGCTGCTGGCGCGGCGCGACATGAAGAAGCTGGTGGCCGCCACCGGCGCCGACGAGGACGACATCCGCGACGCGCAGTCGCTGATCGTCACGCTCGAGCCCAAGCCGGGCCGGCGCTTCGCGCGCGCCGAGGCCAACATCGTCGTGCCCGACGTCATCGTGCAGAAGGCCGGCCGCGGCTGGCGGGTCGTGCTCAATCCGGACGTGATGCCCCGGCTGCGCATCAACGACATGTACGCACAGGCGCTGCGCCAGCACCGCGGCCAGCGCGGGGCCGACGACGCCGGCAGCGGCGCGACGCTCTCGGCGCGGCTCCAGGAGGCGCGCTGGTTCGTCAAGAACATCCTGCAGCGCTTCGACACCATCCAGCGGGTCAGCCAGGCGATCGTCGAGCGCCAGAAGGGCTTCTTCACCCACGGCGAGATCGCGATGAAGCCGCTGGTGCTGCGCGAGATCGCCGACGAGCTGGGCCTGCACGAGTCGACCATCAGCCGCGTGACCACCGCCAAGTACATGGCCACGCCCTTCGGCACCTTCGAGCTGAAGTACTTCTTCGGCTCGAGCCTGAACACCGAGGCCGGCGGCAACGCCTCCAGCACCGCGGTGCGCGCGCTGATCAAGCAGTTCGTCGCCGCGGAGGACCAGAAGAAGCCGCTCTCCGACAGCCAGCTCAGCACGATGCTGGAGGAGCAGGGCATCCAGGTCGCGCGCCGCACGGTCGCGAAATACCGCGAGGCGCTGAAGATCGCGCCGGCCAACCTGCGCAAGGCGATCTGAGCGATCCGGTACCGCGTCCGGGATGCCCGGGCTCGGGCGCGGGCTGGCGCACCACCAAGGTGCACCCCCGCCATGCCCGGCCGCCGCGGCGTGAAATGAATCCGGGATGACCCCGAGTGGCGCTGGTGCAGGCGCCCACCGCCGGGGCGGTTTTTCCGGATTTCCGCCGGCACGCCGCGTGCAAAGGCCATCGGGCACTCAGGAGCATCCCTTTCAAGGTGACCGCCCAGCAGCCTTGAGGACACGAGCGGTGGAGAAATGAGACCGGGCGGTACGACCATCGACCC